>DATGGL010000126.1:0-6151 GCA_035308605.1 Bryobacteraceae bacterium
TCCCGGCCGACACGTTGCGAAACCCGGAGAACAAAACAATCAGGGGATCGAGCTTCAGCCCGACCAGATCGAAGCATTGATTAATCAGGACCGCGCGGCATGGATCACTTTTGCGCATGGCCTGCATGACGCCGCGACCCAAGCCCTGAGTGCGGCAGACGCAAAGGACCCGTCGAAAGTGCTCGAGAGCGGCGAGCAGATCGATAACGCTTGCGAACACTGTCATCAGCAGTACTGGTATCCTCACCCACCGCGGTCCAACGGCAAATAGATCGTCATTTTGGGCGTTTGGTCGGTAATCAGGAAGACGCCTGTCGAAGCATTCCCATATCGCTCATTGGCTGCGGGCCGGCAGCCTCGGCTTCCACGCTCGTCCTCCCAGCGGGCGCGGCGACTCGATAGGGTAACCGAGGTAACTTTAGCTCGTGCGGAGTGCATGGTAGCCTCCAATGTACGTTTGAAATCAGTAACTTCCGAAGAGAGTTCTGCTCGCGATGCCGAAAATCCCAATCTTTCGCTTAGGGGGACGGCCGGACAAACCGGCGCTGCCGAATCTGGCGGCGTCGACTCCGTTCGTTTCGCTCGAAGGGATATCGGTTGGCGTCGATAACCTGCGGCACGATGTGGTGCTCAGCCCGAAGTTCGCGGAACTGACGCGGGCACAAATCTCGCGCCTGATTGAGCGGCACGGGGAATTGGATGGCATGCTGCTGGACGCACCGCAGGCATCGATGCAAACGCCCTCGTGGATTCGCAACCTGGCGAAGCCGGCCAAAGCGAAGCACGATCCGGCAGAGTGGAAGTCGGCGCTCACGGAAATGCTGGTGGGGTCGCTGAACCGGGCCAAGAAGGAATTCAAGCTGTCGATCGATGTGCTGGCGCGGCTCGCAGTGACGAAATTTCTGCGCATGGAGATGAACCTGCAATTTGCGCAGGTCGTGGAGCGCTGCCGGGTCCGCCTCAAGAGTTACGACAATTCGCGGCAGGAACGGGCGCATGAGTTCCGCGAGCAGGTGGCGGGGTTTCAGGTGCGGAAGAAGATCATCCTGCGAAAAACCGGCCAGGACATTTTCGAAACCCTTCGGGAAGTGGAAAAGAGCACGCTGGCGCGAACGCGGCGATCGTTGTTCGGCGAAGAGACCGGCGGCGGAAGTTATTTTACGTACCCGCTGTTTCTCAACCGGCTGCTGTTTTCCGAAGATGGACGCGACGACTATCTGTGCGCAGAACACTACGTCATGCTGGGAAACTGGGATCGCGATCCCGATCGTTACGGGCGCATGCGCGAAGTTGCCTCGGGATTCTTGCGCACGCTGTACGGCGAGGACGTCAGCGGGGAGACACTCGATTCGTGGATGAACGTTCCGGAGAACGCGCGGGAGTTGGTGGGAAGCGGAACGCCGGAAGATTCTGCCGAAGGAATGGCGCAGCAGGAGAGGCTGGCGGGGTGGGTACGCCTGCTCGAAGATGAGCGCGTGATGGAGAACGTAATCGCGTCGTATCAAGTGGTTCCGCTGCTCAGCGAATACGCGCCGCGGATCAATCCGCAACAGTTGAAGAATGCGCTCATCGATCGCACGGAATGCGATCGCGTGGAGCGAATGATCCAGCAAACGGGAAAGGTTTCGCCGAGCAGCTTGTATGGGGCGGTGGCGAAGGTAGCAAGTTGCCGAGGCGCGGAACGAGCCAAAGTCGCGGCGAGGTTCCTGGGAGATTTCTTCCACTACCACCGGGATCTGCGGCGGCTGGAAGTTCTCAACGGGGCGCTGGACTCGGTAAACCTGGTGACCAACGAACGCCTGCAGGAATTGTCGCGGGTGAACGGAACCCTGTACGAGTTCTTGCTGCCGGAGGAACAAGGGCGGCGGACGGATTCCGACCGTGTGCTAAGGCATGTTGTCCTGAAGGCGGATGTGCGGGATTCGACGCGGCTGACGCGAACGATGATGGAGAAGGGACTGAATCCGGCGTCGTATTTCAGTTTGAATTTCTACGATCCGGTGAACAAGTTATTGCAGAAGTATGGCGCGCAGAAGGTTTTTCTCGAAGGCGACGCGATCATTCTGGCGATTCTGGAGCGGGAAGGCGAGCCGGTGCTCGCAGTGAGCCGGATGGCGGTGCTGGCGCGGGAAATTATCGAGATCGTGCGCGGGTATAACGAGTTGATGCAGCGATCGGGGATGCCCCAGCTTGAGCTGGGCGTCGGCATCACACTGCAGGAATCCGCGCCGCTATACCTGATGGACGGTGAGCATCAGATCATGATCTCCGAAGCGCTGAATGAGAGTGACCGGTTGTCGTCGTGCAACAAGCGCGCGCGCAAGCTGATGGAGCCGCAGGCGGGGCCGTTTCATGTCTATGCATTTCAGGCGGCCGAACTCGATGAGGATGGGAATCCCGAAGACGTGATTCTGAGTTTCAACCTGAGCGGGATTCGCATGAATGAGGCGGCATTTAAGAAGATGCAGAAGGAGGTCACGCTGGAGCCGTTGAAGGTGCGCCTGCCGGCATCGATGGCGTCGTCGGATAAAGGCGAGTATCGACTGTTCACGGCAACGGTGCCGGTAGACCGCGATATTTTTCGCAAGATTGTGGTGCGGGAGAGCCGGATTCCAAGAGTCAACCCAGCGGACTTTTCGGTCCAGGGATGGACCGAGCGGACGTATTACGAAGTGTGCACCGACCCCGCGATCTACGCGGCGCTGGAGAAGCGCAAAGGCGCGGGCCAGGCGTAGCGCTGTCGCGCTCCTTTCCTGTCGTTCGGACGGCGTCGCTGACGATGCCCGCCACGAATCGATTCAATTTCTCGGTGAATTTTCGAGTTTTCGCGGGAGAGACGTAACAAGTTACGTCTCTACGGAGTCCTTCTTTACGCGAGAGAGAATCTCCCGCTGAGTTCGCCGAGTTTCCCACAGAGAACGCGGGGATAATCAGCGCAATACCAAAACAAGCTACTACTCTAGAGCTAGAAATTGGATCCTGCGATAGCGGGGCGGAACGGAATTTGGAATGTCGCCTCGATGTCGACGGGCGTTCCATCCTTCGTGGCGGGATCGAATTTCCACTGCGATAAGGCTTCGCGAGCGAAGCGATCGAGGCGAGGATCGGCGCCTCGCAGCACGCGCACATTGCCCACGCTGCCGTCGGCATGAATCACCGCATAAAGAATGACGGTGCCAGCGACGTTCTGGCGCATCAGTTCCAGCGGATACGCGGGGTCGACTTTGCGAGTCGCGGCGGGCTGAGAGAGATCTGCGGCGTCGCGAGAACTAGAATCGTGGTCGAGCTCGGCGAAGCGAATGACCCAGCTTCCGCCTCCCGAGTTCAAGTTCGGCAAGTTGAGAGTTAGAGAATAAAACCTGCGATTGCCGAACACCGCGCGCTCAGGCTCGGACAGTTTCGATGCGGCTGCGGGCTGCATCGGGCGAGAAGCATTCACCCGCGGAGGGCGGGCGCCGGCCATCAGGTTCGGGTTCACCGAGTTCGCCGGTGAGCCATTTCCCGCGACGGCCGAAGACTTGTCGCTGTTGTTTCCCACATAAAGTCCGGAGGGAAGAGCGCCGGTTCCAGCGCGAGACATGCCCCCTGCGCCATTGCCGTTCGGGTTGCCGGATGAGCCGGGTGAACCTGTTGCTCCAGCGCGACCCTCCGGCGTTGCCGCGAAGGTGCCGCGGCGATTGCCGGCTGGTGGATCGGGCGGTGCGCCGACCGCGGGATGCAGATTGAGAGCGATCATTCTGCCGCGCGATCCCGAACCCGCGGACGATCCCGGCATCGAAGGCGGAGGAGCCACAACCTGCGGAGCAGCCGAGAATCCTGACCTTCCCCGAACAGAGTGCTGTTCGGCAACCGGCAGTTGCGGGGAAGGAGCGATGACGGCGCTGTGACCGATGTTGAGATCGCCGGGCGGGCGATTTGCGGCAACATCAACCGTCGGCGGCGGCGCGATCGGAGCAGGCTGAAGCCCGGGAGCAGCCGCATAATTCTTCGCTGCGTGAAGATCCGGAGGCGGTGCGACCACAGAACTGTCGAGCCGGGGCGCGATGCGCTTGATCTCGGCGGCAGGAGTCAGCGGAGCGTCGGGGATGGCGAGGCGTGGATTTGGAGTGTCCGACCACGCCACGACGTTTGGCAGAGCTACGTCCCGGTTAAGTTTGAAGCGGGGCGGTGTGACGATGGTTTGCGAGCGGTTATCGGCTTCGGGCGGCACCGAAATGATGGGCTGTCGCGCAAATTCCGGATCGGCTTTCGCAGTCTGGCTTGGCGACGGGCTGCGAGTATCAAGCGGAGGAAGGATTTCTGCCGGCTGGTAGTAAATCACCTGCGAGCGGTCGAACGTGGAAGCGGTACTGACGCGCGGCTGCATCGCGAAAAATCGCGTCGCTACGATGAGCAACACTCCGGCAACAACATGGTAGACGGCGGATTGCAGAAAGCGTCCCCAGGGTAGAGGTCGGTTGACGAAGACATCAGGCCAGAAATCGCCGGGATCTGAATAGAGATCACGCGCGACAGGCCGGCGGAGAGACAGAAGATCCCAAAGATTACTGAAAAAGACTCGAGGACGCGACGGCAGTTCGACCAACAGTCGTGGAACGGGAGCAGGACGGGGGATTTCAACTGCCGACATCTCCTCATTTTAGTTGCCGGAAGCAGCGCCGGGATAGTCGGAAGGGCACCGAGAAATCGCAAAACGCAAATAGACGCAAACTAGGGCATCCCACAATTCCGTTTATAATCAAGGGTCTGGCACTCTGCCGGAAATCCTTCTATAAGGACATACTTTGCTCGATTTCTTAGGAGATCTTCGACGTACTCATATGTGCGGGACGCTGCGCGCGTCCGACGCCGGCAAGAAAGCTGTGCTGATGGGATGGGTGAACAAACGGCGCGACCACGGCAGTTTGCTGTTTATCGACCTGCGCGATCGGACCGGCATCATGCAGGTGGTGTTCAATGCCGAACGGAATCGGGAGATTCACGAAAAGGCGGAAACGCTGCGCAATGAATACGTCATCGCCGCGATCGGAACGGTGAAGCTGCGCGACGCGAACACGATCAATCCCAACATGCCGACGGGCGAGGTCGAACTCGTCGCCGATGATATTCGAATTCTGAACGAATCCAAGCTGCCGCCATTTTTGCCCTCCGATACGGCGCTGACGAACGAAGAGACGCGGCTGAAGTATCGCTACATCGATCTGCGGCGGGACGCGATGCAGTTCAACATCGAGACCCGGCACAAGGTGGCGAAGGCGATTCGGGATTACTTGTCAGCGGAAGGTTTTTTTGAGATCGAGACGCCGTTCATGACCCGGTCGACTCCGGAAGGAGCGCGCGACTATCTCGTTCCCAGCCGGGTGCAGCCGGGGACGTTCTACGCGTTGCCGCAATCGCCACAGATGTTCAAGCAGATCCTGATGATTTCGGGGTTCGACAGATATTTCCAGATTGTCCGGTGCTTCCGCGACGAAGACTTGCGCGCCGACCGGCAACCGGAGTTCACCCAGATCGACCTGGAGATGTCGTATCCGCAGCCCGAGCGGGTTTGGGAGGTAGTGGAAGGATTTCTAAAGGCGGCATTTGGCGCGGCCGGGGAAAAGATCGCTACCGGATTTCCGCGGATGGATTACGACGAGGCGATCCGCCTGTATGGGATCGACAAGCCGGATCTGCGCCTGCCGCCTTTCACCGATGTGCGCGATTGCTTCACCGACGCCAATCTGCAGGAGCTGGCGATCAATGCGAATCTGCCCGTGATTGCGATCTGCACGCCGAAGGTCGGCGAGTTGTCGCGCAAGGAGCGCGATGACATCAAGCCGATGTTCCATTCCAAGGGCGGGGCGCGCCTTTATGAAGATTTCAAGCGGATCGGGAATAAGTATCCTGACGCCGCAGCGGCAATTGCGAAGAAGTGCGAGGCGCAGGAAAGTGATTTGATCGTGCTGGTCGCGGGATCGGCGCAAGCCGGCCCGCAGACTGCGATGCCGGGACACCGCAAAGTTACGCCGGCGGAGTTGGCGATCTATGCGTCGGCGGGATTGTTGCGGCTGGCGCTGGCGCAGAAGTATTCGGACCGGCATGGAATCTTCAAGAAGACGGGCGATCCCGCGAAAGATTACCGCTTCCTGTGGGTGACAAATTTTCCCAT
>DATGGL010000127.1:0-2706 GCA_035308605.1 Bryobacteraceae bacterium
TCCCGCTCGCCGCGCCATTTCCAGCGCCGCCAGGCGAGAAGTCTCGGGCATGGTGGATCCAGTCGGGTTCTGGAAATTGGGAGTCAGCACCACCAAGCGCGGCTTCTCCTTTTCGATCGTGCGGGCGAGCGTGTCGATCTCGACGCCTTGATCGCCCACGGGAACACCGACGACGCGTGCCCCACCGCGCACAAACACGTTGCGCAGTCCCGGATAAACCGGGTCTTCGAGCAACACCGTCTCCCCGTGCGACGCCAGCACCCGCTGCAGCAAATCAAATGCTTGCTGGCAGCCGCTGGTGATCAGGATATCGTCGCCGGGCCCCGCTATCCCACGGCGACGGGCTTCTTCAAGAAGATACCTGCGCAGCGGAGCATAGCCGCCGGCGGAGCCGAGCTGAAGAATCTGCGCGGCCTCGGCCGAATCGATCACTTCGCGGCACGTGGCGCGGAACTCATCCAACGGGAACAGCATCTCCGATGGCCGCGATGAGGCGAAACTGATCTTCGCCGCCCCGGAGGACGCCGGTGACGTTCCGGTAGAAGATTCCTCCGCTGGAATCAGCATTTCCCAATCGAGTTTTTCCTCTTGCCGTTTTTCATCCGAGCGCCCCGGACCCTCGACGAAACTACCCCGCCCCACATGCCCGCGAATTAAGCCTTCCTCTTCCAACAGTCCATACGCCGCTGCGATTGTCGTTCGATTTAGGCCCAGTAGGCCAGCCAATTCTCTAGTGGCGGGAAGGCGTTCGCCGCGGAGTAACTTGTAGGAGTCTATCGCGGACTTAATCTGCACATAGACTTGCCGATAAATCGGCGTCTCTTTTTGCGGATCGAATTGGATGGTCGGAAGCATACCAATCGCAAACTTTAGTCTACCATATTGGATGATCCAGTGCTTTGCCCGCAGCGGCTCGCTGCCTGCCCATAGACGTGCCTCGGCGTGGGCCGTATTGAAAAGATCATCCAGACGCCGAACGTCGTCGGAATCCGAACGAGTGGGGAGACTCAATCGGTCACTGGAAAGGTAACGACTCTCGCTGGTTGTCGATACGTTGGGTTTCGACGCGTCGATCCGGCAGGGTATTGCGGTGATGTATACGAAGCCGTGGAGCGCTGCCGAAATGACGCCCGCTGCTGACCAACGGCGATCTGATGGACAAGATTCTCGATCAGGCAGCGGTGAGGGGCGTCGTTCCGAATCGAGCTATCCTGTTCCCAGCGCATCCGCCGACCGCGGCCATCACCCGCTCCGGCGTTCCCAGATCGCTCCAGCCCACGTTGTCCAGTCGTAGAACCGTCAGCCGGTCCGGGAACGCCGACAGCACTTGCTTCGAAAAATCGCCTGAAGCAAGGCTGCTGTAAATCTTGTCCGCGTCGAACCTGCCCGCCATTCGATCCACTCCGGACGCGAATGCCCGAAATACGTTGGGAACAGATTGTTTCAGCGCCGCGAGGAACGTTCGAACGCGTCCGATCATGACGAAGGTGTTCCATAAACAGCCGCGATCAAGCAGCCCGCGCGCTACTTCTGCCGACGGCTTCTCCCAAAATCGGTTAACGCGAAACAGGGACGGGCCTCCGCTGCGGAGCAACTCCCGGCCGGGCTCGATCCAGCCGTATTCCACCTCGGGACGGTCGGGCTGAGCGCCCAGCAGCAGGAGGGTATCGCTCGACATATCCGCAACCCTGTATGCCCGGTTCAGCGAAGCGGTAAAGGAGTCTTCGTCGGCGAAATAATGGTCCGCGGGGAAAAATCCGGCGACGGCGGCCGGCTCCATGGCCGCGATCCGGGCGAGAGAATATGCAATTGCCGCGGTGGTTCCCCGGTCAATAGGCTGCTCCAGCACTCCGGAAGACGCGACGCCGGTCAGTTCCTGCCTGTAGTAGGAAGAATGGGCTTTTATTACCACGCACATCGTCCGCTCCGGCGGAATCACGCGAGAAATGCGTGCCTGCGTATGGCCCAACAAAGTTCTGTCGCCGAACAACTTGCAAAACTGCTTGGGACGGCCTTCGCCGAACATCCGCCGCGTCAAAGGCTGGAGGCGAGTGCCGCTTCCGCCGGCCAGAATGACAGCCCATCGCGATGTTTTGTTCTCCGCCGAATTCATAAGCTCCAAAGTAACCCCGAGTCGGAGCCTCAACCATACCGGATCTTCAGTAATTTCATTTGGCCTTTCGGAGTATCGGCACGCGGACGCCCCTACCTGAAAGTCTCTTGACTGAATACCAGGATGCCGGTATTCCGGATAGAATACTTGCGGCGTACTCTTAATTCGGACGATTCTTGTGACGAAGCTTCTCTCCTACATGCTGAATTTGCGGCCGATCCGTCGTCCGGCGCCGCGGGGCGTTCCGATCATTGCCGCCGGCGCAAGCGATCAGGATCGCAGCGCGCTGCATGAGGTCGCGGCACGGGAGCACTGGGGCGTCGAGTTCACGAACTCCAGCGAAGAGGCGTGGATGATCGCGAAGCAGTTGACGGCGCCCGTCATTCTCTGCGACCGCGATCTGCCGGAAACTGACTGGCGCGACGCCGTGCGGAGCCTGGCCGCGTTACCGCATCGGCCTGTCGTAATTCTGCTCTCCAAGGTCGCCGATGAATACCTGTGGAACGAGGTGTTCCGCATCGGCGGCTTCGATATTCTTGCGCGACCGCTACGGATCGAGGAGGTCCGGCGAGCCGTGGGGCTGGCGCTGTCCT
>DATGGL010000128.1:0-1956 GCA_035308605.1 Bryobacteraceae bacterium
CGATCGCCTCGCCGCCTGACGGCAATCGCTTCGCGCTCTGCCTGAATCGCGTGCAGGATGGATTCATGTCGAACTACCTCTGCGACCTCGAAGTCGGCGCGGAGATTTCCGCTCAGGGCCCGTTTGGAAATTTCATTCTGCGTCCTCCATTGCGTGACACGATCTTCGTCGCGACCGGCACGGGCATTGCGCCGTATCGCTCGATGTTGCAGTGGCTCTTCGCCGAACACGCGCGCCATCAGGACAAGCAGTTCTGGCTACTGTTTGGCAGCCGCACCGAAAAAGACATTTACTATCACGAGGAGTTCCTCGGGCTCGCCGCCGGGCACAAGAACTTTCATTACCTGCCGACCCTCAGCCGCGGCGATCAAAACTGGAAGGGCCTTCGAGGGTATGTACAGGAACATGTTGCTGAAATCGCGAACGGCCGCACCGATATGCACGCCTACGTCTGCGGTCTCGACAAGATGGTCAGCGCCAACCGCGACCTGCTGAAGAGTCTCGGCTGGGATCGCAAGTCGATTCTGTACGAAAAATACGACTAACCCGGCATTGCCGCCTGATTGCGCAAAAAGTCCTGACATCTTTAATTCTTCGCCAGGGCGCCCGCCAAGGTTTTTGGGTGTACAATTTCGTTATTCCGCGAGAATTTCACGAACAACCTGCCTAAGCTGCTCCCCGGGGAAGTCGCCAGTCTGTACGTCGCTCGTGTCTCCTCCTTACGTCGTTCACACACCAACAGCAAGTCACAGAACGAAGGAAGACACGATGAAAATTCTCCTCTACAACCCCGACAACGGCGTGACCCGCAATTTCATGCCGCACCTCTGGATGTTTCTTCTTCAATCGCTGACCCCGGCGGGCCATGAAGTAGTGCTTATCGACGGCAACGCGCAGCCCATGGATGAAGCGGGCATCGCTCGTTTTGTGCGCGAGGAAAACATTGGGCTGGTCGGCATCGGCGCGATGACGCGCATGATCGCGAAAGCTTACCGCATGGCCGATGCAGTACGTGCCGCGGGGGTTCCGGTGGTGATGGGCGGTCCTCATGTGACGGAGATGGCCAACGAGGCGCTCGGGCGCGACGGCGGGCCGCGCCACACGGATGCGGTGGCGCTTGGAGAAGCCGATGAAACCTGGCCGACCATCGTGAACGATGCAGTGCGCGGTGAACTCAAAGATGTTTACGCGCCGGTCGATGCAGCGGGCAAGGAGCGAAAGCCTTCACTGCAGGACTATCCGTCGATTCCATGGGACGCGATCGACCTGCGCCAGTTCAACCTGATCCCGAAGATCTTCCATCCGTTCCTTAAGAATGTAGGCGAAGGCTGGGGAACATTTCGCATTGTTCCGGTCGAGTCGGGTCGCGGCTGTCCGTACGGCTGCGAGTTTTGCACGGTCACGGGATTCTTTGGCGATGCCATCCGCTTTCGCACGAATGAAAGTGTGGTGAACGAACTCCTCCTCTTGAAGGAGCGCGCGAAGAGCGAGGGCGGCCAGATCGCGGTCTTCTTTATTGACGACAATTTCGCGATCAACGTGAAGCGAACGAAATCATTGCTGCGGGACATCATTGCCGCCGGCGCCCAGGTGCACTGGGTGGCGCAGATCAGTGCGAATCTGTTGCGCGACGAAGAACTCGTCGACCTGATCGCGGCCTCGGGCGGCAAGTGGGTGTTCATCGGCATGGAATCGATCGACCCGGCCAATCTGAAGGATGTGAATAAAGGTTTCAACAAACCCGGCGAGTATGGGACGGTGCTGGAACGGCTCGCGCAGCGCAACGTGTACGCAATCACGTCGTTCATCTTCGGCATGGATAATGACACGCCGGGAGTCGCCGAACGCACCTTGCAGCAGGTCCGCGCATGGCCCCCGGGCCTCCCGATTTTCGGATTGCTCACGCCGTTACCCGCGACGCCTTTGTACAAGCGGCTCGGGGCTGCCGGACGGCTC
>DATGGL010000129.1:0-80024 GCA_035308605.1 Bryobacteraceae bacterium
TGGCGCTCCTGGACGGTTCTCGCGCTGTTGGTCATTTCCGGAATCCTGAATTATGTGGATCGAACCAACCTTTCGATCGGCGCCACCGATATCCAGAAGCAGTTGCATCTGTCCAACTATCAGCTCGGCTTGCTGCTCTCCGCATTTTTCTGGACGTATGCCGCGTCGCAGCTCCTTTATATGGCGGGCTGGCTGGCGGATCGTCTAAACGTTTGCTGGGTGCTCGCGGCAGGATTCGGCCTTTGGACGCTGGCGACGACCGTGTCCGGACTGACTACCGGATTCACGGTGTTTTTTATTCTGAGGCTGCTGTTGGGCGCGGGCGAATCGATTGCGTATCCGAGTTACTCGCGGATCCTGGTCACGTGCTATCCGGAGCATCGCCGCGGCCTTGCGAATGCGGCTATCGACGCCGGAACCAAGACGGGACCCGCACTCGGCGCGCTGATCGGAGGATTCTTCATCGCGCGGCTGGGCTGGCGCGCGTTTTTCGTCGGCCTGGGAGCGGTCAGCTTCCTGTGGCTGATTCCATGGCTGCTCTGGATGCCGCGATCCAAGCGGCTTTCGACGGTTCGCAAATCTGAGGCGCATCTTTCGCTGCGCGATCTGCTCCGCCAGCCGGCGGTCTGGTGGACCTCAATCGGCCTGTTCGGGTCCAATTATTTCTGGTATTTCCTGATCACCTGGCTGCCGCCTTATCTCGAGAGGGAACGCGGATTTGCGAAGGAAACGATGGGGGTGGTCAGCTCGGTTTCCTATCTTGCGATTGCTTTATCGAGCGTGAGTTCGGGCTGGCTTTCCGATTTCTTTATCGCCCGAGGCAACACGCCCACACGAGTGCGCAAGACCTTCGCTGGAATCGGGCTGGTGTGTTCGACAATTCTGCTTCCGGTGGCGATTGTTGAAGACACGCGGATCGCGATCGGGCTGTTGATTCTCGCGTGCATGTCTTTCGGTATTTACGCCTCGAATGTGTACGCGATCACGCAAACGCTGGCGGGTCCCGCCGCCGCGGGACAGTGGACCAGTTTACAGAATGGCTTCGCCAACCTGTCGGGAGTGGTCGCTCCGTGGTTTACTGGCTGGGTGGTGCAGCGGACCGGGAGCTTTTTGCTAGCGTTCCTGGCCGCGACGATTATGGTTCTGATGTCCGCTGGAGCGTACATTTTCGGTGTGCGGCGGGTGGAACCGGTGAAATTCGGCAAAATTCCCTGACAAACTTCGGATTTGGGTAAGCTTTAGGTTTCCAGATGCCCGAGGATCTACCAGACCGTTTCGGTCCGTACCAGGTCGAGGGCCGGTTAGGCGCCGGCGGCATGGGACAGGTCTATCGAGCGCGCGACACGCGGCTGGGCCGCGAAGTCGCGGTAAAAGTGATCGCCCATGACAAGGCCGACGACCCTGGTTTACAAGCTCGCTTCGAGCGCGAGGCGCGGGCGGCCAGCGCGTTGAATCATCCCAACATCGTCAGCATCTACGACGTCGGGGAGCAGGACGGGACGCATTACATCGTCACCGAACTGGTGCATGGCGAATCGCTTCGCCAGATCATTTCGCGGGGGCCGCTGCCGCAGGATCAGCTCGCGCGGCTGGCGTCGCAAATCGCGGACGCATTAAAAGCGGCGCATGCCGGCGGGATCGTCCATCGCGATCTGAAGCCGGAAAACATCATGGTCACCGCGGAAGGGCGCGTGAAAATTCTGGATTTCGGCCTGGCCCGGCGCGTGAAGCAGCATGTTTCGCAAGCCGACAACACCGTCACGCTGGCCACGACCACGCAGCCGGGGACGATCGTGGGAACTGCCGGATACATGTCGCCGGAACAGATCTGCGGCGAAGAGATCGATCACCGCTCCGACATTTTTAGCGCCGGCCTGGTTTTCTATGAGATGGCCGCCGGCGCGCGCGCGTTTCGCGGGCGGACTTCCATCGAGGTGATGAGCGCGGTCCTCAAAGACGAGCCGCCGGATCTTCCCGGCAGCAGTTCCGCCGTAATGAACCGGATCATCCGGCGCTGCATGGAAAAAGATCCGGTGAAGCGCTTCCAGAGCGCCGCCGAATTGGACGCGGCCCTGGAACGGGCGACCGCGCGGAGTGGATGGTTTTCGAAACACTGGCTCTGGGGCGGATTGGCCGCCGCCGGCGTCGTGATCGCGGCCGGCGCGTATTGGCGGATGGAGCGCAAGGCTCCGGCTGCTGGGAAGGTCCCCGATGTTCCTGTATCGGTTCGCCGGGCGGAACCGGCTGCGCCAGTCCAACAGACTGCGGCCGTTCCCGTGCCAGTCGTAACACCGGCGCCTTCGCTTACGAAGGTGAAGGCTCCTGAGCCGAGGAAAGAGGTTAAGAAAGCTGATGTGGCCAAGATTGATCCGGCCCAGATTAATCGGGCAAAGACGGCAAACGACGAAGCGTATCAGCGGGCATACGAACAGGGGATGCTGCTGCTCGGGCAGCGAAATTGGGCGGAGGCGGCGGAGCGGCTGAGTGAAGCGATCCGTCTGAAGCCGGACGGGGCATCGGCGTACATGGGCCGCTGCCGCGCGGCAGGTATGAGGCTGGATGATGCGCAGGCTATCGCGGATTGCACGGAAGTCATTCGGCGGGTACCGGAGTCGGCCGACGCTTTTCATGAACGCGGCGCCGCATACGTTCGAAGCCAGCAATATGACCGGGCGATCGCCGATATCGATGCCGCGATCCGCCTCGGAGATCAGAATCTCGCCGGAGCCCACAGCATCCGCGGCCGGGCGCGCAACGGACTGGAACAATGGGACGCGGCGCTCCAGGATTTCGACGAGGCGATCCGGCTGAATCCGAAAGTCGCCCAGTTCTTCATGTTTCGGGGCGTCACGCGAAACGCGCTTGGCGAGTTCGCCAAAGCGATCGAAGATTTCAACGAAGCGCTGCGGCTACAGCCGAATTTGCCCCTGGCATATTCACATCGCGCGCAGGCGAAGGCACGGACTGGCGATAAAGAAGGAGCGGCTGCCGATCGTAAGCAGGCCAAGGAACTGCGAAAGTAGTCTTCTAGGCCTTCGTTGAGGTGGCGTTTGTGCGCGCTAAGGTTTCCACGGCCGCATTCCTGAGTTTACTCGCGGGATGGATCGCCCCGCTGTATGCTTCCGACGTTATTCTACGCGGCAAAGTCGTCGACGAGACGGACGCGCCCGTTCGCGAGGCCCGTGTTACTTTACGTTCCGCCTCGACAGGTTCCTGGGAAACTCAGACCGATCCCACCGGTGCTTTCACTCTGACCGTCGCCGCGCCGGGCGATTTTCTGATCAGCGTGGCTCGCGAAGGTTATTACGCGTTGAAGGACCGTCCTATACATATCGACGCGGCTCAGGAGTTAACGCTTTCGATCAACAATGTCCGCGAGGTATTCCAGTCCGAGAACGTGAACGCCGAAACCTCGCCCGTCGATGTCAGCCAGACGCAGAGCCAGGAACAGCTTACCGGCACCGAGGTGAACGACATGCCGTACGCCAACAGCCACAATCTGCGAAACGCGCTGCAACTGATGCCGGGAGTCCTGCAAGATGCTACCGGGAATTTGCATGTTAACGGCGCATCTGAAAGTCAGGTGCTGTATCTTCTGAATGGCTTCAACATCACCAACCCGATCTCCGGCCAGTTTCAAACCGTTCTGGCGGTGGAAGCAGTCCGTTCGGTGGAACTGGCTTCGGGACGCTATTCGCCGGAGTTCGGGAAAGGGTCGGCCGGCGTCCTGGCGGTGAACACTCAGAACGGCACGGACGCCTTTCACTACACGGCGACAGATTTCATTCCTGGACTTCGCGTCCAACAGGGCCTTCAGTTCGGCAACTGGTATCCGAGACTGGGAGTCTCAGGACCCATCGTTCGGGGACGAGCGTGGTTCTCCGACACCTTCGATTCCGAATACACCTCGGGGTTCGTCCCGGGACTTCCGAAGGGGCAGGATACGCGAACCGGGTGGACCGGGAGCAATCTGCTGCATACGCAGGTGAATCTGACTGCGGCGAACATTTTGTTCGCCGATTTTCTGGCGAATATCAGCGATCAGAGCCGGGTAGGACTCGGACCGTTGAACCCGGTTTCAGCCACATCCACCGTCGATACGCGCGAGTATCTCTTCAGCGTCAAAGATCAGGTCTACTTGGGCCGCGGTGTGCTGGTGGAATTCGGTTATGGGCACACTTATTTTTCGAACCTGCAAACGCCGCAGGGTCCGAATCTATATGTGATTTCTCCGGAGGGCAACAGCGGAAACTATTTTTTGAATTCCAGTCAGACCGCCGCGCGGGATCAAGGGATGATTCACGTCTACCTGCCGCAATTCCAGTTGTTCGGCGCGCATCACCTGGAAGCCGGGGGCGAGGCCGACGTGGTGCGCTACACGGGCAACTTTCACCGCACGGGTTACCAGGTCCTGGGGCTCTTCGGCCAGCCGATCTCGCAAACGTTATTTCCAACGCCGGCGCAATTCGACGTCGGCGATAGTCAGGTGGCGGCTTATCTGATGGATACCTGGCGCGTCTCCAAAAGCTTGCAATTCAGCTTGGGTGTCCGGCAGGATTGGGACCAGAAAGTAAGCGACCTGGCCTGGTCGCCGCGATTGGGCTTCTCGTGGTCTCCCTTTGCGTCGGGCCACACCCGCATTTCCGGAGGCTATCTGCTGACACACGATACGATCACGATGGATATTTTCGGACGGCCGCTCGATCAGACCGCGGTTACGACGACATATTCGCCGAACGGCGGCCCTGCCGGTCCGCCGGGGCTCACCACCTTTACGATCGGCAATGCGCCTTTGGTCCTGCCGCGGGCGAGCAATTGGACGCTCGATGTAACGCATCAAGTGTCGGCGCACGTTCACGTGACCGCAAAATATCTGCGGCGGCGCGGAACCGATGAGTTCGCATTCATCAACGCCCTGGCTCCCAATGCTCCTCCTTCGCTACTTCCTTTGCCGAGCGTGGACACGGCGGCGATATATCAGTTAACGAATCTCCGGCGCGACGAGTATGACTCCATTCAGATGTCGATTCGCCAGAAGTTCACCGGCCAATATGAGTGGATGGCGTCCTACACGCGGTCGCGGGCCGTTTCGAATGCGGTCCTCGATCCCAACATCACGCAGCCGTTGCAGGTGCTCTCGAATCTCGTGCCGATGCCTTGGGATGCGCCGAACCGGCTCCTGGCGTGGGCGTATTTCCCGTTGCCCCGGAAGAACTGGGGGAAGAATTGGGCGATATCGGCACTGGTCGATATGCGGAGCGGGTTTCCATTCTCAGTGCGCTATCAAACCGGGATCATCGCCGGCCCGGTGGATTCATTTCGGTATCCGATGAATTTCGACCTGAATCTGGCGATTGAACGAATGATTACGCTGCACGGGTATCGATTCGCGCTTCGCGGCGGAATCAACAACCTCACGAACCAGACCAATCCCACCGCAGTTAATAATGTCATCGGCGCGCCGCAATTCTTGCAGGTACTGGGGGCGGAGGGCCGGCATTTTGTCGTACGGGTCCGGTTCTTCGGCCGCGCCCAGAAATAACGATGGCTTGACAACGGTGGTGGGATAAGGTCTTGTACTGAGGACTCGCCCAGACACCTAACTTAGTACTGTACTCCCTGGTCCCATCGGCCGATCCATAATGGAATGGTGCCGGCCAGACTTATCATCTTCATTCTTTCGGCCACCGCCGCGTGGTCCCAACAATCGTTCCTTCCTGCCGTGATTGCCGCAGCGCCGAACGGGACGCTGTATGCCTCGCACAACGGCGCGCTGCTTCTCAGCACCAATGGAGGCTCGACGTGGATCCCGATGTTCGTCACCGCCCCGGGTTTGCCACAGCCGCCCGTGAAAGGACTCATTATCGATCCGGCCAGTGGGACGCTCTACCTGGCGACCACGACCGCTGCGGGCGCGATGTGGCGCAGCCAGGATGGAGGCACAACCTGGACGAACACGAACACCGGATTGCCGACCAACGCCGGAGATATCGATTTCTTCAAAGAGATCGCCGGGCCGCCGTCGACACTATTCGCCAAGCTCGGCAACCAACTCTATGGGTCCCTGGACGGGGCGACCAGTTGGCGGCAGCAAGGCTTTCTTCCAGGATCGAGTTCGACGTTCCAGATCGGCGACTACACGGGAAATCCCATGTATTATCTGGACGCGGTGAATTTCCTGACGTACCAGAGTCTGGACGGAGGCCATGCGTGGAGTCCCGTAGGTTCCCTGGCCGGACTGGGGCCGCCGAATTATCACGCGATCGCGCTCGGGCTGTTGTACGCACCGCAGGGCTATTTGTTTGCCAGTGTTGACGGGTTCGGACCCGGAGTTGCGGCTTACCTGAGCACTGGAGGCGGAGGCTCCTTCGCCGATCAAACCAGCGCCGGGCTGGGGATCTTTACGGCGTTTTACGCCGGCATCACGGGACCGATATACGCGGTCGCCAAAGGGCCCTCGGGATTTTACCGGTCGAAAGACGCGGGGCAAACCTGGCAGAGTATCGGGCTCACTTTCGGCACGCTCTACGCTTTGAACGCGGTCAATGCCACGCAACCGACGACGATTTATGCGACGCGAGTTGGAACCAGCCCGGCCTTCGTCCGGTCGGACGACGGCGGCGACACGTGGGTTGTGGTTCCGGCGACGGTGACGCCGAGCCTCGCCAAACCGGGGGCGCAAATCAATATCACGCTGGAGCAGGGAGCGCCCTATTCCCAGATTTTCACGGTGCGCGCGTTCGAGGATCCGAGCTGGGCGCTGGCGGCGACGGTAGCGACGTCGGGAGAGCCCTGGCTGACGCTGTCGACGAAAAGCGGCAATACTCCGTTTGCAGACTCGCTGACGATCAGCACGGCGGGCCTGGCGCCGGGCGTATACACGTCCACAATTACGATCAGCGCGCCGCAGTCGTTTAACAAATCGGTTTCTGTCCCGGTGCAATTGACGGTGAAACCGCTGGGGAGCCTGGGAACTCAGTTCGGAATCTCGACCATCGCCGGCAATGGCGCTGCAACGACTGTCGTAACCAGCGGGACTGCGACCAACATCGGAATCGGCGCACCGGTCGCCCTAACCGCCGATAACACGGGACGCCTGGTGATTTCCTCGGGGAACCGGATCTGGCAGTTCGCCAATAGCGCGCTGACGGTGCTGGCGGGCTCCGGCACGTTAGGGTCGAGCGGCGATGGAGTCGATGCCGCCTCGGCGAGTCTGGCGAATCCCGAAGCGATCGGGTTCGATCAGCAGGGCGCGCTCTATTTCACCGAATATTCCGCTGCGAAGGTCCGAAAGATTTTGAACGGCGCGCTGACAACGGTGGTCGACTTTTCGAAATTCGGGATACAAACCGGATCTCATGGGATGTTGTTCGACAGCTCCGGCCGCATTTTGCTGGCGAATCCGCAGGGGCTGCTGCGATGGGACGGGAGCAAGCTTACGGTGGTGACGTCGTACGCGATGACCGATCCGTTTGGCATCGTCGCGGACAGCGCCGGAAACGTTTATGTGAGCGACCGGGGGACGCATCAGATTGTGGAGTTTTCCGCGGCCGGTCCAGTGAGCATATTCGCGGGCCTCGGGACTCCTGGATACGGAGGCGACGGCGGTGCCGCGACGCAGGCTTCGCTGAATACGCCCTCCGGCCTGGCGATCGATTCGCAAGGCACGATCTATATCGCGGATACCGGGAATCAACGCATCCGGACCATTACCTCGGACGGCGTCATGCATACGGTTGCCGGATCGGGCGTGATGGCGTTCGCTGGCGATGGCACCACCGCGGATTTCGCGGAGTTCGCTAATCCGTCGGCGGTATGGGTGGACTCGCTGGCGAATCTTTATGTCGCCGACACTGGAAATAATCGGGTCCGGAAGCTGAGCCTGCAAACTGCCAGCTCCGGTCCTGCACTGGCGGGTCTGCTCAGCGCGGCGTCCGGAAGCCCGACTTTGGCCCCCGGCGAAATTTTCGCGCTGTACGGGAGCTCCCTCGCGCCGACGAGCGTTACCGAGACAACTCCTTTCTGGCCAACCCAGTTGGGCGGCGTCACAGTGACCATCAACGGGGTCGCTGCGCCGCTGTATTACGTGCTTCCGGGACTGATTGCCGGACAGGTCCCGTATGAAACTCTGCCGGGCCCAGCCACGGCCGCGGTTTCGATCAATGGATCCACGCCGGTTCAGACGACCTTTCAAGTGGCCACGACGGCCCCGGCGATCTTCCTGGTGAATTCGAATACGCACATCGATGCCGTGAACTACAAGGACGCGACATCCAACGCTTCCGAACCGGCGCCGCCGGGTTCGTTGGTGCTCATCTATCTCACCGGGATCGGGACGCCGTCGGTGCCGGTGGCGACGGGAGCGCCTTCCCCATCGGTCGAGCCTCTCGGGCGCGCGAATTACCCGTACTCGATCACCATTAACGGTCAGCCGGTCACGCAGGTGCCCTATCTGGGCCTGTCGCCGGCATACGTGGGCGTGGCGCAAGCGAACATCATTGTTCCGAACATGCCACCGGGGGATTATCCGCTGGTGATCACGGTGAACGGTGTGCAATCGAACGCGGCGACGATTTCGATCGGTCCCCAGTGAGCTAGCGCTCGGATTTCGATTACGTCGCGGCACCCACTCGCTACCGCTCGTGGTTCTGTGCGACGCCAACCGACCCGCGTACGTAGTAAGCGGGCGCCGACCTGTTGCTATCATGGCCGGGAATGCCAACATTTAAAGCTCTTCTCGCGACCCAGGAAGACGGAAAGTTCGCGGCCTCGATTCAGGAAATCGATTCTTCGACGCTGCCGGCCGGCGAGGTGCTGGTCCGCGTGGCGTATTCCAGCCTCAACTACAAAGACGGACTTGCGGTAACCGGCAAGCCCGGTGTGATTCGAAAGTTCCCGATGGTTCCAGGCGTCGATTTTTCGGGAACTGTGGCGGAGTCCCGCTCCTCCGCTTTCAAAACCGGCGATGAAGTGGTCGTCACCGGATGCGGGACCTCCGAGTTCTTGTGGGGCGGCTATTCGCAATACGCGCGCATCGACGCGGAGAACGTGGTGCCGCTGCCCGCGGGGATGTCGCTCGCTCAGGCGATGGGCGTCGGGACGGCCGGGTTCACGGCGATGCAATCGGTGATGGCGCTCGAAGAACATGGGCTGAAACCCGGCGGGCGGGAAGTAGTGGTGACGGGAGCAGCCGGCGGCGTCGGCAGCGTCGCGGTCGCGATTCTTGCGAAGTTGGGGTACAAAGTCGTGGGATCCAGCGGACGGGCGGAGCTGCACCCCTATTTGCGCGATCTTGGCGCCAGCGAAATCATCGATCGCAGTGTGCTGGCGGGCGCGTCCAAGCGGCCGCTTGAAGCGGAGCGGTGGGCCGCGGCGATCGACAACGTCGGCGGCGATACGATAGCTGGTTTACTGCGGTCGATGGAGATTCACGGAAGCGTCGCGTCCTGCGGGCTCGCCGGCGGCCCGGCGTTCAGCACAACCGTGCTGCCGTTCATTCTGCGCGGCGTGAATCTGCTGGGGATCGATTCCGTACGGGTTCCCAACGCCCGCCGGCGGGAGATTTGGAGCCGCTTAATGCGGGATTTGCCGCTGGATCTGCTCGACCGTATCATCACCGTGGAACCGCTGGGAAAAATCTTCGAACTCGGCGAACGGATTCTGGCCGGACAAATTCGCGGAAGAACCGTGATCGACGTGAACGCCTGATTACTCGGGCTTGCCGAAGTACTTCGTCAGGTAGGCGACGATGGTATCGAGCTCTTTATCGGAGCCGGTTGCGCCCTTCTCCACCATGTCCTGAATCACTTTTTCCCACTCGTCCTTGGTGTGTTTTTTCTTGGTATAGTTTTCGGGGCCGTGGCAATCGTTGCAGACCTTTTCGACTTCCTTCTTGCCGGGGCCTTCCGGAAGCTGATCCTGGGCGGCAAGCGCGAAGGTTACGAATAAAAAGACGAGAAGTTTCATGAACGGGCTCCTCCACTGACAATCAGAACTTCGCCGCTCACGTAATCGGAAAGCGGCGAGCAAAAAAACAGAACGGGTCCGGCGGCTTCTTCCGTCGTCCCGGCACGGCCGAGCGGGCAGAGAGTCTTGATGGCTTCGCGCGCCGCTGGCTGGATGCCGACCCTAATCTTCTGGCCCTTCATGTCGATGGTAGCGTTTTCGGAATCGAGCGGCTGGACCAGGCGAGTCTCTATGAATCCGAACCCGACGGAGTTGACGTTGACGTTATAGCGTCCCCATTCCTTGGCCATGACTTTCGTCAGGCCGTTAATGCCGGCCTTGCCGGTGCCGTATGCGGCCTGCCCGGCGATTCCATCGACGCCGGAGACCGAACTGATGTTCACCACCTTTCGCATCACGCGGCGGCCTTCGGCGGTCTCCCGCTTGGCCGCCTCCCGAATGAATCCCGAAGCCGCGCGCAGGATGCGAAATGGCGCGACCAGGTGAATATCGAGCATCGCCTGAAACTGCTCATCGGTCATTTTTTGGATTACGTTGTCCCAGGTATAGCCGGCGTTGTTCACGATGATGTCGATTGAGCCGAAGCCTTTGACCGTAAAGTCGACCAGTTTTTGGGGGAACTCGGGCTGCGTAATGTCGCCGGGCATCGCCTTGACCTGGAATCCGGCGGCGCCAATCAGGGAGCCGGTTTCCATGAGAGGCTCGCGATCGATGTCGTTGAGCATGATCGACGCGCCGGCCTCGGCCAGCTTGATCGCGATGGCGCGTCCGATGCCGCGGCCGGAGCCGGTGACCAGCGCGGTTTTTCCTGTGAGTGTAAATGACATAAAACGCGAATTCTAGCACGATGAAACTGGCCAGGCGATCTAGGCGACGATTCTACCGCGGCATTCGCCCAAGCCGATCCGCTTCGCGCCCTCGCGTTCGGCGTAACCGCGGAGAATCACTTCGTCGCCGTCTTCCAGGAACGTTCGGGTTTCTCCGTTCGGAAGCGTGAGCGGTTCCGTCCCGCGCCAGGTTAGTTCGAGCAGACAGCCGCGAGCTTCCTTCTCAGGACCCGAGACCGTGCCGCTGCCGAGAAGATCGCCGGTGCGCAGGTTACAGCCGTTGCTGGCATGATGGGTGAGCATTTGCGCCAGCGTCCAGTACATGTGCTCGAATCCGGAGCGGCTTAACCGAACCGGCTCGATCTTCCCGGCGCGCATTTTTGCCGTGGAGAGCCAGGCTTCAAGTTGCAGGGCGATGCTCCCTTCGGTCCGGTCATGTTCGCTGTCGAGATGCGGAAGCGGCTGTGGATCTTCGCCGCGATGGAAGCGCGGAACGCGAAACGGCGCCAGGGCGTCGAGCGTAACGATCCAGGGCGAAATGGTGGTGGCGAAATTCTTGGATAGAAACGGACCGAGGGGCTGAGATTCCCAGCGCTGAATATCTCGCGCCGACCAGTCGTTCAAAAGGCAAACGCCAAAAATGTGATTTTCGGCCTCCTCAATCGGAATAGCGCTGCCGCCGGCGCCGACGAAAAATCCCAGCTCACACTCATAATCGAGCTGGCTGGACGGTCCGAATGCGGGAGCTGCATTGCCTTCCTGAATCTGGCCGGAGGGCCGGTGAATCGGAGCGCCGCTCAGCACGATCGACGACGCGCGGCCGTGATACGCGATGGGAACGTACTTGTAGTTCGGAAACAGCGGATTATCGGGCCGGAACATGCTGCCGACGTTGGTTGCGTGATAAATGGACGCGTAGAAGTCCGTGAAATCGCCGATCTCGCCGGGCGGCAGCAGCGTGCACTCGGCGATGGGACGCAGCAGGTGCCGCGGCGGGCTGGGATGATCGGAGCGGAGCGTCCGGCTCAGGCGCAGACGCAACTGCGAGACAACCTCCCGGCCCATCGCCATCAGTTCGGTGAGGGTACTGTACTTGGCGGCGTCGAAAATCTGGTTGCCGATGCCCACGCCGATGCGCGGCGCGGCGTCCCCATGGCGGTACAGGCAGAACGGGAGATTCTGAATCGGGAAGTCCGCGCCGGGAGCGTTGGCGGATTCAACCCAACTCTCTAGAGCGGGATCGTGTGTTTCGTCGAGATTCATGGACAATGTAGATGCGATCGGAGACGGTGAAGTTACGCTGTCCCGGAAGACCGAGCTCTTATGATAACGATATGAACGAGCGCGTCGTCGTGGTCGGCGGTGGCATCGTAGGGCTGGCGGCGGCTTACCGCCTCAGCGAGCCGGGCCGCGGCGTACAGGTCACGGTGATCGAGAAAGAATCCGACGTCGGGCGGCATCAGAGCGGCCACAACAGCGGCGTTTTGCATGCGGGGCTCTACTATAAACCGGGTTCGCGGAAAGCCCGGCTCGCGGTGCGGGGAATCCGTCAGATGGTGGAATTCTGCGAGTCGCATTCCATTGCGCACGAGATCTGCGGGAAGATCGTCGTGGCGACCGCGGATGACGAAATTCCCCGATTGCGCGCGCTGTTCGAGCGCGGCCAGCAAAACGGTCTGCGAGACCTGCGGCTCCTCTCGCCCGACGAACTGCGCGAGATCGAACCGCACGCCGCGGGACTGGCGGCGATTCGGGTGCCGGAAGAGGGAATCGCCGACTACCCGCAAGTCTGCCGCGAACTGGTGAAAGAGATCCGCGGCCGGGGCGGGGAAGTCGTCGTGAATGCGCGTGTACATGGGATTCGGCGGGACGGGGCGGGGTGGCGCGTGCTGAGCACGGCGGGCGATCATCCGTGCGATCGTCTGGTGACCTGTGCGGGGTTGTACTCGGATCGAGTCGCCGCGCTCACAGGACGGCCGCGGGACGTGCGGATCGTTCCATTTCGCGGGGAGTACTACCAGATCCGGGCCGAGCGGCAACATTTAGTGCGGAATCTGATTTATCCCGTGCCGGACCCGAAGTTTCCGTTTCTGGGCGTCCACTTCACACGCCTGATTCACGGAGGCGTGGAGGCAGGCCCCAACGCAGTCCTGGCGCTCGCGCGAGAGGGTTATTCGAAGGCCAGAGTGAACCTGCCGGAGTTATTCGACTCGCTGACTTTCGGCGGGTTGTGGAAGTTCGTCGCGAAATACAAAAAGATGTGCTGGGAGGAGACGCGCCGGTCGTTCAGCAGGGATCTGTTTTGCGCGTCGCTGCAAAGGCTGGTGCCGGAGATCCAGCCGGAGGATCTGGCGCCCGGCGGCTCCGGCGTGCGCGCGCAAGCCATGGCGCCCGATGGATCTTTCGTGGAAGACTTTCACTTCGTGGAGGGCCCGCGCGAGTTACATGTCGTGAACGCCCCCAGCCCGGGAGCGACGGCATCGCTGGCGATTGCCGAGGAAATCGTCGAGCGGGTTATGGCTTCGTAACGAGTCTGCCGGAAAACGGGCTCCGCTTCCTCTGGTCGCGGTTCTGTGTCTGGGTTAGCGCTCGTGCCCGAGGGCTTCCTGCAGTTTCGATGCGAATGGCGACGCGGACGGCTGGGGTGAGGGCTGCGGCTCACGCGCGGGCTTCGACGCGGACGGCTGAGGCTTTGCAGCCGACGGCTCCTGCGACGATTCAGGAGCGGGATCGAGAAAACGGCGCTTCTTCAGCACGCTGCGTTCCAGCGCAGGGCTGTATCCCGTCCAAACGCCGTTTACCAGACGGTCTTTATCAATCAGCCCGCGAAGATGCTCCATCTTCGAATCGAGATTGTCGAGATGATGCAGCAGCAGAGCCTCGGCAAACACCGGAACCTTCGGCGATCCGAAAGCAAGTTCGCCGTGATGGCTGAGGATCATGTGAAACAGCAGATCGCGAAGCGGAGCGGGGAAATCGGGAACAGCGCGGAGCTTTTCTTCCACTATCCGCATTCCGATCATGATGTGGCCGAGCAACTGACCTTCTGTGGTGTAGTTGAATCCGCGAGCGTAGGTCAGTTCGTAGATCTTGCCAATATCGTGCAAAATGACCCCGGAGAGGAGCAGGTCGAAATCGATGTCGGCATAGTGGGCGGCCGTGAACTTCGCGAGATGGCAAAGCGACAGCACATGCTCGATCAATCCGCCGATCCAGGCATGATGAATCGATTTAGCAGCCGGCGCGGTGCGATACGCCAGCGCGATGGCCTCATCGGCGAAAACCGCTTCCAGCAGTGACTTCAGATGCGGGTTGGTCATGGAAGCGATCCAGGATTGGAGCTCCCGGAACATTTCGTCACGATTGCGTGTGGAGGCTGGGAAATAGTCGCCGAATTCCACCTCCGCCTCGGGCACAGGCGCGATTTTATGAACCGTCAACTGCGGCCGGTTCTGAAAGATCTGATACAGCCCCTTTACGCGAACGAAATCGTCGCGCTCGAAGGCGTCCAGCACTTCGGCCGCGTTGTCCCACATCTTGGCGTCAAGATCGCCGGTGCGATCCGCCAAGGTTAGGGAAAGATACGGATCGCCGGACTTCTTCTGGCGAATATCCTTGTGGTGAACGAGAAAAATACCGCTGATGACCTGGTTCGGCTCCAGTTCGCTGATGTAGGGCGATTTCATTAACCCTAGTGCGACGAGGAAGTGCCGGTGGACTTCGTGGCGGTTCCGGGAATCGGAATCGCCCACAGCAGCTTCTTGTGGCGCGTCTTGGCGGCGACTTCTTCCTTGGTGATGGTCTCCGGCTTGAGCTGCGCCGGATCGCTCCAGGCTGTGTTCTTGCCGGGCGCTGCGCCCGAATCTTCATAGCCGGGCTTGATCTCAAGGAACGCATTCTGGCGAAGCTTGGTCAGATAGGCTCGAATTGCCGGATCCATCCTGGGGCCGTAGAGCCGGTTCTCGACCTCGTTCTGCACTTCTTCGAACTGGGCGAGGCCGGCCTTCTGGTGATCCTCGACTTTGAAAATGTAAAACCCGTTGTTGTCGAGCTTCAGAGCATCGGTAACATAGCCGCGAGGCTGGTTCCAGACGGCGTCTTGAATCTCTTTGCGCAAATCTTCCTTCTTCATCGGCGGCATTTCTCCGCCGCCCTGCGCGGTGGTGTCGTCGGAATTGGTCTGGGCCATTTCCGAGAATTTTTCGCCTTTCCGGGCGCGTACGACCAGGTCCCGAGCCTTGCGCTCCGCCGCGACCATTCCGGCGGCGTCTTTGCCGACAGTCGAGACGTAGATATCGGCCAGGAACACGCGCTCCTCGCGTTGGAAATCCTTCTGGTGCTCGTTGTAGTATTTCTCGAGATCTGCGCGGGTGAACTTGATCTGGCTGGATACTTCCTGGCGGATCACGCGGTCGATGAGAAGCTTGTTTTTCATCTCATTCTTATAATCTTCGAAAGGCTGACCGCTCTTTTCGCGCACGTAGGCCTGGAATTGTTCGGGGTCCGAAATGCCCGACTGCCGCTGGATGTTCGCCATCTGCTTCAGCAGGTCATTGTCGACTTTGATGTCGAGCTCCTTGCCTTGCTGGACCAGCAGGAGCCGATCGATACGCTCGCGCAACACGTCGCGCGACCGGGTGTTGACGGCGTCCTGAAGCGCGCGGGATGTGAGACCCTGCTGCCGGAATTCGTTCTCAAGATCGCGGCGATCCTTTTCAAGTTCGCCGCGGGTGATGATGTCCCCGTTGACCTTACAGACGATCTCTTCGACCACCGTCACGTCGGCGGCAAACGCACCGGCGAACGGAATCATACCCAGAGTCAGCAAGAAATACCGCATACCCTAATTATACGTTGCAGTTGGCGACAGCGTTTCGAGCGATTCCCGCAAGAATTCGAGAACCGCCCCCGCCTGCTCCGAGCCGCCAGGCATGGGCAAACGCAAAACGCCGGCGGGAGTGAACTGCGCGCCGTCATTCGATGAAACCAAAGCCATTAAACGTCCCGGATCGATTTTCGAGCCGGGGTGGAATTTGATTTGTAATGCGCCGGCGCGCCGGTCAATTGCCTCGATCCCCGCCTGTTCGGCCTGCGTCTTCAACAGCGCGAAGCGGACTAACGTTTCAGCGGCCTCCGGCAGCGGACCGTAGCGATCGGCGAGCTCTGACCGGATCTTCTCCGCCTGTTCCGCGTCACGCGCGTCCGCGATGCGCTTGTAGGCGCGCAGGCGCTGATTTTCGTCGGCGATGTATTCGGGCGGGATACGAATATCCAAACCAAGATTGAGCGCTGAATGAACCTGAAGCGGCGTTTCCACGCCCTTCAGCTCCTGGACGGTTTCTTCGAGCAGACGCAGGTACATGTCAAACCCGACGGCGGCGATATGGCCGTGCTGTTCGCCTCCCAGCAGGTTGCCCGCGCCGCGCAACTCCAGATCGAGCGCCGCAATCTTGAATCCCGCGCCCAGATCGGAAAATTCGCGCAGGGCCGCGAGCCGCTTTCTTGCGAGTTCGCTGAGTTCCGTGTCTTGCGGGACCAGCAGGTAGGCATACGCGCGCCGGTTCGACCGGCCGACGCGTCCGCGCAACTGGTACAGCTCGGAGAGCCCATGCCGTTCGGCATTTTCAATGATGATTGTGTTCGCGAGCGGGATATCCAGACCGTTTTCGACGATCGTGGTGGAAACGAACACATCGTATTCGTGGCGCATGAACCCGAGCAGAACGCGTTCCAGCTCCGTCTCGCCCATCTGGCCGTGGCCGACTCCGATACGAGCATTCGGCACTAACTGCTGAATGGAGGCCGCCCTGGAAAAAATAGAGTCGACGCGGTTGTGGAGAAAATAAACCTGGCCGCCGCGGCTCATTTCCTGATCGATGGCGGCGCGGATCAGCTCCGGATCGAAATGCGCGACTACCGTGTGGATGGCGAGACGATCTTTCGGCGGCGTTTCAATGACACTCATGTCGCGGATGCCGAGCATCGACATGTGCAGCGTTCGCGGGATCGGCGTCGCGCTCATGGTCAGGACGTCGACATCCTTGCGAATTTGTTTCAGCCGCTCTTTGTGGCGGACGCCGAACCGCTGCTCTTCATCCACCACCAGCAGCCCCAAGTCGCGAAATTCGATATCTTTCGAGAGCAGACGGTGGGTGCCGATGGCCACATCGATCTTGCCGGCGGCCAGCTCTTCCAGCGCGGTCTTGATCTCCTTGGCGGACCGGAATCGCGAAAACATTTCGATGCGAACGGGAAATGCCGCGAACCGGCTGCGAAAAGTTTCGTAATGCTGGAAGGCGAGCACCGTGGTGGGGGCGAGGACGGCCACTTGCTTGCCGTCTCCGAGAGCTTTGAAAGCGGCCCGCATGGCGACTTCGGTCTTGCCGTACCCGACGTCCCCGCACAGCAGCCGGTCCATCGGATGCGGTGATTCCATGTCTTTCTTGATCTCTTTGACGGCCGAAAGCTGGTCTTTCGTCTCGGTGAACTCGAAGGCGTCCTCGAATTCGCGCTGCCAGTTGGAATCGCGCGAAAAGGAGAAGCCGTCGGCCATCCGGCGCTCGGCGTAGAGCTTCAGAAGCTCGTCCGCCATGTCGCGCATTTTGGCTTTGACGCGAGTTTTGCGCGCGGTCCACGTCGCTCCGCCTAATCGATCGAGCGGCGGCGGGGATTCGCCCGCGCCGCGATACTTCTCGATCAGGTCCATGCGCGTCAGCGGGACATACAGCTTGGCATCGCCCGCGTATTCGAGCAGCATGAAATCGCCCTTTTGCTCGCCCTGCGCGATTTCGCGAACGCCGATGAATTTTCCGACGCCGTGCGTCACGTGGACCACGAAATCGCCGGGCTTCAAATCCGCAAGATCGGCCGCGAAGGCGGTGAGCTGCGCTTTCGTGATGCCCGGACGCGCGATCAGATCGGAGGCATCGAAGAGATCCTCAGACCCGATGAAGGCAATATGGGATTCCGGGAAAATCGAGCCGCGGCGGACCAGTCCTTTAATCAGGTAGGTACTGGCGACCGGTCCGGCGAGATACGCGCGCTCGGCGAGATAAGGGGACGCGGCTTCGTTCGGCGCCAGGCCGAGCTGGAATGAGATGGAATACTCGCGCAGGATATCCGCCAGGCGTTCCAGTTCGCCGTTCGACGGGGCGAAGAACGCGACGCGGTAGCCTTGCTCCACCAAAGTTTTCGCTTCAGCCACGGCGACCTGCATGCTGCCGTGGAACGCCATCGACGGCCGTGTATTGATGTGCGGCGAGCCGACGCCCAGGTCCAGCTCGCGCAGACTGATCTGCGGCTGATTCGCGAATCGGGCCTCGAAATCCTCCCAATGAAAGAAATTCGCCTCCGCAAGGTCGGCCGCTTCGGGCTGCTGCTCGATGCGTTTCCACAGGCGCTCGGCCGCGGATTGGATCTGTTCCGGCTCATCCAGCACCAGAATGGGATCGCCGGCCAGCGCGACGATGGAGTGTTCGCGCGGCTGATCCAGCGCGGCGGTGAACTCCCAGCCCGGGAAAGGAGCGCCCTCGCGAGGCTGCTCGGCCAACGGGAGGATGCGGCCCTCGGAAACCTTGATGACCGAGCGCTGCGATTCCACGTCGAAACGCCGGATGGACTCCACTTCATCGCCGAAGAATTCGACGCGCAGCGGGCGGGCATTTTCAGCGGGGAAAACGTCGAGAATGCCGCCGCGGATCGAATACTCGCCGACCATTTCCACCGGGTCGCGTTTCTCGTAACCGATCGAGTGAAGATGCGCTTCGATGGTGTCGAGCGGAAGCTCCTCGCCGACCCGCAGTTCCAGTGCCAGGCGCCGGTAATACTCCGCGCCATGGGTTCGCAGAAGCGCGGAGGCCGCGGGTGCGATGGTGATGGGCACACTGCCGTTCGCCAGTCTCCACAAGCCGATCGCGCGCCGGCCGGCGATTTCGCTGTGCGGCGAAAGCTTTTGTCCGGGCAGGACATCCAGCGCCGGCAGA
This sequence comes from Bryobacteraceae bacterium, assembly GCA_035308605.1. GTDB lineage: Bacteria > Acidobacteriota > Terriglobia > Bryobacterales > Bryobacteraceae > Palsa-187. The sequence goes on from DATGGL010000129.1 coordinate 18,776, forward strand.
AGCTGTGGACCGGATCCGGAGTGCGAGACCAGAAGATCGAAGAACGTCTCGATCAGTTCGGCCAGCAGCTCCGCGCGCTGATTGCCGTCGGCCAGCACCAGCATCGGACGTTCGGTAGCCTGCCACAGCAGGACCAGATACAGCGCTTTGGCCGTGGGTGTCAGCCCGGCGAGCGATGAACTTCCAGTTTCACGGCGCAGCAGGCTCGCGCTGAGCTCGTGAAACGCCGGATGGCGGTTCAGGGTTTGGAAAAGATCGCGAACGGCCGGATGGGTCACGACACGGGTTCGCGCGCGAGCAATTCTTCGACAATATTAGTGGTTGAATAGCCGGGTTCGAGCGCCAGCGCCATCACTTTTCCGCCGGCGGCTTCCACTTCCTCGCGTCCAGCGATGAAATGCGCCCAATCGGCGCCTTTGATCAGAATATCCGGCAGAAGCTCGGCGATCAGCTCACGCGGCGTGTCTTCGTCGAAAAGTGTGACCGCGTCAACCGCTTCCAGCGCCATCGCCATCCGGGCTCGCTCGTCTTGCGAGATCAGCGGCCGCGACGGACCCTTGAGGCGCGCGACACTCGCGTCCGTATTCAGCGCCAGGATCAGGATATCGCCCAAGGAACGGGCCTTTTCCAGGAGCCGGATATGGCCCGGGTGCAGAATGTCGTAGCAGCCGTTGGTGAAAACCACGGTCTTTTGTCCACGACGCCACTCGGCGCGCGCACGGACGAGGTCGGCGCGATTATAGAAGCTTCCCATGTGTGGATAGTTCTATTGTATTCGGGGGACGCGCGCAGGCAAACTCGCGGGCCAAAATTCAGTTGTAAACTAAGGGTGGATGTTCGAACACACCGGGATGTTCGTTCCGCATCAGAATCTGAGCGACCAGATCAATGGGAACATCATCCGCAGCGAAATTGAAGGCGGCGTGTACCTCCGGGACCTTCCGGACCAGAGCACCCTTGAAGTTGCGACACAAAATCGCCGCTATACGCTGGTGGTTCGGGACGACGGCCACGCCCTGATCTCCGGCCATCCCGAGTTTTGCCCGGAGCCGGTGCTGGTGCGAATCAGCGGATCGAACTGGGGCGGGTCCATGCTGAAGGCGGCATTTCTCGGCCGCGGAATGCATCTGGAATACCGGCATCCGAAGTTCCGTGGACCGATTGTGACGTCGCCAATCGTGGATATCCGCCTGAAGGCCGCCTGACGCTAAGAACCTTGCGGGACCCGCTTGCTGCCGCGCGCGGTTCTGTGTCGGTTATTGATATCAGTCGCCCAGCACCGAACCGCGCACGAGAGTGAGCGGGCTCAATTCAGTAGCTCCTCGCCCCTTTCAATCATGTCAGCCAATACTTGAAGGGCTATCGACTTGACCTTTCGCACCGCCATCTCCTCGGTCTCCCCGTAGGCCATGACGCCAGGAAGCTGAGGAATCGAAGCGAGAATTCTGCCGTCCTCTTCGCGATCGACCTCGAGCTGGAATGGCTGAATTTCAACCATAATCCGTGCAAGCCCTCTAATGCTTGGTAGCGGCCAGACCCGTCGCGACTTCCCAGTTGAACTGAACGAACTTGTACAGCGCTTCCTCAAGCAGCCGTTCCTGGTCGCTGTGCGCGCCGAAGCCTTTCGGGCCGTCCTCTTCATCGGTCATCGGCCCGATGCCGTAGCACTGCACGCCTTCGGCTCGCAGAAACGCCATATCGGTTGCGCCGGTGCTCATCTGCGGGAGGGTGATGGTGTTGTATACCTTTCGATTCGCCGCTTCGATAATCTTGAAAGCATCGTTATCGATTCGCGACGGCGGCGCGACCGGGCGGCGGTTCTGATCGTTGGTGACCAGCTCGACCGCCGGGTCGTTGATCACATTGCGCATTAGCGCGTAGAACTTGTCCATGTCCTCATCCGGCAGCGCGCGAACGTCCAGAGTGGCGCGAGCTTCGGAAGGAATCACGTTCGATTGGTATCCGCCGTTGAAGATGTTCGGTGAAATCGAGGTGTGGAGCATCGAGTAATGATTCGGCTCATGCTCCGCGAGATATTCGCGCGCCCCGGCGGATTTGGCGGGATCGAAGAGAGCATGGTAGCGCGCGGCTTCTTCCGGGCTGCTGACACCGGCCAGCTTTTCGAAATAGTAGCGGGTGGTGTCGTTGAACCGCATAGGCGGGTCCCACATCGCGATCTTTTCGACTGCTCTTGAAAGATGCAGAATCGGATTGGAGCGCAGCGGGCGCGAGCCATGACCGGCGACGCCGTGCGCGACCAACTGAACTCCGCGCGGGAGTTTCTCGACCGTTTGGATGAGCGCATAGCGAACCTGCCCGTCGCGACGGTTCACGTTGCCGCCTTCGGCCAGGCAGATTTCGGCCTCGATATCGCTCCAGTTCTTTTCGACCAGATGCCCGATGCCCATGCCTGCCGCGGCTTCTTCTCCGGCTTCGGCGACGAAGATGACGTCGCGATCCAGCGGGATTTTCAAACGCTTCAGCAGAAGCATCGTCATCAGACCTGCGGTCAGGTTGTCTTTATCGTCAACGGTGCCTCGCCCGTAGACATACCCTCCGTCGCGCGCCGCGCTGAACGGCCCGAACTTCCATTTCGCCGGGTCGACCTTCACCGTGTCCGTGTGACCCATGATCAGCAGCGGCTTCTTCGATCCATTGCCTTTGATGCGCGCGATCAGATTGGAACGCGCCGGATCTTTCGCCGATGTGATGACGGGAATGCCTTCGGCTTCCAGAACCTTCTTGACGTACTCGACCAGCTTGGTTTCGTTGCCCGGCGGATCGGTGGTGTCCATCTGAATGGCCGCTGTATAGTGTCGAAGAGCCTCGGCGTTGATCTTGGGCCAATCCGGAGTCTGAGCCCCGGCCACGAACGGGAACGCGAGCAGCGGGAGCAATCGGCGCATGTTTCAGACCGCCTCGGCTTCGATCACGCTTACCGGCGATTTGGTCGGAACGATGCGCGTCAGCCGGAATCCAGAGGATTCGAAGAGCTTCGCGTACTGCTCCTCGGTGCGCTCCAGGCCGCCGGGGATGAGCAGCATTTCAAGATCGAGAAGCTTGGGAAGCGCCCCGTCGCTGCCCGACGGCACCACCATCTCGATCAACAGCAGCTTTCCGCCCGGCTTCGACGCGGTCCGGCAATTGCGCAGAATCGTGCTGGCGCGTTCGTCGTCCCAGTCGTGAATGATGTGCTTCATCATGTACGCGTCGGCACCCTCCGGGACGGAGTTGAAAAAATCGCCGTGAACCACTTGGCAGCGCTCGGCGACGCCTTTGGCCTGGAGCACCGCGGGCGCACCCGCGACCACGTGCGGAAGATCGAACAGGATGCCACATGTCGCCGGATGCGCGGCAAGAACGGTCGAAAGCGCCACGCCGTGACCGCCGGCGATATCTGCGATGCAGCCGAACTGAGAAAAGTCGTAGGCCTCCACCGCGGCCGGGACCAACGACGACGAGAAGCTGGACATGGCCTGATTGAAGATCGCGCCCGTCTCTTTGTCCTGCTCGAAATAGCCGAAGGGTCCGCCGCCAAAGACGTGATCGAATGCCGGCTTTCCGGTGCGGGCGCTGTGGAGAACGTCCGAAAGCGGATTCCAGTGGGCCTTGCAGCCGCACCAGATGGCCATGCCTCGCATGGAACCTGGGACGTCCGAGCGCAGCGTCGCGGCCACGGGGTTCAAGGCAAACCTACCCGGGGACACCTCGGCAAATATTCCTGAGGCGGCAAGCGCTCGCATAATTCGATACAGCGAGGGCGCGTGCGCTCCGCAGGACGCCGCAAGGTCGTCGGAGTCGCGCGGGCCGTCCTTGAGCAGATCGGCAATCCCCAGCGCGGCGGCAGCGTGCAGGGCCTGCACCAGCAGCGGGGCTAAGAACATCTCCATGATCCGCGCCTCGGGCGGCGGCGTTTCGTGAATCGGCTGGGGAACTGACATGGTTTATCCTTTCAACTCAGGCAGAATCGCCCGTAAGAGCTTCAGCAGTCTTTCCCGGACCCGTTCTCCGGTCTCCATCACTTCGGCGTGGTTTAATTTCTGCGGCAGAATTCCCGCGGCCATATTGGTGACGCAGGAAATCGCGAGCACTTTCATTCCCAGGTAGTTCGCGGCGACGGTTTCCGGCACCGTCGACATCCCGACCAGATCCGCGCCGATGGCTCGCAGGTAACGAATCTCGGCGGGCGTTTCAAAGCTGGGCCCCGGCATGGCGGCATAGACGCCTTCCTGCATCGTGAATCCGAACGGCGCGGCCGCTCGTTTGGCGATATCCCGATACGCCGCTGAATAAGGCTCGCTCATATCCGGGAAGCGCTCACCGAGCGTCTCATCGTTCGGTCCAGTAAGCGGATTCACGCCGAGCAGATTAATGTGATCGGAAATCAGCACCAGATCGCCCGGTCTGTAAGTCAAATTGATGCCGCCGGCGGCGTTCGTAAGAACCACGCTGCGTACGCCCCGGCGATACAATTCGCGAATCCCGAAGACCACCTGCGCGGCGGTGTAGCCCTCGTACAGATGCGCGCGTCCGGCAAGAACCATGACCTCCGTCCCCGCCGCGCGGCCCGTGACCAGTTTCCCGGCGTGTCCGACGGCCGTCGACGGAGGCCATCCCGCGATTTCGCGGTACGGCGTTTCTTTCCGGTCGTCCAGTGTATCGGCGAACGCGCCCAGACCGCTTCCCAGAACCACACCGATCATAAAAGCATCCCTGCAATACAAGCCGACATAAAATTCGCCATGGTTCCAGCCGCCATGGCCTTGAGCCCCAGCCTCGCCAGATCCGATTTTCGTGTGGGCGCTAAAGCCCCGATGCCGCCGACCTGAATCGCAACCGAGCTCAAGTTCGCAAACCCGCACAGGGCATAGGTCGAGATCACGAAAGAGCGCGGGTCCAGGGTCGAGCTGACCTTTCCCAAATCCACAAACGCGACAAATTCGTTCAATATGAGCCGGGTTCCGAGCAGATTCCCAACGGTGGCGCAGTCGTTATACTTCACGCCCAGCAGCCATGCCACGGGCGCGAACACGTGCCCCAGAATCGTTTGCATCGACCCCGGCACCCAAAAGAAGACGCGGGTGGAATGCATCGCCCCCAAAATTCCGTTGACCAGAGCGATCAGCCCGATGAACGCAATCAGCATCGCGCCGATGTTCAGGGCGAGTTGCAATCCGTCCGAAGCTCCGCGGCTGGCGGCGTCGATGATATTGACCCCGGGCTTCTCCACTTCGACGTGCACGCCGCCCGCGGTGACAGGTTTGCCCGTTTCCGGCATCAACATTTTCGCGAGCATCAGCGTCGCCGGAGCGGTCATGATAACGGCGGTCAGCAAATGGCGGATTTCGACGCCCGCGATGATCACGTATGCCGCCATTACGGCTCCGGAAACATGAGCCATCCCGCTGACCATCACGGTGAACAGTTCGCTTTCTGTGAGCCCGGCCAGGAACGGTCGAATCGTCAAAGGGGCTTCCGTCTGCCCCATGAAAATGCTGGCCGCGACGTTCAACGATTCTGCTCCGCTGGTTCCCATCACGCGCTGCATCACCACGGCCATCGCCCTGACGAGAACCTGCATGACGCCCAGATAATAGAGAACCGCGAACAGCGACGCGATGAAGATGACGATGGGCAGGACTTGAAAGGCAAAGATGACCCCGAACTGATCGTTCTTGACACCCAGTTTATCGCCAAATACGAACGAACTTCCGGCGGCCGCGTAATCGAGCAGATGATTGACCCCATCGCTGGCAGTTTTGAAGCCGAGCGCGAGCGGAGTTTTCAGGACGAGGAACGCGAATCCGAATTGAAGTCCAAGTCCCCAGGCAATCACGCGAGGCTTGATCGCTGAGCGATTGCTCGAAAAGAGGAAAGCAACCACAACGATAGCCAGCAGGCCGAGGGCCCCGGTGAATCTTTCCATGAAGGTGGCAATTTTACCATGGTGGCATTGGTAGACCGGTTAACGGCTGAAAAATTGGATCGGCGATCTCAGACGGGACTGACCAATTCAACAATCTTCTATCGCCGGAGCATGCGTGTCAGCCGACTCGTAGGTGGTTACGGTCGCCAATTTTCGCCGTGGCGATCCGATGTAAGGTCAAGTCGGAAATATTGTACGTTGCCACAAAAGTCGCAAACGAGCAACAGGATCAGACTCCGGTCTTTCGAAATACCAATATGTGGAGAAGCCGCCTTGTTTAGGTCCTCGTAGAGCCCTGGTTGATTTCCTTGCAAGGGACCACGCCTCGATGGGTCGTCAGGGTTTCGGCGTTGCGTTATGTCCGGCCAGCTCGGCTTCCCAAGATGTTGTCTGTTGGAAACGGCGTCGTAGCTTGGGCGGTAGTGACCTTCTGCACAATATAAGCAGCGTTGCGGAATATTCAGATCCAGGACGCGCCCTCCCGCCTCGATGCGATCTGCAATTCGTTGTACTCTATCGCCCAGGTCCGCGGCGTTCTGAATCCGATCCGTCGATTTCCTCCGTACTGTCGCGGAGACGAGTTCGTCGACTAGGGCAAACTGGGGATGCGAAGGGAATCGGCGCGCCAGATGACGGCCGCTCTCGTTTCCGTAGTCCTCCTCATGCCCGTCGTAAACTTCCTTAGTGAAAAGCCAGTACAGAATCTTCCCGAGTGAATAGACATCGGCCGCCGCCTTCGACGGCGTCCCTTCGATGCGAGGCCCCCGCAACTCCGGAGCACAGTAGTACATGGAACCTCGAGGCCCCTCACTCGTCATGCCAACGATTCCATCTTCGATAAAGCAGATCCCGAAGTCTCCGACCACGGGTCTTCCATCGCTGAGAAATATGTTCTCGGGCTTAAGGTCAAGATGGTAGATAGGCGGTTGGCTAGCATGCGCGGCAGCGACTCCCGCAACGATCTGCCGAAAGAATCGGAGTCCAGCGGCGGGATCGTCAAGTTCAACTCCGTCGAGAGATCCGCCTTCACAGAAGTCCGTAATCAGGAAGGGCTTTCCCTTCGGCGTCACGCCCTGTTCGATCACCTTGAGAACATTTGGATGGTCTAACGTCAGGCATGCTGTGACCTCACGGGAAAAGTAGTCCGCTCGGTTGGGATTCTTGAGGCGCTTCAAGACGTACCGCTTATCGTCGGACTCATCTGCGCGCCGGATGACGAACGTGTGGCCTTGGCCGCCTTCAGACAACTCGCGGACGCAAATCCACTGACTAGGGAAATCGCCCATTCACACACAGAGTGGCAGGTCCGTTCACATTACCTCGCGGCGTTGGCCTGCTCTACAAGATCGATTACCCAACGACTTCTAAAATCAACTCCCGCTCTTCCGGCACCGTCCCCGAAATCCGGAATGCGTCCTCGACGAGCTGCGCGGCTTCTTCGACGTGTTCTTCCGACGTGTAGTACAGCCGGCACAGGACGCCGCCTGCGTCGACCTTCTGGCCGATTTTTACTTCGAGAATCACGCCGACCGCCGGATCGATTCTGTCGTCCTTCGTATCGCGCCCCGCGCCGATCATGGCCGAGGCCTGGCCGATGTATTCCGCGTCGATCGCGCTCACATAACCCGCGCGCGGCGAGCTGATTTCGCGGGCGCCGGTCGCGTTCGGCAATAATTCGAACCGGTCGAGCACTTGCGGGTTTCCGCCCTGCGCCGTGATCACTTCCTTCAGCTTGCGATAGCCCGAGCCATCCAGCAGCTTCTTCTGCGCGAGTTCGCGGGCGTCTTCCAGGGTCGGCGTGATCTTGCCCAGGAAGATCATGCGCGACGCAAGCTCCAGCGAAAGGCGGGTCAGATCGGTCGGCCCGACGTTCTGTAACGTCTGCGAAACTTCCATCACTTCGAGCGCGTTGCCGATTGCGAATCCGAGCGGCTGATTCATGTCGGTGATCAGCGCCTGCACGCGCTTGTCGACGCGCCGCCCGATCCCGACCATCATCTGGGCCAGCCGGCGCGCATCCACCTGCCGCTTCATGAAAGCGCCCGCGCCAACCTTCACGTCGAGCACCAGCGCGTCCACGCCTTCGCCAATCTTCTTCGACATGATCGACGACGCGATGAGTGGAATCGACTCCACCGTCGCGGTGGCATCGCGGAGAGCGTAAAGCTTGCCATCGGCCGGCGCGATCTGTGCCGTTTGGCCCATGAAGGCGAGCTTGTGCTTCATCAACTGCTCGCGAAATTCATCCACGGAAAGATCCGTGCGAAATCCCGGAATCGATTCGAGCTTGTCCAGCGTCCCGCCGGTATGCCCCAGGGCGCGGCCGGATATCATCGGGACTACGACTCCCGCGGCGGCGGCTATTGGCGCGGCAATCAGGCTGGTTTTGTCGCCCACCCCGCCAGTCGAATGTTTGTCGACTTTCAGGCCCGGAATGGAAGACAGATCGGCAGTCTCGCCGGAGTGGACCATCCGGTCCGTCAGAGAGCTCACTTCACGGTCCGTCATGCCGGAGAAAAAAACGGCCATCAGGAACGCAGATAGTTGATAATCGGGGATGTTTCCGCTCGTATAACCGTCAACGAGGAAAGCAATTTCGTCAGCGGACAGCTCTTCGCCATCCCTCTTGCGATGGATCAGGTCGACAGTTCGCATTAAGAACTGAGAGTACCATCTTATTTCCTTGTAAGTAAAGGAACTGCTCGCCGTTTTCGCGGGCCGGGGGGCTCAGCTCGCCCGCAGACGGATACTGCCGCGGTAGGAGGTTATGCGTAGCTCCGGCCCGCCGCCGTTCACGGTACTCCGCATTTCCTGATGCCGGTCCTGGCGCCGGTCGCGCCCGCCGTCCGAACGGAGCGTCCGCGGGAAGTCACAATCGAGTGACGCATGGCGTTCCAGTTCCGCATGCATCTCGAATGCGGACGCCCGAGGCACAGTCAGGTCGATCGCCCCTTTGTAGGTGTCGACGTGGCTACGTGCCGAAAAGCTGGCAAACGACGCCCGGATATCGCCTTTATACGTTTTTAGATCCAGCCCTCCGCGGAGCCCCGCCAGCCGGGCTGTTCCTTTGTAGGTGTCAAACTCGACCGCTCCCTGAACTTCGGAGATGTCAGTCTCGGACTTATAGTCCTTGATCGAGAGGCTTGCGTGGCGCGGGACCCGAATCGTGTAATTCACGCTGGGCGAATTACCTTCGACCAGGGACCAGTGTTCCCGGCGATACTCCGTCTTCACCTGGACACTCCCTCCGCTGGAATCCACTCGAATTTCGACGTCCTCCACCGGTTCCGGGAACCATCCGGAGGGGTCGGCGACAATTCGCGCCTGAATATCGACCTGCGGCTGATCCCAGGCCGAAATCCGGATCGAGCCCTTGTATGTGTCGAGCGAAAACCGGCCGTTCCCCTCCATGGGCACGGTTCTCTTGAACTCCTTGAAATCGGCCGCCGAGACGACGGAACCCAACAAAACAAGAACCAAAGTTGCTCGTGTCATTGAACTGGAGTACGCGAAAAACTCAGGCAAAGTTCGCCCCCTTTTGTATTAACCTCCCATTATGGACATCGTCACGTCGAGCGAGCAGTACGAAGATTGGCTCGGGAAGCGAATCTCTCTGATTCGTACAGATTTGGAGAAAAAGCATGAGCTGATGGCCGAAGCCCCGTTTCCGTTTCTAAGAGCCACATTTTATCGATGGGCGCAGACCTGGCCGGAGATTTCGCCCGCCTCCGCGGCCGCTCCGGTGGTTTTGGCGGTAGGCGATCTTCACGTCGAGAACTTCGGAACCTGGCGCGACACCGAGGGCCGCCTGATTTGGGGCATCAACGATTTCGACGAAGTCGACTGGATGCCTTACACCTGCGACCTGGTCCGGCTGGCGACCAGCGCCCACCTGGCGATCGCGGCCGAGCATCTGGTTATTTCCCGAATCCGCGCCTCGGAAGCGATTCTAGACGGGTATCGCGAAGGATTGAAATCAGGCGGGCGGGAGTTCGTTCTCGCCGAACATCACCCCGCCTTGCGCCACATGGCGGTGGAGCGGTTGAAACAACCCGAATTGTACTGGGAAAAGCTGAACGCCCTGCCCACCTGGAAAGGTAAAGTGCCGGCGAGTGCGGTAAAGGCCCTGCGCCGGTTTCTGCCGAACCGCGATCTGGAATATCGGGTGGTGCATCGCGTCGCCGGATTGGGAAGTCTGGGACGCCGCCGGTTCGTCGCCCTTGCTCAATGGCACGGCGGCACGATCGCGCGCGAGGTGAAGGAGCTCACGGACTCCGCTTGGGCCTGGGCGCATCCCCGCCGTCGAAAATCGGCGATTTACTATCAGGAGGCGCTCGATCGTTCCCACCGCTGCCCCGACCCGTTCGTCAAACTGCGCGACCGCTGGATCGTCCGCAGGCTGGCGCCCGATTGTTCGCGGATCGAGCTCTCGTCCTTACCCACGAAACACGATGCCATGCGGTTGTTGCGCGCCATGGGATGGGAAACGGCGAACGTCCACATGGGAACGCGCCCGGCGCGCGAGCTGGCAGCCGATCTGGGAAAGCGCAAGCCCGGCTGGCTGCAGGCCGCGGCCATCGAAATGGTCGAGTGCGTGATGAAAGATTGGACCCGCTGGCGAAAACGGCGGCGCTGAGTGATGGAACGGGTCCGCTCGCGGAGCCTCCGCCATGATGTTCACGCCTCTAGAGAACACCATCTTGGCCGGCGCCGCGAGCAGCACCCACGTGATGACAACGATTGCATCCGATGAGTCCCAACTCACGGGATCGGACGGAGATTCAAGGGCAACTCGAGCGCCAATCGTTAAGCTGTTGACAGCCCTGGCAGTCGCAAATACTGACGCGCAATATGTCGCATATTCTCCCGGAAAATCTCGCGGAATACGGGCGAAATGACTCGATCACTCGCGGCATTACTGCGCGACATATTTAACCAGTAATACTTCGTTTCCAGCCTGGTCGTATATCAGCTCGTCGACGAGACTCCGCGCCAGCAGAATGCCGAAGCCTCCAGGACGCATCCCCAGGCGCTGGCGCACCTCGGCGTGCTCAAACGGCGTTTCGACGGGATTCGATACTGCCGCGTGCGGCAGTTGATCGAAACGGAACCCGCTGCCCGGATCGCGGATATAACAAAGGATGGCGTGCCGTGTGCGAACCCAGGCGATGGAAACGGTTTTCAAAGGGTCCAATCCGCCTCCGTGTTCGATCGCATTCGCAAGAATTTCGCGCAGCGCCGTGGCGAAATTTTCCTGATGCGGAGATCCTAAATCCGCGACCAGCTCGCGGACGAATTGCAGGACTCGATCGGCGGTGTCCCGCTTGCATCGCAAGTCCGCGCCAAACCAGTTCGGCCGCGCGGAGTGGACCTGGATATCGCTTTCGTCCCAAGCCGACTCGAGCGCGAGTTCGACCGTAGCGGAGAGCGCGCTCACCACATAAGGAATCCGGAAAAACGCATATGCCTGCGCCTGAACGGCGCTGAGAACATCTTCGGGCCCGGCCGATGCCGCGATCACGATTGCGGGTGTTCTGGGCCAAATCCGGCGCACGCAGGCGAGAGCGGAAAGCGTCCCGGCGAGAATCAGGTCGTAGGGCGCGATGGCGACGGAGCCCGCCTCGGGCGGAGCTGTGTGAAATTCGCGGTCGGGTGTGCCGAGGGACTCGCGCAGTCCGTGCTGCGTCTGCGGGTCGCCGTCCAGAATCAGAATTCGCTTCGGCGAACCCATGCTAGCGTTTCCGTTTAAGTCCCCTTCAGCACTTCGGCGATGTCCTTCTCGGGGATTGCGCCTTCTTTGATCACGCGCCAGTATGGTTCGGTTATGTCGACCGTGGTGGCTCCCAGACCGGTGATGGCGCCGCAATCCAGCACCAGGTCGATCCGCCCGTCCATGGATCCGAACACGTCAATTCCGCTCGCGCAGGTCGGCATCCCCGAACGGTTGGCGCTGGTCGAGATCAGCGGCTGAGTCAGCCGTTCTAAGAGTGCGTTGGCGACTTTGGAGCGCGACTGGCGCATGGCCAGCCGTCCTGTGTTTCCCGTTACCTTAAGCGGTACGCGCGACGACGCCGGCGCGATGATCGCCAGCGGACCGGGCCAGAAATGCCGGGCCAGAAGATAGAACCGCCGGGGGATCTCCTTGACCATTTCCTCCGCCATCACCAGATCGCTGACCAGGAGGGGCAGGGAACGATCGATTTCCCGGCCTTTCGCCTCGCGCACGCGGCGCACGGCGTGCAAATTCAACGGGTCGGCTACGAGCGTATAGAGGGCGTCGGTGGGAATGGCGACGAGTCCACCGCGGCGCACCACAGCGGCGGCTCGTTCGATCGCGGTTTCGTCTGGACGCTCCGCATCGATTTCGATCAAATCGGTGGCCACGTGAGAACTAGTTTAGCAGTGGGGGAGTGGAGGGCAGGGCGTGCATTTCACTGCTCGGTAGGGCAGGTCCCCGACCTGGCGTTTGGGAGGCAGAAAGGCGTCTGTTTTGCGGGCCCGGCTCCATCCGAGCAGCAGCGGCAGCGGGACAGATAGAATCGACGCGTTCGTCGCGAGTGCGTCGATTCTGTCTGCCCCGCTTCTTTTCGGATAAAAAAATTGATGCGAGTCGCGTCAGTCTGTCCCCATCGACTCCATCGACTCCGGCCCGCTTTTCTTCGTCCACGAGCCGAAGAGGGCACCGAGCGAATAGAAGACGGTTCGGAAAAGGGGAAGGGTTGTCTCGAACCAATTCATGCAGGTCAATCCTGCCGGGTCCGTGACGCACGCAATCCCAGAGAATTGTGACCAGATCGCGCGTACGCCGACGTGGGGGAGGATAAGAGCTCGTGCTCCGAACCAACAAACGCCGATAAGCCATACCCATTTCGCGGATGTGAATTTCCATTTCCAGCACACGATGAATCCCGATAGGAACGCGATTGTGGTGGTAAAAAGATCCTCCTTCAGAAGAAGCATCTCACGCGTTTTGGGATGGATCGGCAAGACACGGTAGAGCGCCGACTCGATAATGACGGTTCCAAATACTGCTTGAAGCAAATTGAGTAAGTATGCTCCAGACACACGAACTAACTTGTACGGTTGACTGATTTGGATCATCCGGCAACTCTTTAACACACCCTGCTGACTGCCCCCCGGTTCCGTCCAACATCGTAGCCGAATTTGATGCCACTTCAGTCTGCCGCTTCGCCTTCATCTGAGACCCTCTTCACTCGGCCGGCTCTGGGTCAAGGGACATTGGGACGGACTGACTCGACTCGCGTAGATTGCTTCCAGTAGGGGTAGCGGGGTAGCGGGACAGGGTAGCGGCGAGCGGGACAGCGGGGTAGCGGGGGGTAGCGGGACAGACAGAATCGACGCGTTCGTCAATTTTGCGAAACCGGCAGACGGCTCCGTCCCCTTCGGCGATTTGGCTCGACGGAGTCGCGTCGAACGTTTTTTAGAGCCCCGCCATCTTACTACCCTGGCAACGCAAACCAGCAATGGGCGCACCGAAATCACGAGAGTATCTCGTCTCGTCCACAAGTAGCGCTCCGAAAGCGGGTAAGAATAACCCGGTTCTGACCTGAGGTGCCATCTGCGCCGAGCTGCCCGTTGACGGCGAGAAGCATAACAGGCCCAATATTCTCAAAAGGGGACGGAGCGATCCGTCCCCTTTGACGAATTCGCGAGTGCGTCGATTCTGTCTGTCCCGCTCTTGCCTTTGTCGTTCGTTTTGCCGTTTTGTGTTTTGCTCGTTTTGTGCGTTTTGCCCCCACAATAAAGAAAAGGTGCAGGTTCGGGCTGACCCGCTCTTGATACAGCATTGGCAATACATTTACAACCAGATATTATCGCGACTTTGACGTTCCTGCCTTCTTCCGCCGGCGGCCGCTTGCATGCTGCAAGCGGCCCTTACTTAGGGGCCTTGATTGAGTTCGGAGGAGAATACTTCGATTGCAGGGTCCTTCTCATAGAGTCGGGGCCGGTTGCCCCTGGGGAGCGCGTCACCGCCCCCATAAAGTTTCTTCGGCCGGAACTGATTAAATCCCGCCTTAAGGTCGGCGATAGATTTCGTCTGCGCGAGGCACGAGTCATAGCGGAGGGCACAGTGGATGTCGTGTTAGGAGCTTATTAGGAAAGAAAGGACGAGACAGAACTGCCTTTCGGTCCCCGATCGTGCACAAAAAAGTAGTCTAGCTTCGTGACCCGATGGCTTCCGCGACCTCAATAGCCATCTGATAACGTCCAAAAGGAGCGCTTAACTGGACGCCTGCCACTAGGGAGTGCACCCGCTCTACCATTTCCCGGGCGATCGCCACGCCTTCGGCCCTAGCCGCCTCCGCGCTCTCGGCGCGGCGCATTCGGTCCATATATTCATCCGGAACGGGGACGCGCAGTTCGTTCACCATAAATTCGGCGTTGCGATAGCTGGTCAGCGGCCAGATTCCTGCGATCACGGGACGCCCGTATTGCTCGGTCCGCTTGAGAAAACCTTCGAGCAGATCCAGATCGAACACCGGCTGCGTGACGACGTATTCCGCGCCCGCTTTCATCTTCCATTCGAAGCGGCGCAATTCTTCGTCCATGTTCAGGGCGCCGGGATTCGCTCCCACGCCGATCAGGAGCGCGGTCTGCGATCCGATCGGATTGCCGCCGAGATCCATTCCGTGATTCAGATTATTGACGATATTCGTGAGCCCTATGGCGTCCACGTCGAACACCGCGGTCGCGTCGGGATACGTCCCCATACGCGGTGGATCGCCGGTAATGCAGATCAAATTCTTTACGCCGACCGTGTAAGCGCCCAGCAGCTCACTTTGAATGCTCAGGATATTGCGATCGCGGCAGCAGAAGTGGAGCACTGCTTCAATCTCCGCCTGCTGTTGAATTAGCTGGCAGGTGACCTGAGCGCTCATCCGCGCACTGGCTCGGGGGCCGTCGGGGACATTAATGCAGTCGATTCCTGCCGCTTTACATAACTTGGCGCCTTCGATCTCTTTGGACGCGTCAACTCCGCGCGGCGGCAGAATCTCGACAAAAGCCACGAATTGCCTGGCCGCGAGTTTCGCCCCGAGCGTGCTCTTGCGATCGACCGGGACTTTTTCGAGCGCTTTCGGCCTCGATGCCGGTTCATCCACCGTGACGGCGTGCGCCTGCTGGATGTGTTGCAGGCTGCGCGCTTCGGATCGGATTTCCTTGATGTGCTCCGCCGTGGTCCCGCAGCACCCGCCGACGATCGTGACGCCGGCCATCAGGAAACGGCGGGCGTACTGAGCCATATATTCCGGCGAGCACAGATAGATGTTGCGGCCCTCGAACGTGGTCGGCAAGCCCGCGTTGGGCATCGCGCTGAGCGGCTTGGTGGTGTGCCCGACGATCTTCTCTATGGTTTCGAGCATCACTTTCGGACCAGAGGAACAGTTGAGTCCGATGATGTCGACCGGCCATTCGTTCAGGCGCTGGGTGAAATCGAGCGTCGAGGTGCCATCGCGCAGCCGGCCGTCGTCTTCGATACTGAGCTGCGCCATGATGACGATATCATTGCCGGCGGCTTCGCGCGCCGCCAGAATCGCTTCGCGTATTTCGTTGGCATCGCGAAATGTTTCGAGAACCAGAAGGTCAATTCCGGCTTCGACCAGCGCTTCTATCTGCTCGCGGAAAACAGCCCGGGCTTCCTCGAAACTCGTCGGCCCCAGGGGCTCCAGGCGGATTCCAAGCGGACCAACGGCTCCTGCGACGAACGCCTGATCGCGGGCAGCCTCGCGGGCGATCCTCACGCCGGCCTGATTGATCAGGCGGACTTTGTCGGCGAATCCGAACGCCGCCAGGCGTTTTCGGTTCGCGCCGAAGGTATTGGTTTCGAGGATCTCCGCGCCAGCCTTGACGTATTCCTGGTGAACGTCGCGCACCAGGGCGGGCAGCGAGAGATTCAGCTCGTCATAGCAGCGGTTGATGAATACGCCCTTGGCGTACAGCGCGGTTCCCATGGCTCCATCGGCCACAAGAACGCGCTTGCCGAGCCCTTCGCGAAATTCCGCGGCTCTTGTCTGCATTACTGTTGTTGGCATCGTGTCAATCAAAAATCTCGCCGAGCGGGATCTCAATCGCCGGCGCGGAGGTGCGGAGGATTCCGTCTTGAATCAGACGCATTCCCTCGGAGGTGTAGCTGAAAGCCTGCTTCGTTTTGGGGTCCAAGATCCAAACGTAGCGCACTCCAAAGGCGAGATAATCGACGATCTTTTTCTGCATCCGGCTCATCCGGTCTTCAGGCGAAAGCACCTCGATGCACACCAGGGGAGGGCGCGAAATAATCTGCTCATTCGGCTTGCTTCCCAACAGAATCATGAGATCCGGCACGCGATACTGCCTCGAGTTGACCTGGAGCCGCTGTTCCTGGATGATCGTCACACCCAACTGCTTCTCTCGTGCGGCGACGTAAAGTAAAATCGCCCTTTGAATCCACGCGTGATCGAGTTCCCCCACGTTCCGATCCAGCACCTCCCCGTCCACGTATTCGCAGTCCGGGTCGTAGCTGGTCCGGAGGTACTCGTCGACCGATACCTGGGTCGTAACCGCCATACTTAATACAATAGCGCGGGATACAATCGCGCGGGTTCAAAGCCACCCAGGGAACGGGTTCCGCGATCCTCCGCGACTGCTTTCGATTAGCGCCGGCACCCGTTTCGAGCGTGCGAGCAGCTTTTCCAGCAAATCGGACAAAGCCGCCTCTTCGCCTTCGAGCCAGGCCGGAGGAATCTGTTTCACCGCCTGGTCGACTACTTCTTCAGGAAAATGCACAATTCGATCCAGCCACGGCTGGAAATCGTCGAGGCTGCGAATCGACCGGTACACCAAGGGCCGGAAATACAGGCCGTACAAAGGCGAATCGTTGAGTTTCCAATGGGGACCTTCGAAGATGAATCCGTGGTCGACCATGTGCGCGACAAACCCAATCCGCTGACCGTGCGAACCCGAATTCGGCAGCCATTCTTTCAACCTTGCGCGAAAGAAGACAGCCTGGCGGGAATCGGCATTTCCTGTCCATTTATCGAACGCCAGCGCACCGCAAAAATCTCCGATGTTTTCGACTTGTCCCAGCAGCGTATCGGGCAGAAAATCGTACACTACATTCACCGACGGGTTGCCCGGAAAGCGTGATCCGAAATGCCAGCCCGGCGTAACGGCATTGCGCCGCCAGCCTAGCTGGATATGCACCTCCGGGTTGGCCCGCAGGAATTCTTCCGAGATGCGAACAATAGCCACCTCCGGTGTCGAGATTCCCAAATAACTCAGGAACGCCGACCCGATCCATTCGTTCACCAGAATCCGTCGATGCTGGGGATTATTGAGAAATTTGACGACGTAAAAGTTGCCGTCGCTGGCTTCAATCAAGTGGGCCTGCGCTCCGCCGCGCATTTTGCGAACCAGACGTCGGGCGTCCACTGGCATGGGCGAAAGCGGAGCGAATCGAGTACCTTAGAGATTATATGACGGAAGAAAAAGACACCACTCCCGGCGCCTCGCCAAAAGCGTCCTTGAATCAGGACGAAGTCGCGCTGGAGCTGATGCGATTCATCGCGCAAACCACTGGAATCGGCAAGACCTCGTCTGGGGCTGGATTCGGCGGCAAGAGTCCTAAGACGCCCGAGGAACAAGTGGACACACTTATCCAACTCTATGAGCGCTGTCGCGCGGTGGTGGGACCCAAAGCAGGAAGCTGAGAAGGGTAACTGACGGAGGACGGGGTCGGACCAGCCCGACCCCAGACAACAGGAAAACGCCTATTTCTTCTTCTTGCCGCCTTTTTTTGCGGCCTTTTTAACCGCTTTTTTGGCTGGAGCCTTCTTCGCCGCTTTTTTGGCTGGAGCTTTCTTAGCAGCCTTTTTCGCCGGGGCCTTCTTGGCGGCTTTCTTGGGAGCTGCCTTCTTCGCGGCAACTTTCTTAGCGGCAGGTTTCTTTGCCGCTACTTTCTTGGGGGCAGCTTTCTTGGGCTCAGCCGCCTTCGGAGCGGCCTTCGCCGCGGGAGCTTTCGGAGCCGCCGCTTTCTTCGGCGCGGAAGCCTTCTTGGCAGGCTTCTTCACGGGAGCCGGTTCGGCCTCCCCAGCCACAGGAGCAGGGACCACGACGGCAACGACCGGAGTGACCGTGGTCACGATCAGCTCGTCTTCTTCTTCCTCTTCCATTCCGTAGTCGCCCATATCGTCGTCCACGTTGATGGTTGCTCCTTCCTCGAAATCGTCGAGCTCGTCGTCTTCGACCGAAAGTCGATACTCAAGCATGAAGTTTTTGCCTCCTCGCAGGCGTAATCAGAGATTAGAATATATCGCGCTTCAGCATGAAGGCAAGGAAAAAGTGCCCGATGGCCGAGGGTTGGGGTTACCCGAGCATCAGCTCGCGCGCGGCGCCGGTGTTGTTTTGGTCTGCGTGGCGGCTTTTCCGGTAGATTTGTGCGCGGGCGCGGGCGATTTTTTCCGCGGAACTCCCGCGGCAACTTTCTGTGGCGCGCTTTTCTGAGACACACCCTTCTGAGACACACCCTTCTGCGTCGCCTTCGACGTGGCTGTGGAGGATGTTGTGGATGATGCCGGCTTCGCAGGAGCCCTTCGTGATGGCGTGCTCGCTGTGGTCTTGGCCCTGGGCGACACCCCGCCGCTGGTCGCGGACCGGCGCCGGGCTGCCGTCACCGGCTTAGCCACACGGTCACCCGGGTAACCGACCGGAATCGCTGCAAATTCGCCCGCGCCTGGCAACATCTCATGATTGGCCGAACTGAGCGAGGATAACTGCGCGCTATAGCGCTTCGACAGCGCCGCGAACGTCTCGCCATCCTGAACCCGGTGCACACGCCAGGAGTCGCGCCGGTTCGGCGGAATCACCGCAAAGGCCGATTCGAGCGCAGGCAGCGTTCCCTTCGGGACGTGCACCTTATATCCCGCGGGCGCAACCGACTTGAATAACGCAGGATTCAGCTCTTTCAATTCGCTCATCGGACGATCCACTGCATCGGCCACCAGCGCGAGATGAGTAGGCGTCTGCAATTCCAGCGTGTCGAATTCGAGCGGCCGTTCGAGTTCCAGGTTATCCAGGCCATAATCCTTGGCGTTTTTCGCCATGATGGTCATCGCCAGGATCACCGGCACGTAATTGCTCGTCTCCAGCGGCAGGACATTCAGGCGCCGCAGGGCCCAATAGTCGGCATACCCCGTCCGCATCACCGCGTGATCCACGCAGCCCGGGCCGCAATCGTAAGCCGCCAATGCAAGGTACCAATCGCCAAAATGTTCGTATAAATCGTGCAGATGACGGGCCGCCGCGCGCGTGGCTTTCTCCGGATCCATGCGATCGTCGGTGGCCGGAGTCTGATCGAGACCGTATTCCTTACCGCGGAACCTGGCGAACTGCCACAAGCCCACGCAAGCCTTGTTCGACATCGCACGCGGAAAGAACCCGGATTCCTGCTGGGCGACGAAGATGAGTTCGAGCGGAAGGCCCTCCTCTTTCAAGATCCGTTCGATGAGATCTTTGTACCGGCCCTGGCGGCGCAGGCCCGCGGCCAGAATTTTCTTGCCCCGTTCGCTGGAGAAAAAATGAATCGCGCCAATGACAGCATCGCTCTCTTCCAGGGGCAGCTGCGAAACCGTCGCGCGGATCTGTTCGCTCACTTTGTTGCGTAGCGTCGGATCCACCGGGAAGGTCATGTCGAGAATGCCTTCCATGGGCGGCCGGTCGTAGGAAACCTTGTCGTCCGGTTCGCCGGAGCCGAGTTGATCGACATCGTAGCGATAGATGGTCTGGATCAACTCCTCAAGCCGCTTTTCCACTCGCGAGCGATCGGCAACGTTGTCGGGAGCGTTCAGAAGCGTTTCGATGGCGCGGTTAAATTCCCGGCGCGCGTCACCGGCCCGGCCTTCCGTGAACGCCTGCTTTCCGGCGGCCAGACGATCGTCGGCCTGTTTTACCAGGAAATCGGCATCGCTGGGGCGGGGAACAGCGGGCAGCATTGGGGTGAGAAACGGCACCTCGTTCGCGTACAGATCGGATTCAATACGAGGCGGTTCGCTCAGCGGATCATCCGCCGGTGCAGCCGTATGCGATTGAGGAGGAAGGAAAAAAGTGCGGAACTGCTGGGGCCGTGCAGTGGTGGCGCAACTCGAAGCAACAACCGATGCCACAACAGCTACACCAACCCGGATGCGGGAGTATCCGGCGGTTCGCATTTCCTAAAGGCTAGAGTTTAACAGATTTATGACTGGATAAGTCAAATAGAAATTCTCTGGTTGCAGTTTGCACCAGAATGCATTATTCATTGAATATGCCCACACTCCAGGTACGCGACGTTCCAGAGCACATATATCGGGCTCTCGCCGAGCAAGCCGAACGCGAGCGAAGGAGCCTGGCGCAGCAGACAGTGGCGGTCCTGGCCCGGGGGCTGAACCTCGAAACCGACGCGAAAGCCCGGCGAAAGAAAGTGCTCGATGCGGTGCAGTCCGCCGATCACGCTGCTTACGGAGCCTTGCCAGATCCAGTAAAGATGATTCGCGAGGATCGCAAGCGGTGAGGTGCGTTCTGGACGCAAGCGCCGCGATCGAAGTCGCCATGGCTCGCGGTAAAGCTGCAACTCTGGTTCAACCGCTGCGCGATGCCGATTTCGTCCTGGCGCCCGATCTGCTTGTGCCCGAGGTATTGAACGCCGTTTGGAAATATCACCAGTTCAACAATCTCAGCCTGCCCGATTGTGACCGCGTGGTTGAATTGACGCTGGAGCTGGTCGATGAGTTCGTGCCTTCCTCGAAACTCTATCGCGACGCCTTTCTTCTGGCGCGAACCGCCCACAGACCGGTTTACGACATGTTCTATCTCGCGCTCGCCCGCCATGAGGACGCGGCATTGGTGACCATGGACGGTACCTTAAAGAAAGAGGCCGAGAAGCAAGGAGTCCAGGTGATCGGATGAAGAGCTACCGCAAGGAACTATGGTTTGAGATCCCCTCCCGAAGAGCGTTCGTGAACATTACCGGCGAGGTCGAGGCGTGCCTCCGCGAAAGCGGCATTTCGGAAGGCCTGGTCCTGGTCAACGCCATGCACATTACCGCCTCGGTCTTCATTAACGACGACGAAAGCGGTCTGCATCAGGACTACGAGAAGTGGCTGGAGAAGCTGGCGCCTCACGAGCCGGTTTCTCAGTACCTGCACAATCGCACCGGCGAAGACAACGCGGACGCGCACATGAAGCGTCAGGTGATGGGCAGGGAAGTGGTGGTGGCGGTGACCAAGGGAAAGCTCGATTTCGGTCCCTGGGAGCAGATCTTCTACGGCGAATTCGACGGGCGGCGGCGGAAGCGCGCGCTGGTTAAGATAATCGGCGAGTAAATCGTCGTCCGCCCAGCCGCGCGCTTTTTCAACAGCCTCCCTAGCGCTGCCATAGGATCTCAGTCGCTTCCAAGGGGACCGACGCGTTGGGATGGTACGGTACAACGCGCGCTGTGAAGTCGCTTGCGCTGCGATGAGCTTCGACGCTTGCTGAGTACAAAACGCCGTTCGCGGACATCAACTTCCTGAACGGCTCTTTGCTACTGATATCGCTATCGTCATCGTCATCGTCATCGCCATGGTCGGCATACAGTTCGACGTGAACAGCGTCGGGATCCAAACCGCCTAAGTGAACGGCAACTTCGAAGTGATGCTGGCCGTCCCTGGATTCCACTTTGAGCGGCCCGAAGGAGACGCCGTTCCAATCCACGCGCAGCTTTTGCTGCCAGGCGGCTAACTCCACGCCGAGCTTTCCGCGTTGATCGGCCCTGGCCGCATAAGCGGAAGCGGCAGGAACGTAGTGCTGTTCTGTATACTGACGGACCGCGCGATTCGCCGAATACTCAGGCGTCAGCCGCGCCATGCTCTCGCGGATGCGTGCAAGCCACGCCTCGGGAAGGCCTGCCTCGTTCCGCTGGTAAAACTCAGGGATCACCTCGGCCTCGAGGAGGCCGTAGAGCGCTTCGGCTTCCGCGGCATCCCATGCCGGATCGTCGCCATGTTCCCGGCCGTCGCCGATCGCCCAGCCGATGTCCGGAGCATACGCCTCTGCCCACCATCCATCGAGCTCTGAAAGGTTCAGGCCGCCATTTACAAGCACTTTCATTCCGCTGGTGCCGCTGGCCTCCCACGGCCGGCGCGGCGTGTTGATCCAGACATCGACGCCGCTCACCAGTTCCTGGGTCATGAGCATGTCGTAGTCGCTCAGGAAAATCACCGACGGGCGGCCGTGCGCCTGGCGGGTGAACTCGGTCCATTGCCGGATCATGGCTTGGCCAGCCCCGTCATTGGGATGCGCTTTGCCGGCGATTACCAACTGCACCGGACGCTGCGGGTCATGCAGAATCCGGCGCAGCCGCTCGGGATCGTGGAGCAGCAGATTCGGTCGTTTGTAGGTGGCGAACCGGCGCGCAAATCCAAGCGTCAAGGCGGCGGGATCGAAGAGCTCCGCGGCCTCCGCGATCTCCCGACGGGAAGCGCCCTGTACGGCGATCTGGCGGGAATAACGGGCCCGGATGTAATCGACGAGAGACTTTCTCGCCTTCGTCCGCAGACTCCAAAGACGCTCAGCGGGAGTTTCGCGGATCGTGTTCTCCATCTGTCCGAGATCGCTGCGCCAGCATCGCTGGCCGCAGAATTCGGTCCATAGCTGGCTGGCATCGTCGGAATCCCACGTGGGAACGTGCACGCCGTTGGTGACGTGCCGCACCGGCACCTCAACGGTGGGCCAGCGCGGAAACATCGGCTGGAAAAGGGAGCGGCTGACGGCCCCGTGCAGGCGGCTGACTCCGTTGACGGCGCCACTTCCGTGCAGAGCCAGATAAGCCATATTGAACGGCTCTCCACGATCGCCGGGATCGCGCCGTCCCATGGCCATCAGTTCGTCGAAAGAAATCTTGAGCCGGTCCACGCAATACTGCCCTAGGTAGGCGTACATCAAGTCCGGTGAGAATCGGTCGAATCCCGCTTCTACCGGAGTGTGCGTGGTGAACAGGTTCCCGGCGCGAGTCACGGCGAGGGCGGATTCAAACGAATGGCCGTTGTCGTCCATGTAACTCCCGGCGCGCTCCAGCACGCCGAACGCGGCGTGTCCCTCATTGAGATGGCATACTTCCGGAGCAATCCCCAGCGATCGAAGGAGACGCCAGCCGCCGATCCCGAGGACAATCTCCTGCCGGATGCGCAGGTCTGGACCGCCTCCGTACAGTTCGCTGGTGACGCCGCGAAATTCGGGCACATTCGCCGCATCGTTGGTGTCGAGAAGATATAGCTTCGTCCCGCCGACTTGGACCTCCCACGCGCGGATCCAGAGGTCGCAGCCGGGAAAGGGAATGCTCAGCCGCAGCCAGTCGCCATTGGCATCCCGAAGCGGCCGGATGGGGAGCTGGCCGGGGTCATTGTAAGGATAAAGAGCCCGCTGCCCGCCGTTCCGATCCAATTCCTGGCGAAAATAGCCTTGACTGTACAGCAGTCCGATTCCGACAACCGGTACACCCAAATCGTTCGCCGCCTTGAGCTGATCCCCGGCGACGTTGCCAAGACCTCCGGAGTAGATGGGCAACGCTTCACTCAACATGTATTCCATGCTGAAATAAGCGACGCACTTGAGGGGCGAATTTGGGTGGGCCGTCTGAAACCACCGCGGAGCCTCTTTGTCCGCGGCCTGGGCTTGGCGGAGTTCGCTCAAGTTGTCGCGAAAAGCGGGCTCCGAAGTGACCTTTCTGAGCCGTTCGCTCGAGACGGTCTGGAGCACGATCCAGGGATTTCGGGTCCGTTCCCACAACTCCGGGTTTAGCTGGCTCCAGAGCGCGTCCGTAACGCGGTTCCAGGATGAGGTCACATCCAGCGCCAAGTCCGCGAGTTCGTCCTCGTTGGGTGTCTCGGAAGGAAGGTTGGTGTACCTTAGGTTACTCATCCGTTGCTCTCAAGGTCTGGAGTCCGCACCCACGCTTGGATGCTGATTGCCGTTCCTGAGACGCAGAGCAAACAATCTCGAGCCCGAAAGCATTGCGCCGGGCCGTTGGCCAAATGATTAGATCAAACGATTACCACGAATGAGGGATAACGGTCTTGGCTGAAGGGCATATCCGTTATAAGATCTCGCCATATGACCAAAAAGCCCCTTGTAGCTGCTGCAATCGGAGTCGCGCTTGTTGTCGGCGGCGCTCTCTTCGGACAACCCAAACAGAACGTATCCGCCGGACGCCATCCCAATTTAGCCGCTGCGCAGCGGCTCAGTCATCAGGCGTACGAAAAAGTCACCGCCGCTCAGGAAGCCAACGAGTGGGATATGCAGGGCCACGCGAAGAAAGCCAAGGAACTGCTCGAACAGGTGAACAACGAATTAAAGATCGCCGCTGAAACTGCGAACCGCAATAAGTAAATCCCTCCCCGGCCGGCACAGTTTGATGCTTTGTCCGGATCTTTGTCCAAATCAACGTCCGGCCGGGGAGAGTCTCGCCTTCGATGCCGGCGGCTAGTGGCGGCGGTCTTCGTGGTGATTTTCGCGAGGCATTGGCTTGCCTTGCCGGGGAGCGTTGCGCTCCGGCACCGACCTTGGCTCGAGGCGATGGGGTTCCGCGGGACGCACGAATCCAGGAGCCGGCCGGCGGATCCCTGCGTACGGATGAACGTAGACGCCACGGTTCACCCAAGTCCGCCCCCAGCGCGCATTGTTCAGAAATACGGCATGGCCGCCCCAGTCGAAACGGATGCCTCCAGCGGCCCAACCCCACGGCGCGAAGAACCCGCCGATGCTCACTCCAAAGCCGAAGCGAATCGCACCGCCGACCGCGAATCCGGCTCGCGGCGGGAAGAACACGATGGCCGGGTCATAGTAAGGGACTACCACAAATCCCGGATTCACCGGCGCGATGGTGATATACGGCCCGCCGCCAACGACCACCTGGCCGTTGGTTCTCAGATAGCCATAGCGCTGGGCCGCCGCGCGCTGCCGCTGGACGGCATCCATTACGTCCTGTTGCTGAGCCAGGAATGCGTTGCCAAGCTCGGTGGTCCAGTTCATGTCCGCGTTCATCATGTCCAGCACGGACGGGAAGGGAAGCAGCGCTTGTACGCTGGGATCCCAGGGCAGTTGATCGCCGGTGATGGCGTCGGCGAGAGCCTGGCCGGTTAAGTAATGATGCTGATCGGCCCACTGCGCCGCCGCTGGAATATCGTTCGAATAAGTTGCCGCCGCCAGGATTTGCGCGAGCAGCGGGTCGGGATAGAGCGCGATCCGCGCCACCAGTTGATCCAACTGTTGCGGAGCGAATGACGGGGGAGCCTGGCCAAAAACGGGCGCCGTCACCACCCCCGCCAGGATCACTAATATCGTCAGAACAGCTCTGATTCTCTGCATCTTGAATATGTCCTCCACTTGAAGAGACGTCGGGCTCGGGAATCGCGTTATCGTTCGGACGCCGCGGAACGCAATCCTCAATAAATTTTAAGCTTGTCAGAGACCATCCGGTGACTTGAGATGGCGCTTTTGACTTTTTTCTCTCATGGAGATACTCTTCCCGTTAGCGTATTGGATTCGAACTGGTTTGGACGATTGAAGGAAATCGAGTATGAACGATCCGGAAACTTTCGAGACGCCGCAGCCGGTTTCGCGGCGGCGGTTCATTCAGGGCGTTATCGCAGCCGGAGTCACAGCCTCGGCGGCGAGCTATCTTTATCGCGGTTCGGGGACAGTGCAGAGCAAGACTTCGCTGCCCGGATCGGTGGACAGGTTGATCACGTTGAATGTCAACGGCCAGAACCGCCGTGTCGACGTGATGAAGCAAGAGACGCTGGCCATGACCCTGCGCTACAAACTCGGGCTCACGGGAACGAAACTTGGCTGCGACCGTTCGGAGTGCGGCGCTTGTACGGTGCTGATTGACGATGTACCCCATTATTCCTGCTCCGTGCTGACGCACACGGTCCGTAATTCCCAGATCACCACGATCGAGGGCCTGGCCGCGCCCGACGGCACGCTGCATCCGGTACAACAGGCCGTGGTCGACGAACAAGCCTTCCAGTGTGCATTTTGTATGTCGGGATTCATCATGGCGACGGCGGGATATTTGAAGACGAATCCGAATCCCACGCGCGCGCAACTGGCCCATGGAATCTCCGGCAACCTGTGCCGGTGCGCGGACTACAACAAGATCCTGAACGCAATGATGCGCGCCAGCGAATCGATGCAGAGGGCCTAAGTCATGGACAAGCTGATCGGAAAGAACTACCAGTCGCCCGACCTGATCGCGAAAGTGACCGGGAAGTCCCGGTATGCCGAAGACTATCGCGTCGACGGCATGCTGTTCACCAAGCTGCTGACCAGCCCGATGCCGCACTGCCGGGTCCGCCACATCGACGCGAGCGAGGCGCTCAAGATACCCGGAGTGCATGCGATTCTTACCGCCGACGAGCTTCCCGTGGTCGCGCCGCCGAACCGTGGGGTGGCCGCCGCGGAAGAAGAAGGCCCGCAGTCGAAGGGCGGACGGGGCACGCCGATTAAAGCGGAACTGGGGCTGAGCAATGAGCCTGTGTTTCAAGGCGAACCGATCCTCGCCGTCGCCGCTGTCGATGAACTAACGGCAGCCGAGGCGATTGAACGGATCAAGCTGGATCTGGAACCGCTGCCGTTTTGCATCGACCCGCTCGAAAGCCTCCGGCCGGGTGGACCCAACGCGCGCCTGGAAGGCAACGTTTATTACGGAGCCGTGGCCAAGACGCTCAAATGGACGGCCGAAGACTGGAAAGAAGTCGAAGCCGGGCGGCTGCCGATGCGCGACGCTCCTGACATGTGGAAAATCGGCGACGTCGATGCTGCGTTCAAAGAAGCGGCGCTGGTGATCGACGAAACGGTGATGTGCCAGTCGACCTCGCATCAGTGTCTCGAGCCGCGTACTTCCATGGCGTACTGGGAAAACGGCAAGCTGTACCTGCACGCGTCGGCGCAATCGTTGGCGCACGTCAGCCAGTCGGTTGGAAACTGGTCGAAGGCGGATCGAACGAAGCTGGTTTTAGTTGGCTCGTATGTGGGCGGCGGTTTCGGCGGCAAGAATCCGGAAGCGCACATGCACACGGCGATTCCCGCGCTGCTGGCCAAAAAGACCGGACGTCCGGTGTTGATGCGGATCACGCGCGAAGAGGATCACTTCATCGGACGCGCGCGCGCCGGGCTGATCATGCGAGCGCGCATGGGCTTTCGGAAAGACGGCCGCCTGATCGCGCTGGACATGTTCGTCGTACAGGCCAACGGCCCATATGCCCGCGGCGGCGACTACGGAACCTGCGCCGTGGTGGCGTCGGCTAACTATACGCCCTTGACCATGCGTTTCCGGGGGACTGCGGTGCTTACCAACACTCCTCCGCATGGCCCGCAGCGCGGCCCCGGCGGCGCCCAATCGACCGTCATGTTCGAGCCGCTGATGTGCCAGGCAGCGCGCAAGCTGGGAATCGACGAAGTCGAAATTCGTAAGATTAACGCGCCCACCACGGGCATGAGCTACGGAGCTCCGGAGAAAAATGGCGCGCGTTCCCAATTCACCAGCGCATTCGCGCGGGAAGCTCTGGAACGCGGCGCGGAAAAGTTCAACTGGGCGGAGCGGAAGAAGCGTAACGGCCAGTTGCGCGGAACCAAGGTTTCCGGGGTGGGAGTTTCGCTGGCCAACTTCAGCGCCGGGACGATCGGATTCGATGGGATGATCGCGATCAC
Source organism: Bryobacteraceae bacterium (assembly GCA_035308605.1). Lineage (GTDB taxonomy): Bacteria > Acidobacteriota > Terriglobia > Bryobacterales > Bryobacteraceae > Palsa-187. The sequence goes on from DATGGL010000129.1 coordinate 46,422, forward strand.
GCCCGAAGGCACGTTGAACATTTATTCGGGCGTCGGGAATATGGGGACGCTGTCGGTTTACGACACGGCCCGCGTCGCCGCCGAAATGCTCGAAATGCCATGGGAGAAGTGCGAGGTGATCTGGGGCGACACGTCGAAACATCTGCCCTGGAGCTCGCGGCAGGGAGGCAGCCAGACGATTCACGCGACCTCCCGTGCTAATCACGCCGCGGCGATGGACGCGAAGCTAAAATTGCAGGAGATCGCCGCCAAGGATCTCGGCGGGCGTCCTGAAGATTACACGATCGGCAACCAGCGGGTCTTCCGCAAAGGGAATCCGGCAAGCGGCATGACCTACGCGCAAGCCGCAAAGCGCGCCGTCGCATTGGGCGGCAAGTATGATGGCCATGAAGTCGCCGAGGATCTCAACATCATGACCAAGGAGTCGGCCAAGGCTCTGGCGGGTGTTGGTCTGATGGGCGTCGCGAAGGATAACTACGGGCGCAAGGGGATGACCCAGGCTTTCGTCGCCAGCTTCGCCGAAGTCGAGGTCGACGTGGAAACGGGCGAGTATAAGATTCTCGATTATCTGTGCGTCGCCGATTGCGGGACGGTGGTGAATCCCCGTGGCCTGGAGGGCCAGCTTCACGGCGGCGCGATTCAGGGAATCGGCTACACGCGCAGCCAGAAATGGGTGTACGACGCGGAGTTTGGCGTCGCGCTGGCGAAGCGTTTTCATTACAACCGTCCGCCCTCGATTCTCGACATTCCCGAAAAGATGGAATGGGATGCCGTGAACCTTCCCGATCCGCAAACACCGGTAGGGGCCAAAGGCATCGCCGAGGCAGCGGTGGGAGCAGGCGCGGCTGCAATTCGATGCGCGTTAGCCGCAGCAATCGGCGACGATCTGGTGCGCCGCACGCCGATTGGCGTCGACATGATCCTGGCTTCACTCGATTCAAAGAAGCGGGTGGACCGGGGATTGACTTCAAACGTTTAATGGAGGCCGTATGTTCAAGAATTTCGCAACTCGAATCACTTTAGGTTTCGCCGTTTTCGCATGGCTCGGCGCAGCCGCCGAACTGAATCCGGCGGCGATCTCGATCCAACTTCCCAAGGACATCAAGTGGGTGGAAGGCGACGGCTCGGCCCACGCGAACCTGGTAGGAGATCCAAGTAAAGAAGGCTGGTATGTGTACCTGACGAAGTGGTATCCGCACCACAACAGCCGTCCCCATTCGCATCCGCATGACCGCTTTATTACGGTGCTATCGGGCACATGGTGGGTCGGCACGGGCTCGAATTATGATCCCGAACACATGGTGCCGCTGCCCGCCGGGACGTTCGTGACGCATTTCGGCAAGCAGATACACTACGACGGCGCGAAGGATGAACCCTGCATCCTCGAGATGGTGGGCATGGGCCCAACGACAGAAACCAAGCACTGAGGGCTACAGCGGCGACGGTCCGCCGATTCCGGCTTTACGGAGCAGTGTTTTCCAGACTTTGACGCTGAATCCCAGCGGACGCCACAGACTCTCTCGCACGACAGCAACTTTTCTCACGTGTTGCGGGACCCGCCACACGGCGGAACTGCCGGCCGGGAAGAAGGCCACGTCGCCGGGGCCGAGCCAGCGCTCTTCGCCTTTATTGTCAGTGATATAGACCTCGCCGGAGGTGATCACGACGACTTCTTCCTTAGCGTAGTGCCATTCAAATTGTCCGGCGGTGCATTCCCAGACCAGGAGGTTCGAGGTCCAGTCGTGACTCCTAGTCACGCTCTTACTGCGGGTTACAGGAGAACCGCCCAGCACCCAACTGGGCATGATGGGGACGGTCTGACGTCCCAATTCGAGAGTAGCCGGCGAAACCGTTACGATTGTTGAAGTTGATCCGTTCGAAGGCTGGCCAACCTCCAAAGTCGAGGGTATGGCGTTGCCGTTCAGAAGTTCTGGCATGTTCTGTCTGATCGGCTGATTTCTTTGGAACATTAGCCAAATCGCAACAAAGCTACCGGCAAGTGTTCATTGCCCGGACCCTGATTTCAACCCGGCGCGGAATTCGCCGTCTTAACCCAACACCGCAAACATTCCGCCACGCTCCAAGCCTGTGAATTGCACCCGCGCGCCGTGTAGGGAGGATTTCCATCGAAGATCTCACCAATGGTGCCGCCGCACGCCTCATTGACGTTGCTCGCAAGTTCGTTCAGGAATTTGCGGCCGGCCGGAGCGGCCTCTGGATGAAGCTTCACCCAGGCGTCAATGAATGGGCCGATGAGCCACGCCCAGACCGTACCCTGATGGTAAGCGGCGTCGCGAGCCCGCAAGTCCCCAAAATATTGAGCTTTATAATTCTTGTCATCCGGGCTTAAAGACCGTAGGCCAAAAGGCGTCAGCAGGCGCTCGGTTACGACGTCCAGCACCGGCTCCCACATCGAACGGTCGAGCACCGGATGAGTAAGCGAGAAGGCGAGTAACTGGTTCGGCCGGCAAGCTGCGTCGTTGCCTGCTGGTCCGTCGATCACGTCAAAAAGGTAGCCTTTTTCCTGGCACCAGAACCGCTTGTTGAAAGACGAGCGAACCTGTTCGGCCTGAGACCGGAACGTCTTGGCGCGACCCGGCTCTTTTTCTTCCAGCCATTCCGACAGAAGACACAGCGCATTGAACCAAAGACCGTTAATCTCCACGGCCTTTCCTCGCCTCGGCGTCACCACCCAATCGTCTACCTTTGCATCCATCCAGGTGAGTTGATATCCCTCTTGCCCCTGGGTTAACAGACCGTCCGCCGGATCGATTCCGATCCCGAACAGCGTGCCGCGAATGTGAGAATCCGCAATTTCCAGGAGCTTGGGCATGATCACCCATAGGGTTTCGGTGTCCTCAGTCGTGGCAACGTAGCGATGCACGGCATGAAAGAACCACAGGGATGCGTCGGCAGTATGATACAGACCCTCGCGCTGGCCTTCCGGAAAGAGATTCGGAATCAAGCCGTCCCTGACGTAATTCGCGAACGTTCTCAGGATCCATCGGGCTTCTTTTTGACGGCCGGTAACCAGCGTGAGCCCCTCCAGGCTGATCATCGTGTCACGGCCCCAATCCGTAAACCACGGATATCCCGCAATGACGCTCCAGGCCTCTTCTCCTTCGGCGCGTGCCCGAGCCGTATCTTCCACGCGGCCAGCAGGGGTCATCAGGAACTGATCGGCAGCCAACACCAGGTCCGCGCCATATCCCTGTTGCGCTTCGGGCTTCGCGATTGCAAGCAGATTTTCCCGGCGGCGTTGTTCGGCTTCCAGCACCTGGGTTGTTGTCATCGACAGCATCGCGTCCCAGGAATCCGTGGAGGCCACCAATGCCGCTTGCTGGCCGGCGATCAAGTCGCTTCGGTAATAACCGGGACTCCACATTTCGCCGACCGATTCATAGCCTCGTTCCTCTTCGGACGAATAGAGAATGTTTTGAATCAGTCTGGGATCGTAAGTCAACGCCGGCCGCGGCGCTGTGAATTGCAAATGGAGCGCGGGGAGTCCGGCGCCCGCCGACACTTCGCAGCGGCCGTCCATCAAGGTAAGAACGTATTTTGAAGTCAACGGCGTGCTGACAGGGTCATCATGATTTCGGATATGAATCGCGGGACGAACCGCCAGCCGAACGGCCCCTTCGCCGGACAACAGGCGGTACGAGACATGTACGGTATTTTGACGATAGGGCAGGATTACGCGTTTTTCCAGGATGAAGTTTTGAATTCTGTACACCCATATTGGCAGTCCCATTTCGAGGCGAAATTCAGAAACTCCGACGATGTCATGGGTTCCTGAACCAGAAAGAACTTGCGTGCCCAGGTACACAACGGCGCCGTGGGGCAGACGAACGCGCTCGGCGACCCCATTCAACATCATGATTCGTCCCGATGGTTGAGCCGAGATTAGCAGCCCGTGATAACGGCGCGTGAGAAATCCGTCGATGGTTCCCATCGCATATCCGCCCAGGCCGTTCGTCAGGATCCATTCTCTTTGCGGCTCGAACCCGCCGTCACGCGGCTCATGCATATCGGGACTATTCGGCATGCTCCCCCTTCGACAGCGGCACGGATGTCAGCAAGATTGCCGCTTCTCCAGGGACCATCCAGCCCTCGTCGGTCTCCGGTGAATAGCTGCCGTTCCCGCCATATTGGGGGTCTTCGGTGGAAAATAGCAGCGTCCAACGCCTATCAATCGGTGGCGCGAGCAGCGGTTCGGGCGCCGGGGTCAAACGCAGGTCCGCTCCGAAGTTCACAATCAGCAGCCAGTCGCTTTCGTCCGTGTTGAAATATCGCAGCAGAAAAGCGTGCTCGGCCAGAACGGCCCCGTCCAATCCGCCCGGTTTGGGGTTTTTCAGGATTCGCGCGCCGTGACGTAACCGGAGCAGGTCTTTATGGAGCAAGTACCAGGGATGATGCCGCTCGCGGTCGGCGAAATCCAGTTTGCAGCTTTCGAAAGTTCCCGGGTTTCCCGGGTCGCTCAAGAGGCTCTGCGCCTCAGGCCCTTGCAGGCTTCGGAACTGCGAAAGAAACTCTCCGCGGCCCCGATAAACCAACTTGGCGATCTCTGGCCGATGATCCGAGAAATACTGGAATCGCGCGGAGGAGGCAAATTCCTGGCCCTGAAACAACATGGGAGTCGATGGACCGAGCAGGAGAAGAGCGGTCATCGCTCTTAGTTTGCCGGGGCTCGTGATCTGATGCATTCGCCTGCCGCGGGCCGAATTTGCGACTTGGTCGTGATTCTCGATGAAGGTCACGAATGAGGCGGGCGGAACTCCTAAGGTCGAACTTCCGCGCCGTTGTTTTTGCCAGGAGTACCATTGACCCTGGTAAAGGAATCCATATTTCGCAGCCGAGACAAACTCCTGTGCCACGCCAAGGTGGTCTGAATAATATGCTTCATTGTGGCCGGTAAGGGCCACCACCGCGCTGTGATGGAAATCATCGTTCCACATGGCGTCGATCCCGTAACCGCCGCGATCCAGCGGTTGCACCAGTCGAATATCTTGCGGTTCGTTCTCGGCAACGATGAACACTGTCCGTCCGAGGGCGCGTTTGTGCGCGTCACGAACAATCTCGTCGAGAATATGCGGCGAGCCATCGTCGTAGATATTCTGGGTGGCGTCTAAACGCAAACCGTCCAGGTGAAATTCCTCGATCCAGTAGGCCGCGTTGCTTCTGAACATCTCGCGCACGGGACCGGAACCTGCGCCGTCGAAATTGATGGCCTCGCCCCAATCCGTCGTATGACGCTTGCTGAAATAATCCTCACTAAACCATTTCAGATAGTTGCCGTCGGGGCCGAGATGATTGTAGACGACATCGAGCAAAACGCCCACGCCCTCCGCATGAGCCGCATCCACGAACGCGCGGAAATCCTCCGGGCGGCCGTACAGCCAAGTGGGCGCGAAGAGATCGACGCCATCGTAGCCCCAGCCAAACCGGCCCGGAAAATCGGCGACGGGCATTACCTCAATCACCGTGATCCCAATCGAAGCCAATTCCTTCAACTGGGCCGCAGCAGCTCTCCAGGTGCCTTCTTTGGTGAACGTTCCAATATGCATCTCATAAATCACTTGCCCGTTCGCCGGCACGCCCTTCCAGCCACGGTCTGTCCAGCGAAAGGAAGGATCAATTACCTCGGAGGGTCCATGCGGGCCGTCCGGTTGAAAGCGGGATGCGGGATCGGGGTAGACGAGTGTGGGGTCTTCATCCAGCCGCAGACGGTACCGCGCTCCAGCCTTGGCTTTCGCGACGAGGCCGGAGTAGTATCCTTCCGGTTCGCGCTTCAGCAAAAAAGATGAAACATCGGGCACCGCCGACTCGATCATCACTTCAACGCTGCGGCGTTCTGGAGCCCAGACGCGAAAGTGAACTCCCCGAGGTCGAACTTCCGCGCCGATGGGAAATCGACGTTTGGGTATGCCTCTCCGTGCATTTGAAGCGGGTTTTCGGCTTTTCATCTTGAAGATTGGACTTGGCCCGATCGGCGGTACAGAAGTTAGAGAGCCACATGGGCTTCGGCGTTTCGGACCTCCTGCGGCGCAACCACCCGGCCGGAGCTATGGTATCTCTTGATTTCATGGCAACAGACGAAGAACTCCGATCAGAGATCGAACGGCTCCGCGCCGAGAACGAGGCGCTGAAAAAACCACGCGGCAACGTGTACTTGAAGGTGAGCGAAAAAGGCGGGCTCTCAGTGTACGGCATGGGCCGTTTCCCGATCACCCTCTACCGCGAACAATGGGAAAAGCTCTTGGGCATGGCCGACGAGATTCGCAACTTCATCCGCGAAAACGATCAGAGCCTGAAGAAGAAAGAATAGTTGCTGTCCGGCTCAGAACGCGGTCGAACAACCGCCCCAGGGACGGAGGCGGCCTTGGAGTCAGAGAAGGTGAGATTGGGGATCCTGCAGCAGAGTGGACACTGAGTCCCATTTGCGGACAGCCTCTTCGCCAGAGATCCTAATAGAATCAACGTAATTTCATTGCGATCGAATTGCGATGTACTTACGCCATGGCATCGCCACTCACGCACACGCTTCGCCAGTTTCGAAGGGATCCTGCTTTCAACTTGACGATAGTCGGAACGCTGGGGCTGACTGTTGGCTTGAGCACTGCAGTCTTCAGCATTATGGACGCGGTATTCCTTCGCCCGCTCCCGTACAAGGAGCCCAGCCGCATCTTTTCGTTGCTCACCACCTCGCCCCAGGGCTTTACGCAGCCGGCCTCCTACCTTGAGTTCGTCGACTGGCGTCGCGAGGCCGCCCCTTTTTCGAACGTCGCCGCGTATAACTCCTTCGCGAGCGTGAATGCCGAGACGGGCGGCAGTGCCGTTTCGCTGCATGCTGTCACAGCGAGCGACAATTTCTTCGACGTGCTCGGCGTGAGACCGGTGCTCGGCAGAACGTTCGAGAAAGGTGAGGAGGATCCGGGACGAAACTTTGTGGTTGTGCTGAGCCACGAAGTCTGGCAGGATCTGTTCGCGGCGCGGCCTGAGGCAATCGGCGCGAAAATCAAACTGGACGGTCAGCCCTACACCGTGATCGGCGTGATGCCGGAAGGCTTCCGTTTCCCCATAAGCCGGACCCAGGCTATCTATTTTCCGCTGAAGATGCTGAAGAACCAGCGCGAGGGCCGTGGGAATCACTGGCTGCCGACGGTTGCCCGGCTCGCTGAAAGGGTTTCGCGCGAAGACGCTCAAAGTCGACTCAACCAGGTATTCGCGCACCTAAGCGATGCATATCCGGAGACCAAAGGTCGTAAAGTTCAACTGATTGACTTGGCGACGTTCACCGTCGGCGACTCGCGGGCACGCGGCGCCTTGCAACTGCTCGGTGTCGGAATTGCTGCCTTGATTGCGCTCGGATGCGTGAACCTGGCCGGTTTGCTGCTGGCGCGCGGGGTGCGCATGCAGCATGAGGTTGCGATCCGAAGCGCGCTCGGGGCAAGCCGGAGCCGGCTGATGGCCCGGCTGCTGTCGGAGAACATCTCCTACGCCATCGCCGGCGGCGCAGTGGGCTTGCTGCTTGCCGACGCCCTGTTGGGCGCAACGCGTGTCCTACTCGTCTCGGCCCTCAATCGCGGATCAGAGGTGCGTCTGAACGGGACGGTGCTGACGGCGGCTCTCGTGGTTTCGATGCTCACGACGCTGCTTGCTGGTTTGTGGCCGGCGTTCCGGTTTTCCGCCACATCTGCCGCCACTTCCCTCCGCTCTGGAAACCGTGTTGGAATGGACCGCGGGCAAAGCCGCCTGCGCGCGGGGTTCGTGTGCGTGCAAGTATCCCTGGCGATGGTCCTGCTGGTTACCTCCGGCCTCGTTTTTCGCGAGCTGTCCCGTTTGCAGCACGGCGACTTCGGATTCGATCCATCGTCGATACTGGCCGCCGAGATCGATCTTTCGCCGGGATCTTATGAGAATCGTGACGTCGTGACGGATTTCTACACGCCCATGCTGGAACGCGTGACCGCAATCCCCGGGGTTCGAGCCGCGGGTCTCATTCAAATTGTGCCGATCCAGAACTGGGGCTGGAACAGCAGCGTCGAAATCGTCGGTCAGCCACCGAGCCCGCCGGGCCATGAGCGCAACGCCGAGTTTCGAATCGTCACGTCCGGTTACTTCTCCGCTTTCGGAATCCGTCTGCTGCGCGGCCGCCTTGTCAACGAGAAAATCGATACGCCCACGTCGCAACGCGTTGTAGTCGTGAATCAGCGCTTTGTCGAGCGTTTCATCCCCGCTGGTTTGGATCCTTTATCGCAGTCGATCCAGGACGGCCAGGCCAAGGTGGCGATCGTGGGTGTTGTGTCCAATGTCCGGCAGAGCATTTTTGGTCCGCCGCTGGCTGAGACTGACATGCCGATTTCGCAGATCCCGCACGATCTGCGCAATCAGTTTCTGGCCGGAATGCAATTAGTGGTTCAGACCACCAACGCTCCGAACGCGATCATCCCGGACCTCAGGCGCATGTTCGGGGAACTCGACCGGACTCTGCCCTTCCGGACGCCGCAAACCATGGACGACGTCGTCGCGGGCGCGCTGACTTTACAACGGCTGGAGAACTGGGCGTTCGTAAGCTTCGCTGTCCTGTCGCTAGTCCTGGCACTCCTCGGGCTCTATGGGCTGATCAGTCATGAAGTGGAATCGTCGCGCCGCGATATTGGAATTCGCATCGCGATCGGAGCATCGCGCGGCCGTATTTTCAGAGTGATCTACCGGCGCGTCGCGGCGATGCTGGTGATCGGAGTCGCCGGTGGAATCGTGGCTACCTGGTCTGCTAGAAAACTTATCGAGTCGGTGGCTCCTCTGCAGGGAGCGGGCAGTATTGCAATGATCCTGGCGCTGACCTTGGTTTTTGCCTTAGTGGCCTGCTTCGCGGCCTTCATCCCCGCCCGACGGGCCGCGACTGTTGATCCGATCGAAGCGCTGCGTTGCGATTGAAGCTTCTTATTTTGGCGATGTCTTTATTTGGGCGATGTCGTTCAGACGCGATCGCCAGAGGCCGACACAATATCCGCCCGGTGCTCTTCCTCCGCGATGACATAGTCGCGGACATCATCCAGAGTGTATCCGGCGCACTCCGCGTCAGACACAATGGCGTCCAGCTCTTGGCACACTTCGGACCGGATATCCGGGAACTCGCCAAGCGGGTCGCGCAGATCACACTCAACCAATCGCTCATACGCCAGCTTAAATCTGCGAGCAAGCGGATGAAACTTCTCAATTCTGTTACGCGCCATTTCTCACCCGCTTGTTGGATGATGTCGAGGACCTCATCGTTTCAACTGCAAGCAAATATCCGCTCAGATACATCACCTTGGAGCGCAAGATCCGCGGGAAAGTATTCCGAGATAACCATTAGTGGCGCACCGTGCTGAAGCACTCGATAGGAACGAGCCAGGAGGATCGCATCAAGACCACAACCGAAGTGAATCGAGAGCTTACCGGCGGGCTCTCGCCAAAACCGGAGCACCTGTTTTGCGGTCTCCAACCGATATTCGCTCCAGAGCCGCCCGATGGGCTTCCCGGATTCGACCAGGTCGCTGCGCATTGGCGCCGGTAGCCGGTTGAGGGCGATCCAGGATTGCGCGAAGACAAAGTTTCGCAGCGAACTCGCGCCTTGCAGAAGAATCTCGCGGCGCATAACCGGAAGACCGGAATCCTGCGCAAGACCGACAGGCCCGTCATCGGCCGATGAGACATCCACCGAAAGCCTGACCAACTTGATTGGTTCTAAGAACGCTGCCTCCAGCGCATCCGTCAAAGTGCCATCGTTCACCAGGAGAAGCCGCTGAAGAAGGTTCAACGACCGGCCCCCGATAGCATCTAATTGCTCTAAAAACGACATCCGATGCAAGTGTGGCAAGCGACGAATTCACTACGCTTGCATGGTGACGCCGGCGACCTGTCCTCTACGGTTTCGATTTCCATCGTTGCTTGCGACCCAACCTGATTTCGACTTGCCGGGCGCAACCGGGACACGCCATGCGTTGATCACCTTGAAGCCGGTCGAGCGTTTGAAGGAATTCATGCCCACAAAGAGGGCAGTGCAGGCCGATCTCCGTTTCGCCCGCGAGGCCGGCTGGCGGTGACGGTAGCCATTCGTCGTCCGGCGGGGTATGCATTGGATCAAATGTTGCATTCACGCCTGCCGCACCGCAATTTGCCAATCGGCAAGGGTGGTGAGAAGCGGATGTATCCAATGAAAAAACGGGGCCTGGTGCCGAAGTGCCGGCACCAGGAGTGGGTTTGTGCCTGCGGCGTTTTAGTGATGTGCGCCTATCGATGCCTCGCCTGCCGGCGCGCGGAGCTTTACTTTATCCTCCGCTGTTCGCTTTCTGGCTGCCTCGATCCTGTCCGAACACTTAACACAAATCGGTTTGCCGTTTTCGTGCAGCTCCGTCTCGGCTCCGCACTTTGAACACTTGTAGTTCATGTTCTACTCCTTGGTGCGTAACGTTAGGTTGGACGGCTCGGCTGGACAGAGGTTACTACCCTCCAGGGTGGGCAAAGAAAGAGGACTGATCCGAAGACGGGCGGCACCAGGATGACTCAAAGTCGCCTCTGAAGTTCTTTGCCTATTTGGCTAATAAATTGATTTCCGCGGAATTGCATCATTGCAAATTAGACGAGGCGACCAGCGGATCTCGTGGCGCACCTGTCAGTTACAAAGGGAGGTTTAGCGAATCATTAACTCAGCCTGAAAACATAGACTACGTGCACACCTTCCTGTATCCTCCTATTCATTCTGTCCTACTCGAATGGCCTCGTTGAGTCCTGTTCGCATCCTGGTTACCGAGGATCATCTCATCGCTCGCAAAGGGCTGACCGCAATCATTAACGCTCGAACGGATCTGGTCGTCGTTGCGGAAGCGGTTGACGGTGAAGACGCCATCCAGAAATTTCGGACCTATCAGCCGGACGTCACAATCATGGATATGCGAATGCCTCGCATGAGTGGCTTCGATGCAATAGGAGCAATCCGAGCTGAATTTCCTTCGGCGAATATCATTGCAATCTCTGCATTTGGAGGGGACCAAGACATCCGCCGGGCCCTAAAGCTTGGAGCTCGATCCTATCTCTTGAAAGGGGTCTTAGAGGACCAGTTGATCGAGGCGATTCGATCGGCTCACGCAGGAAAGAACTACCTTCCTCCAGAAGTGGCGGATTCGCTCAAGTCTCCGCTTCCGGCTCCGAATCTTACCGCTCGCGAACTGAATGTTCTAACCTTGCTGGCCCGGGGACTCCTTAACAAGCAGATTGCGGCAGAGCTTGGAATCGCGGAGTACACGGTCAAGAATCATGTGAAGAAAATTCTGGAAAAGCTCGGTGTCGATGATCGGACACAAGCTGCAACCTCTGCCATTATGCGAGGTGTCATTCACATTTGATTTGATCTGTAACCGTTTACAGTTGTGGCTGGCTAGAGCTATATTCCATTCGGCTTATTGCCGATAGTTATATTCCATTTGGCGTATTACTCATTGAGGCCCTATAGAGCTATTGTTGACTCCCGGCCATTCACAGTAGACTCCCGTATACGTTGTTTCTATTTTAGCGAAGCGGCGGTGTGATCCCCCCCAAACGATCTTCCGCCGCCTTTTTGTGTTGCTAGCTATGCTCGCCGAAATGAATCGGGAGCTACAGGGAGTCTTTTTTGGTAAATCACAATTCAAGACTTAGATTGTTTTTAAGGTTACGCACATGCAACATGTGAATGACAACGTAGATTGCCTAAAATTTGTCTTGACGGATCGCCGGTCAGCATACATTATTTTCTACAGGGCTTTTACAAGGCCTTTGTAGTCTGGCCGATCGCGGATTTAGCTATCGGGGTGCCGTGGGAGCGGCAGCCCAGTGACACCGGTTCGGCGTGGAGAGTAGAACTCTGGTTATCTCGCTATCTGCCAGTTGAACTTTTTTGGAAGCTTCGAAAACGAAAATTCAGGGGAGAGTATGAAACAACGTTTGTCTCGGACGCTCAGCAGCATTCTTCTGTTCGTTTGTTTCCTCGTCGGCACACAGGCCTTCGGCCAGCTTATTACCGCCGACATCTTAGGCACAGTTACTGACGCGGCAGGTGCGGTGGTTCCAAACGCTCGAGTTACGGTAGTCAATACCGGCACTTCTGAAACCCGCACAGTTCAGACCAGCGGGTCGGGCGATTTCGTTATCAACCTGCTACCGCCGGGAACATACACTGTCACGGTGGAGGCTCCGGCTTTCAAGAAATCGGTTACCAACATCACCCTGGTCGCCGGCGACCGCGCGCGCACCGACACCCAGTTGCAGGTCGGCGAGTCGACCCAGATCGTCGAGGTTACGGCCACTACGCCGGCGCTTCAGACCGATAGCTCGACTCTGCGAGATACGGTAGCTGCGGCTTCGGTGCAGGATCTTCCCCTCAACGGCCGCAACTACGTACAGTTGGTTTCGACGGCCCCCGGCGCCGCGGCCGGTCCTTCGAACTCGATTCTCAGCGGAACCCGTCCCGACGAGCGTCGCCAGACCGCGGCGGTGGTGGCCAACGGCATGAACGAGACGTTCAACAATCACCTGGTCGACGGCATGGACAACAATGAGCGTGAGCAGCTCACGATTCTCTTCCGCCCTTCGATCGATTCGATTGAAGAAGTCAAGATCGATACCAACAACTACCCGGCTGAAGTCGGCCGCGCCGGTGGAGCGGTCGTCAACCTCATCACCAAGTCAGGCAACAACGCCTTCCACGGCGGCCTCTACGAGTACTTCCGCAACGACCAGCTGAACGCCAACGACTTTTTCGCAAACGGCGCCGGCATCGCACGCCCCGAGTTCCGCCAGAACCAGTTCGGCGGTAGCGTAGGCGGCCGCATTATCAAAGACAAGACCTTTTTCTTCGTCGATTTTGAGAACCTGCGAGTGATTCAGGGAAAGAACACTGGCCTGCTCGCCGCCCCCACGGCCTACGAACTGTCGCATCCCGGCGACTTCTCCGACCAGGGCGGACCCATCATTCCTGTCTCCCAGATCGATCCCGTTGCGCTCAAATACCTGTCGCTATTCCCGGCTGCCAACATTCCGGGTGCTCCGCCGACCGCGAACTACACCGGCAATGTGAACAATCAGTATTTCGCGAAGACCGTTGACGCGCGCGTCGATCACCATTTCTCGGACAAGGACTCGATGTTCTTCCGGTTCTCCTACAATCCGACGACCACGGTCTACCCGACGCTCTATCCGCCGGTCAAGGAGTTTGGCGTTACGATCAACCCAGGCAACGGCATCTATCCCGGCAACTCAACCGAAGACTCGCAGGCGTACATGGTTGACTTCGTACATATCTTCAGGCCTACGCTGGTCGGCGAATTCAAAAGTAGTTTCACCCGCCTGAATATCGCCACGCTTTCGGCGAACCAAGGCAGCAACCTGTCGGACAAGTTCGGAATTCCGGGCGCGGACGTGAACCAGTATGTCTCGGGCCTGCTGAACGTTTCGATCAACGGATACACCGGGCCGGGAAGCTGCAATACTCTGGGCGATTGCACATCGGTGCCGATCTACGACATCAACAATGTTTTCCAGCAAGAAGGCTCACTGGCCTGGACCAGAGGCAGCCACAACATCAAGTTCGGTGCTGGCCTTATTCGCCGTCAGATGAACTACTACCAGATCCAGAACGGCACAGGTCAGTTCACATGGAGCGCCGCCACAGCGGGCGCGCCACCGAACAGCCTTGCGAACTTCCTGCTGGGAGTTCCAACCACCATCACCCGCCAGTTCCCGTTCCAGTATCAGTACTACCGGACTTGGGAACCCCACCTCTATGTGCAGGACGACTGGCATGCGACTCGCAAGCTGACTCTGAACCTCGGCCTGCGCTGGGATCACATTGGCGAGCTCGCCAGCGCCACCGGCCAGCGCTCCAATTATCAGATCGACACGAATACGTTCTGCATCAGCTCCTACGCCTGCGTGCAACCGCACTGGAAAGATTTCCAGCCCCGTATCGGCTTCGCCTATAGCGCGGGTAAGGGCCTCGTGGTACGCGGCGGTTTCGGCCTCAGTTATTTCGCTCAGGACTTTGCGGCCGGCGCTGTGAATCTGCCTAACCCGCCATTCGTGGGCGTCAACTTCACCTGCTCCCCCGCGGCTCTGACGGGCTCCACCGTTTGCCCTGCGGGCGTCCATTTCCTATCGCAAGGTCCGCCACCCATCACACCGCCTAACATCCCCCAGTTGCTGGGGTCAGTCGCGGGCGGACTGCAGAGCTCGCTCAGCGCCAAAGCGGACACCTATCCGAACGCTAACGTCATGCAGTATAACCTGACGATACAGAAGCAGCTCGGCCAGAACGTGTTTACCGTCGCCTATGTGGGGTTGCTGGCCCGTCACCTGTATTACGTCCCGAACGTCAACCTGCCGAATCCTTCCGGGTCGGCCGTAACGCCGAACTATCTTCGAATTGCCACGCTGCCCAACATCACCGGTATCAGCCTGTACGGCACCGGCGGAGCCGCCGAATACAACGCGGCTCAGTTCGTCTTCGAGCGGCGCTATTCGAAGGGTCTGACCATCAACGCCAATTACGTCTTCGCTCGCAACCTCACCAGTATTACCGACAGCTCGATCAGCAGCGCGCCAGTCGCGACGGTAACGAACAACCGGAGTTACGACTGGGGCAACTCGGACATCGGCTTCAAGAACAAATTCACGATACGCGCCAATTACGAGCTACCTTTTGGCAAGTCCGCAAAGGGACTTACAAAGTTCGCGATTGGCGGATGGCAGGTCAACACCATCGCTTTCTGGCAATCCGGCCAGCCGTTCTCGGTCCTGGATGGCCAGAATCTGATCAATCTGCCCAACGTCAGTTCGGATCGCCCGAACATGGTCTCCGGCCAGTCGTGCACGGTTTCGAACCCGACGATCCACAACTTCATCAACCTGAATGCGTTCCAGCAGCAGGCGATCGGCAACCCGGGCAACGAGGGACGCGACCAATGTTACGGTCCGAGCTGGAGAGAGGTCGACCTCTCGATATTTAAGGACTTCCTGTTCGCCGAGAAGTACAGACTATCGTTCCGGGCCGAGGCGTATAACATCTCGAACACGACGAACTTCTCGCTGCCCAACTTCAACATCAGCGGCTGGACGGTCAGCCGCAACCCGGCCGGCATTCCGACCACTGCCGGAGCCTTCGGCCAGATCACCTCGACGAACATCGGCTTCACACCACGCGTCATTCAATTGGCGCTGAAGCTCAACTTCTGATCGGGCGCGACGCGCTCGCCAATAAAGGCCGCTGGTGCACTGGAAGGGTAGATGCACTAGCGGCCTGAGGCACGCACTCGTCTTCTTTGAGCGGCGCGTAGCTGAGCCGGGCGATCAGCTCGGTCAGCACTGTAGCGCGCGCTGAGTTCGAGCCGGCGTTGTCGCGATTTTCAGTCGGCTGCACCTGTTAGAAATAGAACCCCGCCGCACGATCTCATTAGCAAGCTGTTGCTTTGGAATGCAGACAAGAAGCGGTGTGTTCGCGCATTCCGCCTGTTTTCGTCCCCGGTGTGTTATCGATGGCTACCTTCCGGCCAGTCGCGCAAACGGGTACCGGAGCCCCGGCAATGGTCCACTGCGGTTAACTGGCACATCGTTCCTAACGAGCTCGATCTAATCAGATCGATCTCGTCGGGCGCTAATTGCGCCACACCGGATGTTGAGACGCGCGATTGAAAGTGGTGGGCTTGACAGAACTCGAATCTGTGACCTCCTGCGTGTCAAGCAGGCGCTCTAACCAACTGAGCTACAAGCCCTTAAGAACGGTGGCGGAACTGCTAGCCGAGACTGCCCTCCGCGGAGGGCTGTTCGACAAGACCTACACATTTTAACACGCGTGCGCGTTTTTACTCAGTCCCGTAGTTGATTTCCAGCTTTCGCGCCCGAAAGCTGGCTGCGATCAGTACCGCGATCGTCAAGACGACCAACCCGGTAATCGCAAGAAACGGTGGCGTGGGTTCCGCCGAGGAAACCAGCAGCAGCAGCGGAGCCGCCATCTCTTTATCCGGCGGCGCGACCACCGGGCACAGGGATTGCAAATAGAAGATCACGCTGATTTTCTTCAGCGCCGCGGGCAGGAACAGATTCGCGCTCTCCCAGAGCAGCACGGTAGCCGCGGGGATGATGGGATTTCGAAACAGGAGTCCCGCGGCTAGAAATACGCTTCCATAGCCCAGACACGCGAGCGCTGTCACTCCCAGATACGCCGCCACCTGATGCCAGCCGGGTCCGCGCAGGAATTCGTCGATCGCGGCGCGGTCGAAGTGCAGCCACATGGTCCAGAGCTGAAGCGCGGTGCTGGTGGTGAAGATGACCACGGTCGTGATCAGCCCGGCCAGATATTTTCCGACCAAGAGCACCTCGCGACGCATGGGAGCCAGCAGGTAATAGTGCAGGCTCTTGTCGATCAGCTCGCCACGGAACAGGTTCATGAATACGCCGACGCAGCCAAAGAAAATCGCCAGACGGAGATAGAAGAACTGAAAAACGGTCGCGAAGATCAACGAGTCTTGAGGGATGCTGCACTTGTAAATCTGGCGCTTGGAGATTCCCCTGAGCTCGCCGTCCTCGAACATGAAAGTGTAGTTGGATTCACCGTCGGTATAGTTCAGCCACGCGCGGTCCTGGCGCCGGGTGCGCACCATGCGCCGCGAATACGGCGGACCCAGTTTCTCCTCCACATCCGCGCGCGACATGCCGTGTTGAATCGATTCGAGCGTCTCGGTCGCAAGCGGATGTTCCGTCGCGACGTCGCGCTGATGGTCGCGGATCATCATCATGTTGATCGAATGCCCGGCCCAGATCAGCACCGGAGCCGCCGCCAGAAGATATACCCACAGGCCCCGCTTGGCGAAGAAGGTCTTCTTCATCTCCAGGCGGATCACGGCGACGATCTGCGCCCACCACAGCGTCATCATTTGGTCGACTCCTCCGCGCCGATCAGGTATTCATACACCGAATTGACGTTGTCATCCGCCGGGGCAACGCTTTCAATTTCGATGCCGTTCATGGCGATGTGGTTCAGCAGCCGGTAAAACCGGTCGGGATCGCGCGTCTTCACCAGCAAGCCGCCGCCGTCGGCGTGGATGCGGGCTTCGACGACGCTGTCCTGCTCGAAAACCTTCGATGCCAGGGCGCCGGGCCGGTTGCAGCGGATCAGCACCTGCATCGGGTGGTCGCTGATTTCGCTTCGGACGCCTTGAATCTTGCCTTCGGCGACCACGTACCCGTTACTCAGCAGGATCACCTGGTCCGAAATCATGTCGACTTCGTGCAGGATGTGGCTGGACACGATGACATGCCGCCCTTCCGCGGCAAGCTCGCGAAACAGTGAGATGGTTTCCGCCCGCACCAGCGGATCCAGGCCGTTCAGCGGCTCATCGAGCACCAGCACCCGCGGATCGTGCGCTATCGACTGGGCGAGTTTGATGCGCTGCCGCATCCCTTTGCTGTAGCCAGCGACTTTGCGATTCGCCGCTTCCACCAGGTTGACCCGCTCAATCGACTTCCAGGCAAGGGCCTCGCACTCCGAGTGAGTGGTCCCGAAAAGCCGGAGAAAGGAATACACGAATTGAAATCCCGTCAGCCCTTTCGGGAAGGAATCGAACTGTGTCGAGTATCCGAGCAGCCGGAACAGGCGTTCGGGGTCGTCGGGCGGGATTCCGAGGATTTTGATGGCGCCTCGCGTCGGCCGGACGAGGCCGGTCATCAGGTTCATCAGCGTGGTCTTGCCGGATCCATTGGGACCGACCAGGCTGGTGATCCCGGGAGGGATCGACAGAGTTACGCGATTGACGCCCAGCACTTCGCCGTAGAATCGCGAAACGTTTTCGAAAACGATGAGGCTCTCTTCAATGGGCGGAGGCAGACTCATCGAATAACCTCGAACGCCCGAACCTTCTTTGAGAGCAGCCACAAGCAAATGGCACACGCGCCCGCGAGCGCCATCCAGGCGTCGCTTAGGGCGAC
Source organism: Bryobacteraceae bacterium (assembly GCA_035308605.1). Taxonomy (GTDB): domain Bacteria; phylum Acidobacteriota; class Terriglobia; order Bryobacterales; family Bryobacteraceae; genus Palsa-187. The sequence goes on from DATGGL010000129.1 coordinate 64,419, forward strand.
TCCGCTTGCGGCGTCGTGATGGAACAGCGGGCTCCAGACAATGAAGTTCACCTGCGCCAGATCGATCAGCGTTCCATATTTGGTGCGCATGACCGCGTTGATGGCTGCGCCGAACCCGGCACCGGCGAAGAACACGCCCAAAATCAGCGCACCGGCCGCGACCTTCCAGCGCACCCAGGCCGAAATCGCCATCGCGATCAGCGAAAGAATGGTGCACCAGACCAGCATGGCGAGCAGAATCGCTTCCGCGATCCACAGATTCGCCATGGTCCATTCCCACCCGGCGAGGCTTGATTGGATCGCGAAAAGGATCAGCCCCGGCACCCAGGTGATCATCGATAGCAGAAACATCAGGACGCTCATCTTTCCCGCGACGTACTCGGTTCGGGAAAACGGGCGGCAGAAGTATAGGGGAAGAGCGTTGTTCACCAGGTCGGGCGAAACCAGGCTCGGCCCAACGAAAGCCGTCATCAGATAAGCCATCGCGGCCTGGAAATTACAGAAGTACAGAAAAAAATTGCCGTTGACATCCAGAAAGTTCCCGGCCTGGACGTTGAACGATTTCAAAAACGACAGATTGTGCGAGAGATAGATGAACCCTGCGCACCCGATCGGGAAAATCATGCAGGCCACTTGGAACAATATCAGGAACTTCGATTGGAACAGCCGCGAGTAGCTGTATCGCGGCAAAATCAAAAACCGCGACCATGTTGGGGTCAATGGTCCGGAGTATCCCTTGTATGTTCGCTTATAGACGGCCATCAATAATCCTGATGTTTTGGCCGCAGATAGACGCCGATGGACGGCGATAAAACATTGTTCTTAATCTGCGTTGATCTGCGTTCATCTTTGTTCATCTGGGGCCAGTTCCTACGCATCCCTTTCCTATGCATCCCTTTCCTATGCATCCATTGCCTTCAAGAAAATGTCTTCGAGCGTGTCTCGCCGGTAGTTGAGTTTTCTCAACTGGAGATCCTGCTCTGCTGCCAGACGATAGATCTCGCGCATCTCGAATCCTACGGGGAGCACCATTTTCAGCCGGCCGAATCCGGCTGTGGCGCATTCGCAACCGAGTCCGGTCAACGCCGCTGCAAAATCCGAATCGTTTCCGATAGTTTCCACTTCAACGAAGCGTTTGTTGGAACTGCGTTCTTCTTCGAGATTCGAGTAGTGCACGATCCGGCCCTGCTTCAGGATCAGGACCTCTTCGCAAGTCTCTTCGACATCGCGCAGGAGATGGGAGCACAGGACCAGGTGCATCTCGCCCGAATCCTTCATTTCCCGGATCAGCCGGATCATCCGCTGCCTCGCGGGCGGATCAAGCCCATTTGTTGGTTCATCCAGGATCAGCAGCCGCGGCCCATGCACGATCGCTTGCGCGAGTTTGGCCAGTTGCTTCATCCCGAGCGAATAGGTGCCGAGCATCCGGTAGCGGGCTTCGCCCAGGCCGACGTAAAACAAGACTTCGTGGGCGCGTTCGAGGGCGGCGTCGGCCGGAAGGCCGGACAATTCGCCCATCATCCGGATAAACGCCACGGCGCTCATGTTGGCGATGAACGAATCGTTTTCCGGCATGTAGCCGACCAGCGTTCGAATCTGGCTCTGCTCCCGCCGGATATCGTGCCCCAAAATGCTGGCGGTTCCTGAAGAGACCGGGCAAAATCCCAGCAGAGTTTGAATCAGCGTCGATTTCCCGGCCCCGTTGGGACCGAGCAGGCCGATGGTCCGGCCGGAAAGAGAGACGCGCAGGTCTTTGAGAATCTCGCGATTCCCGAATCGAACACCTAGTCCGGCTAGATCAATTACGGGTTGCACTGGTCCTAAACGCAAGCACGGGCGGAAGTAATTTCGGGAGCGCCTCCGCGCCCTTCGCATTCAATCCTAGCAAGGTGCTCAGATCCAGGCCGAAAAATCCGCTCCGGCTGGCGACCACGATCCGGTCCGGCTCGCCGTACGCATAAATCAATCCCGGCTCGCGATTCGCAGTCAGCATATCGGCCGATTTCTGCTGTGCGGGCGTCATTAATTTTCCTGACTTGAGTTGATCCACCAGTGGACCGATGGTCGAACCCATGTTGTAATACAGCAGCCCGGAAAAATTCTCGTGACCATCCTGCGGCAACTGCGCCCGGAATGCCGCCGACCGCGCAACGGTCAGCCCCGACGCCCGCGTCTCGATGGCTGCCATCAGTAGTGCCGGAGACGGCGCCAGCAGCCAATACCCGTTCGAGAAACAGTAGTTGACTTCGTAAGCCACTTTCGCCGAGGTCAACGTGTAGTACGTGAGCCCGTTGGTTTCGCCAGTGGCGAGCTTTAGCTCCGGATGGGCCGTTTGCGCCGCGGTTACCGCCTGCTCGATCGACGATTGGAGCCGCCGGGCGTCATTCACCTCGATCGCGATCTTCCAACTGGGCACCGGCAGCAGCGGCCCGTCCAGGGCGACGGTCATCTCCCCGCCCAGGCTCGCAGCGATGTCATTGACTGGAAATTCGCTCAACACCGCGCCCGGCCCAGTCTTGGAGCCACCCACGGCGATCAGTTCCTGCAACAACGTTCCGGGATTCTTGATCACGAACGATCCCGCGAACGTGGCATCGGGAGAAACAAAATCGAGCGTCCCCATGGGACCGGGCGCAGCCAGCCAGCTCGCCAGGCCATGCCGTTCGCCCGCGAAATCGAGCGACGCGCTGTTCTCGGTGCGTCCGAGATTCTGTTTGCGCTCGACCACCAGGTACCTAACGTTATCCAATCCGGAAATGAGTGTACGCGGCGTCACGTTCTGTGATTGTTTTACGTGCTGCGCGATCATTTGTTCCATGTCAGCCGCAAAAAGCCACGCGACTCCGCCTTGATAGCTCTGCGCGACGCGTTTCCCGAACGGCGTTTCGAGAAATCCTCCCTGGCCAAGACCCCTGTTGCCCAGTGTGACCAGATTCCCCTGAATCATCACCTGCGGCTTGGGGCCGCTCATGGATTGAAACTGCTGATCCAAAAACTGCTGCAAACCTGCGCGGCGCATCTCCGCCACAACCATTACATCGTGCTGGGGACCCACGGCCAGCACAATTTCATCGCCCAGATAATCGTTGAATGTCCGCGCCTGATTCACCAGCGTCTGCAACTGTTGGGTATTCCTCTGATTCCACCATTCCCGCAATACTTCGCTCTGCTGGACGCGCTCTTCAAAGATGCCGGTCGCTTCCGCGAGTGTGGTTCCGAGATTGGGAATGGACGCGAAGACCATCGTGTTGGCCGGCAGTAAGCCAGCCAGTTTGGATTGATAACGCAGGCCCATCGGAATGGCGTCAATCCGCTTCTGAATGGCGGAGATCTCGCCCAACAAAGTCAGGTATTTCGCCGAGTTGCGGCTCCAGGCCACATCCGCCGCCACGGACGTCTTCACCACGCTTGCATTGGAAGTTGTCTGGTCGCCACGATGCAGAAGCTGCGAATCGCCGTCGTGGTCGACCTTTACTTCGCCTTCGACCACGGAAACCCGCGACCCTTTGGTCCCGCTGCTCACCTGAAACACGGTTCCTTTTACGGATACCTGGCAATCCGGAGTGATCACTTCGAGCCGTCCGCGCCGCTGCTTGGCCGCTTCGACCATGACCGCGCCGCGCTCCAGACGAACCGTCTTACCGCTCCAGCGCTCCGACAGCCGCATGTCGCTTCGTTCTGCCATTTCGACCATCGATCCGTCGCGCAACCGGACCACGGCGCGGGAGTCTTTGGCGGTACGGATCTCTTCGCCCTCGCCGACGGAAGCGCCCGCGGCCAACCGGACCGGTCCCTTGTCCGACACGCGGTACAGCTCGCCGTCAACCAGCGCGACCGTCCCGCGCGCTCCCGACGGCGCAAGCGTCTTGTCCAGTAGTACCGGAAACGTAATCCCGATCGCCAGCACCGCTGCCGCTGCGATCGCCCACGGCAGAACGCGGCGTCTCTGGCTGATCGGAATCACCGCCGCCTGACGGCCTTCGAACACTCTGCGGCAGGCTACGCAAGTGTGCAGATGATCTTCCAGGAGCATTTGCCGGGCCTCAGAGAGCTTTCCCGTACGATATCCGGAAAAGAGCGCCCGGAAATCACCGCAGGAATCGAGGCGCGCGACCGAAATCGAATCGCCGTCCCCCATCCGCGAACGCACCCGGGCTGCCGCCTCCCGAGCCTCTTCCGGGCTTCCGGAATCTTCCCGAATCGAACCGAGCAACCGATCGAAATCCTGATTGGTCATCGGGAGGCTCCTTTCTGCAACTCCTGCTGAAGCTTTTTCCGCGCGCGATGCACGGTCACGGCGACCACAATCTGCGATAGTCCCATCAATTTAGCGATCTCCGGATTGGTATAGCCTTCAAAAAACCGCAGCGCGAACATTTCGGCTGTTCTGGGAGGAAACTTCGAAAGCGCGCGTCTAAGGGTGTCGCGCAGGTCGCGCAGTTCGGTGCAGGAACCGCTGGCGGGCATGCGCTCCAGCTCCAGAGAATTGTCGGCCTGGCGGGCGCGCACGACATCCAGCGCAGCGTTCACGGCCGACCGGCGCAGATAGCTTTCCGGGTTGTCGATCTCCGAAGAATCGCGGCGCAGCATGCGCATGAACACGGTTTGCAGAACGTCTTCGGCGTCCGCGGCATTACCGGTGATGCGGTGCGCGGTACGAAACACCATGTGATGGTGCGATTCGTACATCTGGTCGACCGGTTTGGGAATCGTTGAAACGGGGGCCTCCCCCACTGCCATTAACAAGATTCTGCGCCTCCCCTTCAAAGTAAAGACAGGGCTGCGGCAGGATTATTACAGTTCGTCTATATCTTAAATGTTATGAGCGTGATCCGAATTGCAACCGCCGCGGACCGGGAGGCGGTCTGGGCCATCCTCGAACCGACCATCCGGGCAGGGGAGACGTATACGCTGCCTCGGGATATGGCTAAGGATGCGGCTTTGAACTACTGGTTTGGAGCGGGGCACGAAGTTTTTGTCGCCGCGGAGGATGGCAAAGATGACGGCCGAGTACTAGGGACGTACTTCATCCAGGCTAATCAGAAAGGCGGCGGCGATCATGTTGCCAATTGCGGTTATATGACCGCATCGCACGCGACCGGCCGGGGTATCGCCAGGGCAATGTGCGCGCATTCGCTCGAGCATGCCAAGGCCAGGGGATTCAGGGCGATGCAGTTCAACTTCGTGGTCAGCACGAACGAACGCGCGGTCCGTTTGTGGCAAAGCTTCGGCTTCGAGATCGCGGGCCGGCTGCCGGGAGCCTTCCGGCATCCTGCGCGAGGATTCGTAGACGCATTGGTGATGTATCGGAATCTTTGATACATGAACCTTCCTGCGAAAAACGGAAAGCTTGAGAAAATCCAGGTGCGTCCCGCACCAACATTCCAGTCTGAGTTTGTTTCTGGTATCGCTCAGCAGAAAGAGGCGCGGAATGTCTTACGGTGCCCGGAAGATTCTCATCGCCGCCGGCATGTTGCTGACGATACTGCCGTTTGAGGCCCTTGCCAGCACTTTTAATGGAACGCTCAATTTTACCGGCGGGGCTGAGATCAGCGCGACTTCGATCACCTTCGCATGTAGCGTGGCCTACACACCAACGTGCCCGACGGGGTACGGAAATTTCTCAACTCCGAGCACGGCTATACAAACAGGGGATTTCGCTTCGTATGGCGATCAGTTCGGGTTGATCGCCAACCTCGACCAGACGGACGAACCGGGGAATACGAGTTTCCTGCTTCCAAATTTTCTTATTTTCAACAGTTCTCCGAGTCTGCCGAGCCCCGATCTTGCCCTGGATCTGACCTTCATCGCTCCCGGCGTGTACGGTCAAACGGATTGCTCAGCCACGCCCGCGCCGGGTCAGACGTGCACGCTGGAACTTCCGGGCCTGGTCACTGCGGCGAACCCGGACGGTCTCACCTGGTTCAATCTGTCAAATTCCGCGATGGGGTCGACATTGTCGTTCTCAATCGCGGGCGTGGCGCGGACGATTTCGACCGGGGAGACAGCGCCGTTTGTCGGGACGTTTACGGCGCAGTTCAACCTGCCTTACCAGGATTTACTGACGGCGCTTGAAAACGATCCCTTGCCGGCATCGTTCGCGGCTTCGGTGACCACCGACACGGCGCCGGAAGCAGCTTCGTTCTTCATGGTGGGCGCCGGGATACTGCTGAGTGTCGTGTTCCGTCGTAAACTAGAGCGCGCCGGCCCCTAGAGTCTGCACAAATGGGGAACCCGCTTCCTTCGGTCGCGGTTCAGTGTCGGCGCTGTAAAACAATGGACGGTCTTCGCCAGCTTAAATATAGCGATGACATGCGCAGAACAGCTAACCTAAACCTTGACGTTTTCCGAGTTTCGCATAAGAAAAAGAGGCGGGGATGAAGAACTTCCAATGCTTCTATCAAAGCCCCTAGAGGGGCTCATTCGTGCGAGGCGTCAACAGAACTACCGACAGAGCGCACAGGTATAGCGCACTGCCAATGAGAAGCGTCGCCCGCAGGCCGAGGTAAATCGCCAGGACGATCGCCGAGGCCGAGCCTAATACGCTCGCGGCGGCGTTCAGAGACCATGCCCATCGGACGGACGGCGGGTGCAGCTTTTCGAGACGACGCAAACCGCAGGGAAAGGGCATTCCCATCAGGAACGCGGCCGGGAATATTGACGCTGCGGTGACTGCGATTTTCAACGAAAGAGGCCAGCCCGCGGCTGCGGCGTCCAGGGGAGCGACCCCGAATGCGAGCGCTGCAACGAGTACGAAAATCGCGGCAAGAACGCTCGCAAGGAGCCGGTCGTCGCGGCCGATACGACGGCTGAAGTAGCTCCCGGCGCCGCTTGCCACCAGCATCGTAAAGACGATCACCGTCAAGGCATATTTCGGGTGCCCGAGCAAAAGGACAAATTTCTGGATCAAAGCTACCTGGATCAGGATGTAACCCGCGCCGAGGCACAGGAAGTACCACAGGAATGCCATCACCCCTTTCTGCTTCGGAAGGCGACTGCGCAGCAGGAGGCGCGGTAACAGCAGAATCAGGAAGGTTGCCGCGAAGCTGACCAACAGCAAATTGAACAGTAAGGGAACGGCGCGATTAATTTTGTAATCCGCGCTGAACGGGTTGGAGTTGCGCACGAAATTCCACAGATCGCGCGGCTGGACGATGTAGAAAAAAAACGGCCGATCGTCGCTGACGGGTCCGACGTTATAGCGATACTGCTCCAGAAACGCCTTGGGATCGGAGGCCAGCAGAAGCTGCCCGAACGGATTCGCGGGCCCGTCGCCCGGCATATACACGGCTTGCATCGAGCCGAGCCCGCTGCGGATGCGGGCGATATCGTCTGCCGAAAACGGCTTTCTGGAGATCAGCACCGTATCCTGCGCGCCGAACTCATTGATTTTGCCGACATCGGCGCGAATCACCATTACATGACGCCACGGCTCATTTTCTCCGACCCGTGGCAGAGCATCCATGGCGAGCGAGATCAGCCGGAGCGATTCGCGCGGCGGGTCGAAACCCCAACGGGTGAAACACAGGACGCCATCGTCCGTCAGGTGCGTCAGGTAATCGTAAAACGCGTCGCTGGTGTACAGATTGTTCTCGGATAAAGCGAACGCGCCGGCTGCGGTGGAGGCCCAGGTGTCCACCAGCGTGGCTTCCAGGACCTGATATTTTTGATCGATCCGGCGCACGAAGGAGCGGCCGTCCTCGACAAAGACGTGGACTTCGGGCCGAAAATACAGGCCGTGACTCTCGTTCACGAACTCCTTGCGCATGATCCGGTCGGCGATGATCGGGTTGATCTCGACGGCGGTGATATCGCGGCTGCCGGATGCGAAAGCGCGCGCGACATCGTAACCGCCGCCGGCGCCAATCACCAGCGTCTTGGCGCCGGGGCGGATCAGAAACGGAATTCCGGGGCCTTCGTGGGTCAATTGGAAGCGCTGGCCGTCGGTGAGACGGTCCCAGTCAAAGCCGGCGATTCCGGTGGCGGCATCGGCGTCGATGACGATGCTCCATATTCCGTTGAAGGTAACGCCGACGCGAGAGAAGCTGTTCCAGCCGCGGAAGCGTTCATGCGGCAAGGGCTGGCCTTTGGCATAGCGGACGTCGAGCAGGTGGCTCTTGAAGTTCACCACCATAAAGGTCACCAGCAGGAGCGACAGCAAGACGGCCGATATGCGGCGCTTGGGCGATCCCGACAGATTAAACCAGATCGCCGCGGAAACGCAGTAGCAGACCGCGGCGGCGACCACCGTATTCGGTCCGCCGAACAGATCGAGGAATGGAATCAACAGCAGGCAGCCCGCGGCGGCTCCAGCCAGGTCGAAGAAATAGGCGCGGTCCACGCGTTCGATGGCTTCCGAGATCGCGATGGACGTGACGATCCCGGCAAGAAAAAACGGCAGCGCGCTGGCGATATACACCGCCGCCAGCGTCCCGCTGCCCAATTCGTTAGGACGCGAAAGAATGAACCACAGCGCCCCGACCACCGACAGACTGGCAGCCATCGCAACCGCGCCTAATTTGGCGAATAGATTTCCCGGCCACCCGGCGACGACGTAGGAGAAGACTCCGCCCGCGCCCAGGCCGAAGAGGGCGATCGAGATGACCAAGAACACCAGATGATAGTAAAAGACGACGGAGAAAATGCGCGTCAGAGCCAGTTCCAGGATCAGCGTTGCGAGGGTGGTGAAGGCAAGTCCGAGATAAAGCGGCGGCCAACGCACAGTCGCGGAGCCGGATTCAGCGGAGGTGGGGGAAGAGCTGACGCGCGACAAGATACTACTTTAGCAGGGGGTCCGTTTCGGAATCCTCAGGCGCGGATCTATCGCTCGGAACTCACGCCGAGCGGTCGAATGAATGCACCCTTGCCGCGCCAGGTTTCGCGGCCCCAGGGGTCCAGAAGCACCACCGTCGGCAGTTCGTTCGGGCGCGGAGACGACGCCTTGAATGTACCAACGATAGCGCCTTGATCGTCGGTGAGGACGAAGCTTTGCGCGCGAACTTCTTTGGGACTGGCTGGGGGTGTTTGCGCGAAAACCGGCGGCGGAGTCGCGTAACGGGAGAGAAAGCCTCCCAGCACGCCTCCCATCGAACCGGCGGCGAGCGCCGTGGCAAGAATCAGTTTTGATTTCATGTGCGTATGCCTTCCGTCGAGAGAGGGTCCTAAATGGAAATTATAATCTGGCCGGCGATAGCCGATATCGATACTGAGTGGTGCTTGGAAACAAGATCGTTTTAGCCTCCGTCGCATCGGTCTTCGCGACCGCCGCGACGGGTCTGCTGATTGAAAGATCGGTGATCCGGCGCCAGGGGTTCGAGATGATCCGCGACACGATGCGCGCTACGGTTCTCAGCGCTGAGAATGAACGGACGTCGGTCGCCGCCATGCGTAGCGCGCGCATGTTCGACGACGCCAAATTGAAGGCGGAGGTCGCCGGCGTGTCCGATTACAAACAGGCTCGGATTTACCGGACGGTTCCGGTGGTCGCGGCATGGGAATCGATCGCCGCGGTGGCCACGCAGGAAGCTTTCGAATTCCGCGTGGCGGCGCATAGCCCCAGGAATTCGGCGAATACCCCACGCCCGGACGAGGAACGCATTCTTAGTTCGATGGAGAATGCGGCTTTGCCCGAGTATTTCGGAGTGGACACGAATGCGAATGAGGTCGTGTATGCGCGTCCTATTGTGCTGACCTCCGATTGCCTGATGTGTCATGGAGATCCGGCAACCAGTCCCTCCAGGAACGGAAAAGACCTGCTGGGCTTCCGCATGGAAGGTTGGCGCACTGGCGACCGCCACGGGATGTTTCTGTTGCGAACCAAGACGGATCGAGTGGACGCGGTAGTAAAAGCCGGCTTGGAGGAGACCGCTTTGTGGCTTCTGCCTCTGTCGATCGCGATCGGCGTGGGTGTTTATTTCATGATCTCGAAGATCAGCGGAAAGCTCCTGGCGATCGTTCACTCGGTTTCCGAGGGCTCGGCGCAGGTTACTAACGCGGTCGGCCAGATTTCCTCGTCGAGCCAGTCTTTGGCGCAGGGCGCGTCGGAACAGGCGGCGTCACTCGAGGAGACATCGGCGGCGTCCGAGCAGATCTCCTGCATGACGCACAAGAACGCCGACAATTCGCGTACGGTCGCGGATGAAATGGACGCGGTGGATCGGGGAATCAAAGACAGCAACGCCGCGCTGGGCGAAATGGTCGTTTCCATGAACGAGATTAAGGAATCCGGTGGCAAGATCGCTAAAATCATCCGCGTGATCGACGAGATCGCGTTCCAGACCAACATCCTCGCGTTGAACGCCGCGGTAGAGGCCGCCAGAGCGGGCGTCGCGGGAGCGGGATTTGCGGTCGTCGCCGACGAAGTGCGCAGTCTTGCGCAGCGTTCCGCTCAGGCGGCGAAAGACACAGCGCTCCTGATCGAGGAATCCATAGCCAAATCGAACGCGGGCGGCGTGAAGCTCGAACAGGTCGCGGTGGTCATCCGCAGAATTACGGACAGCGCGGCGAAGGTGAAGATCCTGGTCGACGAAGTGAACCTCGGAAGCCGGGAACAGGCGCGGGGAATCGAACAGGTGTTGAAAGCGATCCAGCAAATGGAGCAGGTGACCCAGGGAAGCGCGGCGAATAGCGAGGAAAATGCGGCCGCGAGCGAAGAGCTGGCCGCGCAGGCGGAGTCGATGACCGACATCGCCCGGCAGTTGCGCGCGGTGGTTGAAGGAGGCGGTTGAAGGAGACGGTTGAAGAATCGGGGCAGCACCGCCGTCCGATCCTACATCAGCGCATGAATGCGCCCAGAGCTTCGTACTGATCCGTAGCGATCAGATTCACTCCCGCTTCCATCGCGGCCTTCCAGCGAAGCTCCACCGCGGCTCGGGAACCGAAGTTGTATCCCGAATCCCAGCCGCGACTTTCATCCGCGGTGAACCCGTCGAGAGTATAAAAGCGTATCCAGTAGCCGAGATGATGAGCGTGGTTCACCAGGGCTCGCAAGCGAGCATTGTCAGCTTTCGTCCAGTCGCCCGCTTTGGTTTGTCCGCCTTCTTCCACCTCGAACCAAGAGTTATTCCACCAGCGTCGATAGTTCGTGGGAGGATCGACCAACAACTGATCGGGCGGCAGGGTCGCGAGCAGATGGGCCCGCTGCTCTCGCGGAGCCTGTTCGACGCCGCGCGTATGGGCCGAGCCGAAGACGCGAAGCTTCTCTCCCGCTGGAACTGCCTTGAAGAATATTTCCTCTTGCGCGTCGGCGTCTTCCGTGAGCACCAATAGCGGTTTGATCTCGAACGGGGCGAGCTGATGCGCATCCGAAGTTTGAGCGGCGGTGGTGAGCCAGGCTTCGTATTCGCCGAGCACATCCCATACGGCGCGCAGAAGATCCGGCTCCAGCGATTTGAAATCGAAATGCACCACAATCAACGGCCAGGTGGCTCGCTTATTCTCTGCCAGCGCTTTTTCCATGATCGGCCGGACATGTTCGAAAAAGTGATCGCGAAGGGTAGGTTCGTCGCCGGTGGTTTTCGCGGTGTGGGTGACGACGGGTTGGCCCTTGGCCCACGCGATATCCTGCTCGATCGCGACCGGGAAGCCGTTCTTGAGCGCCCGGTCGATGCGATCCGCCCACTTGCCTTCGTAGGGATAGCAGTTGTGCGCATCAAGGATGGGGCGGTTGTGTGTCAGGAACTCGAGAGCCTGCGCGGAGCCGGTGAGCGCGATTAGGACGAAACAGGCGAACAGTCTCATGGAACCGGTTTGTAGTATACCGGTTTGGAAATAACGGAAGATGACGAATCGATATCATAGAATTGCGTGCTGCAAAATTTCCGGTTTGCGCTGCGGGTGCTGGCGAAGAGTCCGGGATTTTCGCTGATTGCGATCCTGACCCTCGCCCTGGGCATCGGCGCGAATACGGCGATTTTCACGGTCGCCAATGCGCTTCTCCTGCGGCCGCTGCCCTACGCCGATCCGGACCGCCTGATGGTGCTGTCCGGCGCCACATTTGACGCGGCGGGCGGATGGGGAAGGCTGTCGCTGCCGTTCTTCGAGGTTATCCGCGACCATAACCGTTCGTACTCGAACGTCGCGGCGTGCATTTACGAATGGTTCAGCCTGACCGGCCACGGCGATCCGGAGCAGATCAGCGCCGCGCGGGCTACCTGGAGATTCTTCGACACGCTCGGAGTCCACCCGATTGTCGGACGAACATTCTCCGAGGAAGAAGACCGGGCAGGCGGAAAGGCTGTGATTCTGGTCAGCTCCAAACTCGCGGCCAGGTTATTCGGCGACGCTGCCAAGGCGCTCGGGCAGAACCTGACCCTCGACGGGCGGGATTATTCGGTGATCGGCGTTCTGCCGCCAAGCTTTGTTTTTGGCCTATTTGGCGGGGAGCGCGATATCTGGGCGCCGCGCGTGTCCGAAATGAACGCCGTCACTCCCGCGCGCGTGGCTTTAGGCGGTGCGTATTTCAACTTGATAGGACGGTTGCGGCCGGGAGTGTCTATCCAACAGGCGGCGGCCGAGCTGGAGGTTCTCTATCGGCAGTACCAGAGCGCACGCCCCTCGAATTTCGATGCGACGCGGAATCTTCACATGCGCGTCGCGACTTTGCAGAGTGAACTGGTGACCAACGTCCGTCCGACTCTGCTGGTGTTGTGCGCGGCCGTCGGGTTAGTGTTGTTGATCGCTTGCGCGAATGTCGCGAACCTGCTGCTTTCGCGCGCCGTCGGGCGCAGGCAGGAATTTTCAATTCGAACCGCGTTGGGCGCCTCGCGCGGGACGCTGATCGGCCAACTGTTGACAGAAAGCCTGCTGCTCGCGGCCGTAAGCGGCGCGCTGGGTGTCGCGATCGGATACGCCGGGACGCGAATCCTGCCCCTGCTTCATTACGACTACGAAGGTCTGCCCATGGGGCAGATCTCCATGGATTTCAGGATCCTCGCGTTTGCGATCCTGATTTCGCTCGCCAGTGGGATGCTGTTCGGCCTGGCTCCGGCGCTGCAAATCTCCAGGACGGACGTGAACACGGGCCTGCGCGAAGAAAGTCGCGGCAGCTTCGGGAACCGCGGCAGGAATCGCGCGCGAAGCGCTCTGGTGGTCGCGCAGGTCGCGCTCTCGATGGTGCTGCTGATCGCTTCCGGGCTGCTGATTCGAAGTTTCCTTCGTTTGCGCAATGCCTCGCCGGGGTTCGATCCCTCGAATCTTCTCACCATGCAGATCAACCTGCCGCCGGCCAGGTACGCGGACGCGGCCCGGAGCATCGCGTTTTATCGCGACGTGATTCAAAACGTCGAGAACCTGCCGGGCGTCGACGGCGTCGCCGTTTCGACTGCGATTCCAACGAATGCGACCCATAGCACGCCGGTTTTGTTCGAAGGCCAGCCGGCGGTGGTTCTGGGGCAGCGGCCGATCGTCGACATTCAACAGATCAATGCGGATTACGCGCGGGTCATGCGGATTCCGCTGCTGGGCGGGCGCATGTTCGACGAACATGACGATGTCCGGGCGCCGAAAGTTGCGCTGGTGAATCAGACCGCAGTGCGGCGGTTTTGGCCGAACGAAAATCCAATCGGAAAACGGGTCTGGATCGGAACCATGAAAGACTCCTTCGAGGTGGCCGGCGTGATCGGGAATACGAAGAATAATGGTCCGGCGGCGGCGACGGAACCCGAGGTGTTCATGCCCCTGGCTCAAATGGTTTCGCCGTATGTCTCGCTGACCGTGCGCGCGACGGGCGACCCGCATGGTTTGGTTTCCGCGGTACGGGCGGGAATCGCGTCCGCGGATCCGGATCAGCCGGTGACGGGTGTGCAAACCATGGAGGAGTTCATGGAAACGCAGAGCTCGCAAACGCGATTCACTATGGCGCTGCTGGGTGTTTTCGCAGGCGTCGCGCTGATTCTCGCCGTGGTCGGAATTTACGGTGTGATCGCCTACTCGGTGGCGCAGCGGACGCAGGAACTGGGCATTCGGATCGCACTGGGCGCCGGAAGACGCGACATTCTGCGGCTGGTGATTTCCGGCGGGTTGGGCCTGACGCTGGGCGGGATCGCAATTGGCCTGGCGGCTTCGATCGCGGCGACTCGCCTGATGGCCAGCCTGCTGTTTGAAACCAGCGCTACGGACCCGATCGCGTTCCTGGCGAGCTCGGCGCTGTTTGTTGGGGTAGCGTTGACTGCCAGCTACATTCCCGCCCGCCGCGCGACCCGGATCGATCCAACCCGAGCCTTGCGGGCGGAGTAAACCTAAAATCCGTGGAACCGTCTGGATCTGCTAGGCATCGTTTCTTGTGTGACTGGGTGGTGGCCCGCGGCGGGTGACGAGTGACACCGAGCCGTAAACGGCGGCGACCGGGTGGCCGCTCTTACAAAATCAACCATGAGTTTTCCAATCTCAAGGCGTAATCTCCTCCTCTCGCTGGCCGCCGGACCCGCGCTCCGGGGTCAAGAGAAAGAGCCCGACAAGACGTTTTCGACCGACGTCAGCGTCGTGAACGTCTTCGCCACCGTCCGCGACAAGAAAGGTGGGATCGTCCGCGACCTGACCAAGGACGATTTCAGCCTCGAAGAAGACGGGCATCCGCAGACCATTCGATATTTCACGAAAGAATCGAATCTTCCCCTTACTTTGGGCCTGGTGGTCGACACCAGCGGCAGCATGCGCCGCGTGATCGAGCAGGAGCGTAATGCCAGTTATAAATTTCTAGATCAGGTGCTCCGCGAAGACAAGGACCAGGCGTTCCTGATCCATTTCGACTCCGAAGTCGAGCTGCTCCAGGACCTGACCTCGTCGCGAAAGTCGCTGCAAGCGGCGCTGAACCAGATGGATGTGCAGTCGCCCCGCCAGTTGAACCGACGCGGCCAGGGCGATCCCGGCCAGCCGCGGCCGCGCGGCGGAACAACGCTGTACGATGCGGTTCTGCTCGCCTCAGACGAAATCATGAAGAAGCAGACCGGACGCAAGGCGCTGATCGTGCTCTCGGACGGCGTGGACAATGCCAGCCGGGTGACGCTGACGGATGCCATCGCCTCCGCGCAACGGGCCGATACTGCCGTTTACACCGTTCTTTTCGCAGACGAGCAGGGCGGTCAGCCCATGGGTGGATTCGGCGGCCGTGGCATGGGACGGCGCGGCGGGATGGGACGGCCGCCCATGCAGAATCGGCCGGATGGCAAGAAGATCATGGAGCGGCTCGCCAAGGAAACCGGGGGAGGATTCTTCGAAGGGTCCAAGAAGCAGACCATGGAAGATATCTATCGCCAGATTCAGGAAGAGCTGCGGAATCAATACTCTCTGGGTTACACGCCGGATAAGAACACCGGTCCCGGATATCGCCGGATTCAATTGGCCGTAAAGCAAAAAGGACTCATTGTCCAAGCTCGCGACGGCTATTACGCGGCGCGTTAGGCTCCGATTTTACAATTCCTCTTGATCCCTGGCTAATTCAAGCGTATAGTTGCACCAACGCGCGAGCGGTGGGTTCCACTCGCGGTCGGTAACCGACGGGATTTGGTTGATGCGATTGGTCTACATTGCGCTGGTGGTGTGCGTGGGTGTTGCGATGGCAAGCGCGCCGGACTTCGCAATATCGGACGAGCCCACGCAACAAGGCCC
>DATGGL010000130.1:0-19377 GCA_035308605.1 Bryobacteraceae bacterium
AGTTATTTTGTCCACGACTGTGGCTGGCCAACCTAACGAAGGAGGAGTGCCTTGTCTCATCACCTCGACTCACCAATCGCTCGACAGGATATCCGCCTCGACATCACGGATCTCTATGTATTTCGGGGCGAAACGGGCACCGTATTCGCGATCAATCTCTGCCACTCCATCTTTGGCCCAATTCCAGAGCCTGGCTACCATCCGGAGGGCATGTACGAATTCAAAGTCGATCTCGACGGCGATGCCGTTGAAGACCTGACGTACCGGTTTACGTTCGGCGAGCGTGACGCGCAGGGGAAGCAGAGCTGGGTTGTTCGCCGGATCACGGGCGCGGATGCGGTCAACCCCGACGCGCCGGGGGAAATCGTCGCCAGCGGGACGACTGGCGAGACGGTCACTACGCCGGCGGGTCTGCGTATCTGGACGGGCAAAGCAGGCGACCCGTTCTGGATCGAGCCGGATGTCTTGCACGCAGTCGGGCATGCTCTTGAGGACGGAACCGTTGTCAACCTATCCGGGTGGGATCCAAGCAGGGCGAAGAACCTTTTCGCGGGCCATACGGTCTACTCGATCGTGCTGGAAGTGCCCGACGGTGAGCTGCTCGCCGCTGCCGGCGAAAAGCGGCGAATCGGGGTGTGGGCTGTCTCGACCCTGGCGACGGACGCCGGAGGTTGGCGCTCTATCAACCGTGTCGGCCTTCCGATGATTCATCCCCTGTTTACGCAGTTCAACGAAGATCTCGGAAATCGCCTCAACGCAGGGCGGCCGGCGGATGACCTGGCGACTTATGGGGAGACCATCACGAAGGCGATTGCGGGGGCTGTTTCCGCCGCTGGAGCCGCGGAAGATCCCTGTGCCTATGGGGAAAGGGTAGCGCGCAGGTGCTGCCCCAATATTCTTCCCTACGACGTCGGCACACCGGCCTTTTTCGGTTTCTGCGAATGGAATGGCCGCTCGCTTACCGATAACGCGCCCAATGTGATGTTCTCAATGGCGACGAACACGCCGGTGAGTCTTGGGATCGGGAAGGAATCGGTCACCGCGAAGCCGTCGAGGACGTTTCCGTACGTCCCGCTACAGGTTTAGTGGCGCGCCCGGAGAGACTCGAACTCCCGACCTACTGGTTCGAAGCCAGTTGCTCTATCCGGCTGAGCTACGGGCGCGTCGCACCTCATCGTATCATTCCTTAAGGTAGAGCCACAGAGATGCCGGCGGGCGATTCGTACATCGAGACGGAGGTCAAGATCGCCTTTCCGCAAGGAGCGGCTGCTGCGCGGGCGCTGATCGAGCGGGCGGGATTTGAACGGTTCGAGGAGCGTACGCTCGAAAGCGATCAGCTTTTCGATCGGCGCGACGGCGAGTTGAGGGCGACCGACCGGGTTCTCCGGCTGCGGCGAGCGGGCGCCCAGGCGATCGTCACTTATAAGGGACCGAAATCGGATCAGGAGCAGCTTCAGCGCTATAAGAGCCGGGAAGAGATTGAGTTCGATATTTCCGATGCCACCGCCTTCGAGAAGATGCTCGAGCGTCTGGGCTATGTGGCGGGCTTTCGCTATGAGAAATACCGGACCAAATTTCGCGCGCCTGGCGAAACGGGCGTCCTGTCGATCGACGAAACCCCGATTGGAGTGTTCCTGGAGCTGGAAGGAGCGCCAGAGTGGATCGATCGAACGTCGTCTCGACTAGGACTCGCAGCGGCAGAGTACTTGACGGCGAGCTATGTCAGCCTCTATCAGCAGTACTTGCGAACGCATCCTGCTATGTCGCCGGATATGACCTTCTCTGAGGGTCATTCCTAGAACAGGCGGGAAAAACTCTTAGGTGTCTGATTTGTCTTGATCGCTAATTCAAGCGGATGATATTCTTCCTGTAGCTCAGAGAAGAGCCAGATGAGAAGAGAGCGCAGCGAAGCCTAAAACGTGATTGAACTCGTAGCCACACTCGTGATCATGTCCAGTTCCGTGCTGCTGTTCGGATACTGGTTCCGCTACACTTGCCTTCTGATTCTGAGCGCGCGGACAACCCGGGATTACGCAGCCTCGGTGGCGCTGGCCAATCAGCTCAGCTTCCCCGAAGTGCAGGCGCAGTTGCGTGAGGTTGCGAGCCCTGAACTCGATCGCCTGAAAGACGCTCTCGATCGCGATTACAAGGTGCTCACTTACCTGCTGAAGAACGCGGCCAACGCGTCCGACGGACAGGATGCTCTCGAAAAGCGGATGCTCGAGATCAACTACCGGTTGATGCAGAACTGGTACAGCGTCAGCCGCCGTTTCTCTCCGGCTGCTGCTGCCAGGGCGCTGGATGAAATGGCCACCGTGGTGGCTCACTTCGCCAACTCGATGGGCGAGCGCGCCGCCGCCGGCGCCGCTGCCTAAAAGTTACTTCTCGTCGCTTCGGCCCGCTGGAACCTGCCAACGACTGCTTTGGAGATCGATGGCTGTGAAGTTCTCTCCCAGATAAACACGCCGCACTTCAGGATCGTTCCCCAGGGCTTCCGGCGAGCCTGAACGAAAGATCCGGCCATTGTTGATGATGTAGGCCCGATCCGTTACGGCGAGCGTCTCACGGACGTTGTGATCCGTCACCAGGATTCCGATGCCGGCGTTTTTGAGATCGAAGATAATCTTCTGAAGCTCCAGTACCTGGATCGGGTCGATACCAGAGAAGGGCTCGTCCAGCAGCAGGAAGCTGGGCTCGATCACCAGAGAGCGGGCAATCTCGACCCTGCGGCGCTCGCCGCCGGAGAGCACATAGCCTTTGCTGTGGCGCACAGTCTCCAGGCCGAGCTGCTCGATCAGCCGGTTCATGCGCTCGCGGCGCTCCCGGCGATTCAGCGGCAAAGTCTGGAGGATGGCCATCAGGTTATCCTCCACCGACAGCTTGCGAAAGACCGACGCCTCCTGCGGCAGGTAGCTGATGCCCTTCCGGGCGCGCTGATACATCGCCAGAGGCGTGATATCGATATCGTCGAGCATCACCCGGCCGGAATCCGGCGTGATCAAGCCGACGATCATGTAGAACGACGTGGTTTTCCCGGCGCCGTTGGGGCCGAGCAGACCGACGACTTCGCCCTGCTTCACCCACACCGAGACGTTGTCGACGACTTTACGGCCGCGGTATGCCTTGGTAATTTCGGCGGTCTGGAGGGTATGCACGAAGCTATTTCTTCTTGCGAATGGTGCTCTTAGCGGGATTCTTCAAGTCTGCGCCGTCAACGAAGAGCCTATCATCGTTGGCAAACCAGGTCAATTGTTTGCCGCGCGTCTTCTGGCCCTGGTTGTCCATCAATTGTGGTTCGCCGCCTTGAAGAATCACTTTTTCGTTGTCCGCGTAGTATTCGGCATGTTCGGCGGTGCCGGTACGGGTCCGCTTCAGCTTTAGTGACGTACTTACGATCTTCACCGTTCCATCCGCCATGGCTTTGTCGAGGGTCGAGTCCTCGTCAGCGTCCTTGAGGAACGCCCGAATCTGTTTGGCCGTAACCACCATATCCGGGCGCTGAAGGGTGACGCCGCCGGTGTAATCGACCACGCGGTTTTCTTCGCGATAGACCATATCCGGGGCGGTCACGATGGTAAAGATGGGCGCGGCCGCCGGCTTTGTTGGCGCGGCGCTCTCGTTGTCGGCGTCCTTGTCTTGGTCCTTGTCTTTGTCCACAAACTGGCTCTTGACCTTGCCGTGGGCTTCCATGATCTGGTTATCGCGATCGATATCCAGCCGGTCCGCTTCCACGCGATTTGCTCCCTGCCACGCGACAGCGTTCCCTTCGTAGTGGATCTTCTGATTGTTGTCCGTCGAAACCATGTGCTGCGCGCGCGCCTGCAAAACTTCGTCGGTGGAAAGCATCGCGGAGGAGTTGCCGTTTTTATCCGGCTGGTGTGTGGACGCGACGTGGCCATCGGCCTTGAAATCGCCGGTTTTCTGATTGGTGACGATGCGGTCGCCGGACGCGGAACCGGTGGGATCCCACACGCGCGCAGCGCCGTCGAGCGTCATTAAGTCCTTATCCTGCTCCAGGATGGCCAGATTGGCGCGGGCCCGGCGGTCGCCTTCCTGATAGCGGAAATCGGTTTTCTGCTCCATGCGGGAAAGATCGCTGGTCTTGGGGTCGAAGGTGGCGAAGAGTTCCTTGCTTTCCGTGAGCGCGGGCGGGGGTACAGGCTGATTCGGCTGCGGCGGTTTGTCGGTGCGCGTGGAAACGTTGATCGACTTGAAGGATTGAATACGATTCTCGGTTCCGTAAGCGATCCAGATACGATCGCCTTTCATCCAGCGCTTGGGCTGGCCGGGACGATTCGGGAGAAAGTCGAGCGTTCCGGGTCCTGCCGTCTCGACGGCATCGATGTCTTTGCCACCCTGCTTCATCTTGAGACGGATGGTCTCGCTGTGCAGAATGCGAGTCTCGGCGAGTTCTTTGTCGGGCCTGGGAAGCGGCACAGCCTCGGCCTTTCCGCCGCCCGTGGCGATAACGCCGGTCAGAGTGCTGTCTTTGTTCGAAGTGTCAAAAGCCAGGTCGAGATGGTCGCCGGTCACCGTGGTTTTCATCGTCTGGGCGTTCGATACCAGCCGGCCATTGTGTTCGCCTTCGATCTTATCGACCACCATGCCGTCGACAAAATGCAGATGGAGCTGATCGGCGCCGAATTCGACCTGGCGATCCGAATCGTCCCGGATTCCGCGGCCCTGGATGAGCGTCGCTTCCCGGACTTCGCCCTCATCGAGCACCACCACGGCCATCGCGCCTTCCATGGTCAGCGTGTCACGTTTTAGCTTGGACCACGGCAGCAGGAGCACCTTCGATTCCTTCTCTTTGTAGTACGCTTCGCCGCTTTCGATGTGCATGGGCGCCGAATCCGGGGTCTTGCCGCGCCAGTCGAGCGAAACTTGGCTGTGCATGTGCAGTTCCCGGATCTGCGGATCGTAGTCCGCGCCCATGGACGTTCCGCCTCCCTGGTCGAACTGGAAGGCCGTCTTGCGTTCCGTGGTGGCGCGGCCGGTTTCGCTCTCAAACGTCACGCCGGAGGTGTGGATTTTGACCTGGTGGCCGTGCGGCGGGCCTTCGACAGGGATATTCAGATCGATCTGGACGTCGCCGTCCGAGAACATTGTCTTCGCTTTGGCGTCGAATTGCGCTTTTTCGCTCTTGATCAGATCGTACTGCGTGGCCTCTTTGTCGTACAGCTCCAGTTCGACGCCTTCCAACTGGGTCACGGGGGGCTGCTTGAGCTCGCGCGCCTGCTTCGCGCGCAATTTCCAAATGGGACGTCCAGACTCTTTGTCAAATTTCCCCGTGTGCCAGATTTGAGACTGAGCGTCGAGTGTGAGATCAAGCGCCGGAGGGGCTACGGGAGCGTTCTGATCGTAGGTGGCCTTGCGGTTGAGATAGGTTGCGCCGACCGCTACTACGATCACGAGAATGGCGGCCAAAAAGAGCCACCTGGTACGGCGCATAATGTTGATTTCAGGATATCAGCTACGTTTCTAGAGCGCCGCGACCAGTTTGGCGAGCAACGCTGTCCGGTCAGCGATGCGGTTGATAAGAATACTTTCGTTTACGGCATGCGCGCCCTCGCCGACCGCTCCCAGGCCGTCGAGAGTCGGGACGCCGAGAGCCGCGGTGAAATTGCCATCGGAACCGCCGCCGGTGGCCGATTCTTCCAGCGTTACTCCTAAGTCCATAGCAAGTTTGCTTGCCAAACCAAACAGCCTTCTGACGCCGGCAGAGCGCTCCATCGGCGGCCGATTCAATCCGCCAGTCACCTCGATGGAGCAGCGTTTATCGAAAGGCTTCAGCGAGCCGAACTTCGATTCGAGATACTTTCGATCGCGATCGCGAGGGGCCCGAATATCGATTTCCGCGCGACATTCGGCGGGGACGACGTTGCTGCGAGTGCCTCCGTGAACCACACCGGGGCTTACCGTGACGCCCCGATCCAGGCGCGTGAATCCGGCGATTTTTTCAAGCTGGCGGGACATTTCAACAACCGCGTTCGCGCCATTGGAGAAATCGACTCCCGCATGGGAAGCGCGTCCGCGAACTACGATCGCGTAATCGCCGACGCCCTTGCGCGCGGTTTTGAGTTTGCCTTCGAGTCCGGTGCCGGGCTCGAGTACCAGCACGGCTTTGCTTTGACCCGCGGCTTCCTCGGTCAACCCTCTTGATGATTCGCTGCCGACTTCTTCGTCGGAATTCACCTGCATCACGACTTTGTGCGGGACGGAAACGTCCAGGTCGCGTAGCGCGCGCATCGCGAAAATAAAGAACGCCATGCCGCCCTTCATGTCGAGCGTGCCCGGGCCCCACAATCTTCCGCGCGCCTCTCGAAATGGCATTGTTTTCAGCGTCCCCAGCGACCAGACTGTGTCGGAGTGGCCGAGCGCCAGAACCTGGCCGGACTTTGTGGTTCCCGGAAGCGTGAATTCACAGCGCATGTTTTTGCCGAAAGACGCACTGCCGGGAAATATTTTGACGCGTGCGATGTCGCCGACGCGGGTCGCCATGAGATCGACAAAACGATTGACGCTGGGCGGATGATCGCTGGGCGATTCGCATTCGACGAATTCGCGAATCAACGCAATGATGTCTTTTTGTTTCGCTCGCGCGTACCGAAGGAAGGAATCCACGATTGCTATAATAGCCAGACCGAATGCCAGGCATGGACATACAATGGATCCGCGAGATCCTGCCGCATCGCTATCCGTTTCTTTTGGTGGACCGGATCGAGGAGCTGGAACCGGACCGGATCGTCGGCATCAAGAACGTAACCATCAATGAGCCGTTCTTTATCGGCCATTTCCCGGAGTTTCCGGTGATGCCGGGCGTGCTGATCATCGAATCCATGGCGCAAGTGGCGGGCGTGCTGGTGCTGAGCCAGATAGAGGATCGGAAGAACAAGCTGGTTCTGCTCGCGAGCATCGAAGAAGCGAAATTCCGCCGGCCGGTGCGGCCTGGCGATCAGTTGAGAATTGAGATGAAGGTCGCCAAGCGGAAACAGACGATCGCCAAAATGTTCGGAACGGCGATGGTCGGCGAGACGGTGGTGGCGGAAGCCACGATGCTGTGTAAGCTGGCGGACCGCGCCGACGGATAATCGGCATGGCGATTCACCCGACCGCCATCGTCGATCCAGGCGCCTGCGTAGCGGAATCGGCGGAAATCGGCCCGTATTCGATCATTGGCGCGGAAGTGAAGATCGGCGCTCGCACCAGAGTGGTCGCGCACGTGGTGATGGAAGGGCCGCTTGAAATCGGCGAGGACAACGTTTTCTTCCCGTATTCCTCCGTGGGCCTGGCCCCGCAGGATCTTAAATATCGCGGTGAGCGTTCCGAGACCCGTATCGGGCACCGGAACAAGATTCGCGAGTTCGTTACGATCCATCGCGGCACCGAAGGCGGCGGGATGATCACTTCTGTGGGCGACGAAAATCTTCTGATGGCTTATGTGCACGTCGCGCACGATTCCCACGTAGGCAGCCACGCGGTTTTGTCGAACGCGGTGACGCTGGGGGGCCACGTGACGGTGGGGGATTGGGCCTGGGTCGGAGGGTCGACGGGCGTGCACCAGTTCTGCCGGATCGGGAAGCACGCGATCGTCGGCGGCTATAGCGTAATCACGCGAGACGTTCTGCCGTATTCGAATACCGTGACGGCGCGCGAGGCCAAGGTGTTCGGCGAGAACGCGATCGGCCTCAAGCGACGCGGTTATTCACCGGAAGTGATCGACGGCTTGCACAAGGCGTTTCGTCTGCTTACGAACAGCGGATTGAATACGACGCAGGCGCTGGACCGCATCGCCGCCGAAATCGAACCATCGGCCGAAGTGAAAGAACTGGTCGAGTTCATCCGCACCGGCCAGCGCGGATTCATCAAGTAAATGCCGTACGGCCTGATTGCGGGAAACGGCCGGTTTCCAGTGCTGGCGCTCGAAGCCGCGCGCAAAGCCGGGCTGGAAGTGGTGGCCATCGGCATCAAGGAAGAAGCGTCCGCGGAGATCGAGCCGCTGGCCGCGAAATGCTACTGGATCTCCCTAGGCCAGCTCACACGCCTGATCGAAATCTGCCACCAGGAAAAAATCGAGCGCGTGATGATGTGCGGGCAGGTGAAACACGCGAAGATCTTTTCTTCGATCGTGCCGGATTGGCGGCTGGTCAAGCTGCTCGCATCGATTAAGACAAAGAATACCGAAGGCCTGATTGGCGGAATCGCGCGTGTGCTGAAAGATGAAGGCATCGAACTGGCGGATTCGACGCTGCTATTGAAAGACCTGCTAGCGCCCGCGGGCGTACTGACGCGACGCCAGCCGAACGCGGAGGAGATAAGGGACATCGAGTACGGACGCAAGATCGCCCGGGCGCTATCAGAGCTCGATGTGGGTCAAAGCGTCGCGATCGCGGAGAAAGCGTGCGTCGCGCTGGAGGCGATGGAGGGTACCGACGCGATGCTTCGCCGCGCCGCGTCGCTGGTAGAGGGAAAGCCGCTGCGGCTGGTGAAAGCATCGCAAAGACGGAAGCATATGTTGTTCGATGTGCCGGTGGTGGGTCCACAAACGATCGCGGTGATGCGGGAGACGGGGACCACGGCGCTGGCAGTGGATGCAGGCCGGACGTTGTTGATTGATCGCGAGGAATTGATTTCGCGGGCCGATAAGGATGGTATCTCGGTGGTCGCGACGCTTCCAGGCGCGGACCAGGCTTAGCCATGCATGTAGATGTTAACGACGCAAAGAAGCAGCTCAGTCAACTCATCCGCCGGGTACTGGCAGGCGAAGAGGTGATCATCGACAAGAATGGAAAACCACGAGCGCGATTAGTGCCATACCGACAGCCCGGCAGTTGGAAGGGCAAGATTTGGATCAGTCCGGATTTCGACAAGGCGGACGAGGAAATCGAGAAGATGTTCAACGGAGATGATGATAATGCGACCACGTAGAGTGGACGCTAAAGGCCTGACTACTCGCCGTCCGTGCCGACCTTCAGCACCGCCAAGAAAGCCTCCTGCGGGATCTCCACTCGTCCGACGCGCTTCATGCGGCGTTTGCCTTCTTTTTGCTTTTCGAGAAGCTTCCGCTTGCGGCTGATGTCGCCGCCGTAGCACTTGGCGAGCACGTTTTTGCGCATCCCTGATATCGTCTCGCGGGCGATTACCTTGTTTCCGATTGCGGCCTGGAGCGCGACTTCGAACATCTGACGCGGGATCAGCTTGCGCAGGCGCTCGATCAACGCTTTACCACGTTCGTACGCGAAATCGCGGTGAACAATCAACGACAGAGCATCAATGGGTTCGCCCGCGACCAGAACGTCCAGCTTCACCATCGGCGACACGCGATGGCCGGAGAAATGATAGTCGAGCGACGCGTAGCCGCGGGAGGCGGATTTCAGGCGGTCGTAGAAATCGAGGACGATTTCGTTGAGTGGAAGCTCGTAGACGAGTAATACGCGCCCGGCGCCGATGTATTCGAATTTTTTCTGGTTGCCGCGCTTTTCTTCGAGCAGCTTCAGGATCTCGCCGAGGAATTCTTCGCGCGTGATGACCGTCGCGTCGATGATCGGCTCTTCCACTTGCTTGATCTCGGATGGATCGGGATAGCGCACCGGATTGTCGACTTCGAGGACGCGGCCATCCGTCGTGGTGATTTTGTAGCGGACGCCGGGGGCGGTAGTGATCAGGTCGATTTTGAATTCGCGCTCCAGGCGCTCCTGGATGATTTCGAGATGCAGCAGGCCCAGGAATCCACAACGGAATCCGAACCCGAGGGCGACGGAATTCTCCGGCTCAAAGTTAAACGCGCTGTCGTTCAGGCGAAGTTTTTCCAGGGCGTCGCGCAGCAGGCCGTGCTCATGCGATTCGATGGGATAAAGACCGGCGAAGACCAGCGGTTTCAGGGCTTCGAATCCAGGTAAAGGCTCAGCCGCGGGGTTGGCGTGATCGATAATCGTATCGCCGATCTGGGCGTCGGAGACGGTTTTGATATTCGCGAAGATGAACCCGACCTCGCCGGCCGAGAGTTCATCGCAAGGGATCGGCTTGGGCGATTGGTAGCCGAGGCCCTCCACTTCATGGACGCTGTCGTTGGACCACAGCCGGATTTTCTGGCCGATCTTCAGATGGCCGGAGAATACGCGGGCCAGAATAATCACGCCTCGATAGGGATCGAACCACGAATCGAAAATTAACGCGCGCAGCGGATCGTCGGGCGAGCCTTTGGGGGGCGGGACTAGCCGGACCACGGCTTCAAGGACATCCTGAATGCCGATGCCATTTTTGGCGCTGGTGAGAATTGCGCCGCTTGCGTCCAGGCCGATCACATGCTCGATCTGTTCACGGATGCGGTCAG
This sequence comes from Bryobacteraceae bacterium, assembly GCA_035308605.1. Classification (GTDB taxonomy): domain Bacteria; phylum Acidobacteriota; class Terriglobia; order Bryobacterales; family Bryobacteraceae; genus Palsa-187. Next base: position 10,334 of record DATGGL010000130.1, read on the forward strand.
GCTCGGCCGATGGCAGATCGATTTTGTTGATCACCGGAATGATCTCGAGATTGTGATGCAGCGCGAGATATGTATTCGCGAGCGTCTGCGCTTCGACTCCCTGCGAAGCGTCCACGACCAGCAGGGCGCCTTCACACGCCTGCAGGCTGCGCGAGACTTCGTAGGTGAAATCGACGTGGCCCGGCGTGTCGATCAGGTTCAATTGATATTCGTGGCCGTCGGCAGCGCGGTAAGTGAGCCGGACGGCGTGGGCTTTTATCGTGATGCCGCGCTCGCGCTCCAGGTCCATCGAATCCAGAACCTGCGCCATCATTTCGCGCTGCGAGAGCGCGCCAGTCACTTCGAGCAGGCGATCGGCGAGAGTCGACTTGCCGTGATCGATATGCGCAATAATGCTGAAATTCCGTATGTACTGGGGAACCATGCGGTAAGATAAATTTCAGAGTTGTAAGTCGATTATCCCACGATGTCCAACGAGCCGATGGAATGGAAACCCGACGCCCGCGGATTGCGCTTCGCGATCGTGGTGGCGCGTTTCAACCGGATGATCACGGAAAAGCTGCTCGACGGCGCGAAGAAGGCTCTGGAAGAAGCGCACGCGGAAGGATTTGAAGTATTTCATGTGCCGGGAGCGTTCGAGCTTCCGCTGGCGGCGAAAATGCTGGCGCATACACACGCGTACCACGGCGTGATCGCGCTGGGCGCTGTGATTCGCGGGAACACGCCGCATTTCGATTACGTCGCCGGCGAGTGCGCGCGTGGATTGCAGCAGGTAGCGCTCGATACGGGATTGCCCGTCGCCTTTGGCGTACTGACGACGGATAATCACGAACAGGCGGAAGCGCGAGCGGGCGGGCATCACGGGAACAAAGGTTATGACGCCGCGATGACCGCGATCGAGATGGCCCGCTTTGCCGATTCGCTAGCCGCGCGGACCTGAGCGTCATGCCTGCGCGTCACCGCTCCCGTCAACGCGCGCTTCAAGTCTTGTTCTTGTGGGATCAGCGGAAGCAGGCCATCGACGACGCGATCTCGTCGTTTTATGAAACGCTCGCCTCGGACGAGGATCAACCGCGCCGCTCGCCGCCGGATCAATTCATGGAGACTCTGGTTCGAGGAGCATCCGAAAAATCGGACGATATCGACAAGTGCATCAGCGAGAAATCGGAGCATTGGAGGCTGGAGCGGATGCCGGTGGTGGACCGCAACATACTTCGCCTGGCGGTTTACGAGATGACCGACTTGAAAACGCCGGCTCCGGTGGTGATCGACGAGGCGCTGGAACTGGCCCGGCAGTTCTCCGGCGATGAGTCCGTGTCTTTCATCAACGGAGTTCTGGACGCGGTGCATCGCGGCGCTCCGTGAACCCCCTTCGAGTAGTTCTGGTCGCCCCGCGCAATCCTTTGAATATCGGCGCGGCGGCGCGCGCGATGAGCAACTTCGGCTTCGGCGAACTGCGGCTGGTGAATCCTTACGACGTCGCGTTCCGCGAAGCACGGTCGGCTGTGAAAGCTCACAAAGTGCTGGCGGACGCGCGCGAATACACGACGGTCGCCGAGGCGATAGCCGATTGCACGCTGGTGGTGGGAACCACGTCGAAGGGACATCGCGTGCTGGATCATTCGCTGCACCGGCTGGAACTGGGCGGACGGATCATTGCGAAGAAGCTGGTAACGGCTCCGGTGGCTCTGCTGTTCGGGTCAGAGAAATTCGGCCTGTCGAACGACGATATGAGCCACTGTCACTGGCTGATGCGGATTCCGTCGCGAGAAGAGCACGCGTCGATGAATCTCGGTCAGGCCGTGGCCTTGTGCCTGTACGAGATTATCCGCAGTCCGGCGGCCGCGAAAGCAAAGCCCGAGGCAAAGCAGGCCGCGAATGCGGAGGATCTGAACCGGCTGACCATCCTGCTCGAGGAAGTTCTGGAGCATTCCGGTTACGTGCACGCGCGCGTGGAGGAATCTACGCGATTGAAAACGCGGCGTCTGATCCGGCGCATGAATTTGAATGCGCACGACGCGGAGGTGTGGCTCGGAATGCTGCGGCAGATTCTATGGAAGCTGGTATCCTAACCACGTAATGACGAAAGTCACACTGCATTATGATCTGATCCGGCCGCTGACGGACGACGATCTGCCGAACATCGCCAAGGCTCACAGCACGTACGGCATCGCACGCCTGCAAGTGGCGCCGACGCTAGACAAGATCACGGTCGATTACGACGCATCCCGTCTGATGAAGACGGATGTGGAAGCTGAATTGATGCGCCACGGCGTGCCGATCCGCGCCATGGTCGCGACGATATAAGACCTGCCATGAAGTTGCTTCTTGCGATCGATTCCTCGGTTGGGAGCGAAGCTGCGTCGGATGCGGTCACGTCCAGGCTCTGGCCCGCCGGCACGTCGATTGAAGTTGTTCATGTCATGGACAACTCACACCTTCTCGATTCCGCGTTGATGGACGAGCAGACGCGGGACGAAATGCAGCGGCGTTCCCAGGAGATGGTCGAACGCGTCGCGCAGCGCGTGCACGGGAAACCGGTGCTTCTGAGCGGAGATCCCAAGGCGGCGATCACGGATTACGCCAAAGAGACCGGCGCCGATTTTGTGGTCGTTGGTCCCCACCAGCAAAGCGGACTTGGACGATTCCTGCTCGGCAGCGTGGCGAAGGCGATTGTGCGGTACGCTCCCTGTTCGGTGGAAGTGGTTCGCGGCCATCCCCCGATAGAGCCGCCGCGGCGGATTCTGCTTGCGACGGACGGGTTTGAGATGTCGAACCTGGCGGCGCAATCCATCGCCGAACGACCGTGGCCGGAAGGAACGGAAGTCCGGATTCTGAGCGCGGTTGAGCTGGCGATGACGACGTTTCAGGCCGCGCTTGAGCCTCCATTTGTGAACGACGCGGCGATGGAAGCGCTCCGCGAAGAAAGCATGAAGCGCGCGCAGAATGCGGTTGCCTCTGCCGAGGAGACTATCGTTGGAGCCGGGCTGAAAGCCTCGGAATCGATTTCTGTGTCGGTCGATAGTCCGAAACAAATCATCATCGACGAAGCAAAAGCATGGGGCGCGGATCTGATCGTCGTGGGTTCCCACGGGCGGCGCGGCATCAGCCGGTTCGTGCTCGGCAGCGTCTCGGAAGCGGTGGCGACGCACGCCGAATGCTCGGTCGAAGTGATTCGAAAGCGCCCATAAAAACGCGCCTACGAGCCGCCGATCAGGATGCCCGTCAGAAACACCAGCACGCCCCCCAGGCCGACTTGCAAGGCTGCCGAAAGCGGCGGCGTGTCCATATAGCGATGGCGAATCCAGGCGATGACGCCCAGTTCCACAACCACGATCAGAATCGCGGCCGTCATCGCGATCTTGAAATCTGAAATCAGGAATGGAAGTGTGTGGCCGACGCCGCCGATTGCCGTCATTGCGCCCGTGATCGCTCCGCGCAGATAGGGGCGGCCTCTGCCGGTCAGGCTTCCGTCGTCCGAAAGAGCCTCGGCGAAGGCCATGCTGATGCCAGCGCCTAGGGACGCCGCCAGACCGACGGCGAACGCATCCCAACTGTCTCTGGTCGCAAGCGCCGCGGCGAACACAGGAGCCAGCGTCGAGACCGACCCGTCCATCAGGCCGGCCAAGCCGGGCTGGACCACTTGCAGAACGAACAGGCGACGGCTGGCTTCCTCCTCTTCATTCTTGACCCCCTTCTGCTCATGCTCTTCCTGGAGGGTTTCCGCGCGGGTCTGATGTACGCGCTCCTCTTGCGCGAGGTCGTCGAGTAACTGGCGAATGCTGGGATCCCGGGCCAGGGCGGCCGCGCGTTCGTAGAAGCGCCGCGTCTCCACCTCCATCTCGGCGGCGTAGCGGCGGACGGCATCCAGGCCGAGCGGCCGGATCAGCCACACCGGTTTACGCATCACGAATCCCCGGACGTCCTGCCGGCGGATCATGGGGATGTGTTCGCCGAATTTCTGGCGGTAGATCTCGATCAGGCGGCGGCGATGGCCGGATTCCTCGGTACGAATCGTGTCGAACAGCGCGGCCGACGCCGGGAAGTTCTGCCGCAGCCCCTCGGCGATATCGGCATAGGTCCGCTCATCTTCTTCCTCGAGCGAAATGGCGAGCGCCAGGATCTGAGCTTCGGTCAGGTTCTTGAAGTTCAGCATGTTGTCTTCATTCTAAGCACCAGCGATTTGACACCGAGTCTATCCTGGAAATATGGCGAAGCCCGCATTGTTAACGGTGGATGACGATGCAGAAGTCCTGCGAGCGATCGAACGGGACCTGCGTCAGCGCTATGCGGATCGCTACCGGGTAATGCGCGCGGATTCGGGGGCAGCGGCGCTGGACGCTCTCGGTCAGTTACAAACTCGTAACGATCCGGTCGCGCTGATGCTGGTGGATCAACGCATGCCGCAGATGAACGGCGTAGCGTTCCTGGCCGAGGCCATGAAGTTGTTTCCCGATGCCAAACGCGCGCTGCTTACGGCTTACGCCGACACCGACGCGGCGATCAAGGCGATTAACGAAGTCAAGATTCACCATTACCTGCTGAAGCCATGGGATCCGCCAGAAAGCAATCTGTATCCCGTGCTCGACGATCTGCTCGAGGATTGGCAGGCGGGCTATCAGCCGGAGTTTGCGGGATTGCGCGTGATCGGAGACCGCTGGTCGCCGCGATCTTACGATCTGCGCGAATTTCTGGCGCGCAACCAGGTGCCGTTTCGCTGGCTGGACGTGGAAAAGGCCGAGCACGATCCTGAGATCAAGAAGATTCTTGGCAGCTTTGGCGACGGACCGAAGCAACTGCCGGCGGTGCTTTTCCAGGATGGCAGCCGCTTGAACGATCCCAACCACAACGAGCTGGCCGAGCGCATCGGGCTCAGGATGCGAGCAACCACCTGGTTCTTCGACGTCGTGATCGTCGGCGGAGGTCCGGCGGGGTTGGCGGCGGCGGTATATGGCGCGTCCGAGGGTCTGAAAACAGTGATGATCGAACGCGAGGCTCCTGGTGGACAAGCCGGACTCAGTTCGCGGATCGAAAACTACCTTGGGTTCCCGTCGGGGCTTAGCGGAGCGGATCTGGCGCGGCGGGCAGTGACGCAGGCGCGGCGTTTCGGAGTGGAGATCATTTCTCCACAGGAAGCGACGGGGCTGCGGGTCGATGGCCCGTATCGTCATGTCAAGCTAAGCGACGGATCGGAAATCTCCTGCCAGGCGCTACTGCTGGCGATGGGCGTCCAGTGGCGGAAACTCGACGTGCCGGGACTGGAAAGATTGCAAGGGGCGGGCGTATATTACGGCGCCGGGACCACCGAAGCGATGACCTGCGAGGGCGAGGACGTTTACATCGTGGGCGGCGCGAACTCCGCCGGGCAGGCCGCCATGCACTTTTCGAAATATGCGCGCAAGGTGATCATGCTGGTGCGCGGCAATTCGCTGGCGATCTCGATGTCGCGCTATTTGATCGACGAGATCGAGAAGGTGCCCAATATCGAAGTCCGGCTGCATTCCTGCGTCTCCGAGGCGCACGGCATTCTGCGGCTAGAGGCGATTTCCATTTATTCGTCGCAAACCATGGAAGCCGAGCGCGTTCCAGCGACGTCGCTGTTCATCTTTATTGGCGCCCAGCCGAGGACGGACTGGCTTGAAGGCGTAGTGGAGCGCGACGACAAAGGATTTATTTTGTCGGGGCCGGAGCTGAAGCGCAATGGCAAGCTGCCGATGAATTGGCCGTTGAAGCGCGATCCATCTCTGCTCGAAACCAGCGTACCTGGCGTGTTTGCCGTCGGGGATGTCCGCAGGGGATCGGTGAAGCGCGTCGCTTCCGGCGTGGGCGAAGGCTCTATTGCGATTCAATTCGTTCATCAGTACCTGGGGAACTTATGATCGAAAAAGAGGCCCTGCGCCGCATTCCGGTGATGAGCGATCTGTCGGACGAACAACTGGAATGGATCAGCGAAAATTGTGAAGATATTCGCCTCCAGCCGGGAGAGATCGTGTATCGGGATCAGGATCCGGCAGATTACATGTATATCGTGCTGGAGGGCGAGTTCGAAGCGCGCAGCGATCACCAGCCGGCGGCGGGCCGTCTGTACGGAGCGGAGGCGGGCGCGGTAACCGGATTGCTGCCGTTCTCCCGTCTGGCTCACTTTGTTGGCACGGCGCGGGCCGTCAGCGTCGGCCGATTCGGCCGCATGCACAAGCGGGCGTTTCCGGAAATGCTGCAGCGCATGCCGCTGCTGGTGGAGCGATTAATCGGAATTCTTCTGGACCGCGTTCGCGAGTACACGCGCGTTTCGGAGCAGAACGAACGTCTGGCCGCGCTCGGCAAGCTGTCGGCCGGGCTGGCGCATGAGCTGAACAATCCCGCCGCCGCCGCGAAACGCGCGGCAGACTCTCTGCTGGTGGTTCGCGAAGCGTTGCGCTCGGTGTTCCTGCATCTGGACCGCCGGGCGCTGACGACGGCGCAGCGCGAGTATATCGTCGAGTGCGAGAAAGCGGCGCTGGAGCGGATGACGCAGGCGGCCTCAACGCCTTTGTCGCCGATAGAGCAGAGCGATCACGAAGAGGAACTGGCCGGGTGGATGGATCGTCATTCGGTGCCCGAAAGCTGGAAGCTCGCGCCGATTCTGGTGGAAGCGCGCGTCACGCAGGCGGAACTGGACGAACTGGTCCGGAAGGTGGGCGCCGATGCGTTGAGCGATGTGCTGGTGCGGCTGAATTACGCGCTGGAAGCGGCGCGGCTGGTGCAGGAGATTCATCATAGCGCCACGCGAATTTCGGAGCTGGTGCAGGCGATCAAAGAGTACACCTACATGGATCAGGCTCCGGAACAGGAGATCGATATCCATTCGGGCATCGAGAGCACGCTGACCATCCTGGCGCACAAGATCCGCAAGAAATCGATCAACGTAGTGCGGGATTACAATCGCGAGCTTCCGAAGATCTGCGCTCATGGCGTGGAATTGAACCAAGTGTGGACCAACCTGATCGTCAACGCGATTGAAGCGATGACGCCGGGCGGCGAACTCCGTATCCGCACGCGGGAGGGCCGGGGCGAGGTTACGGTCGAAATTCAGGACAATGGCTCGGGCATACCGCCGGAGGTGCTTCCGCACATTTTCGATCCTTTCTACACGACCAAAGGTGTGGGGGAAGGGACTGGACTGGGGCTGGACACCTGCATGCGTGTAGTGAAGAAGCATCGCGGGAGTCTCAAGGTTCAATCGAAGCCTGGAGAAACCGTTTTTCAGGTGGTCCTGCCGCTGAAAGCCAACTGAGGGGTTGGCCTGACACGGGCGGATTAAAGTGAATTAAACAAAAACGGGGTTGCTCGTTTGATAAGACGAAGTGGCGGCGTGGAATTTTGAGAGAAACGCCGCGTTCGCGCAACTAATCTGGCGTGAGTGCCTTGTGGCGTTTTCTGAAAGCCGTATTGGGGCTTCGACCGCGATGGCCGCGCGACCGGATCGCCCGTCGTGAGCGTTACTGGAATCCGCACCATTTGTAGGTGGCCGGTGGAAGGTGACCGGCGGAGATGCGTCGATACTGGCGCGCGGTTATCGAGGTGTTTGCCCGTGATGTCAGTGCCGGCAAAGCGCATTGATTTTACGTAACTTCCAGCAGAGATTCCGTCAACTCCAACGTCTACCTTGGCCAATTCTCTACAATGGCCCGGCAGGACGCGGTGATGCATAGGTTCGCCAGCCGGCCAAGATCGGCGGGAGAAATTGTCCACGATTTGCCGTGAGCGATGCTATTCGCCAGATCGTATTCCAGCACACGTTCGCGCTGAAACCGATCATCATTACCAGGCTTGGCGCGTAGCTCGGCTGCCCTGTCGCGCCATGCTTCAGACCAGCTCGCGAAACGGTCCCAAAGAGCTTGCTCGCCTGATTCAGGTCCGAATTCGGAAAGGACAGTCGCGGCGCTACTGGCGACGACCGGATCCGGGTCCTCGCGGACCGCCTTCTCCGCGAGTTCTCCTAGGGCGGGTGTGTAGTTGACGCGCGCCATCGCTGCGAGCATGTCCGTGTAACAAGAGTCTTCCGACCGGCGTTGTTGCAATGTCTTGGTGACAGCCGCAGAACCCTCTTCTGGCACGACGCGAAGTAAGTAGGCGAACAAATTCTCCTTCACAGGGCAGTAATTCGCCTGCGGCGACGCGGCCAAGGCCTTTGTAACGGCAGGCGCGAGGGCTGAACTGCCGTAACGAGCGATCAAGGAAGAAGCTTGAGCCGGATTCGATTCCAAACGCTCTGCCAGCACGCTGTCGAGTTCGGGATGGTCCTTTGCGGGAAGCAACACAAGTGTCGAAGTTTGAACATCTGTCGCCGGCTTCCGGATCTCTGCGATCAGTTGGGCTTCACAATCGGACTGTGCGAGCTCACACCATCGTTTAAATGCTTCTTGGCGAAGGAAAGGCGGACCGCCGACCCTGCCTGTTGCGACATCGCGAACGAACCCCAGCAGCGACTGGTCAGGAAGCCGCGTCCAGTAGTATCCCAACATGGCCTGCTGTTGGTTCGGAGTGAGGTCGTTGACGGACGCTACAATTTCGTTCCGAAGGCGGGTCAAATCGATGGAAGGGATGTCGCTCTCCGGCCGGAAGCGCGCCTCTTGAGGTTCCCAGGCCGCATAGATGGCGCTCGCCCGTGCTTTTCCGGAGCGGCGCGGTAAAGTTGCGACGACCTGGTTTGCGTACATGGCGACTAACTCGCTGAGGCGTTTGGAATAGGCAGAAGCGGCGTCGACCATCGCCTGACTTGCGGAGTCACCTTCTCTGGGCGGCGGCGGAAATTTTCCACGAAACTCCTGAGATGCGACCAGGCGGGCGAGAAGCTGAATCACGTCAACCCGCACCACTTCCCGGTTGTCTTTGAGCGATGCTTCCAGGATCGGTATCGTAACGCCCGTGAACGAGGTTTGAGACAAGCCGCGATCCAACTCATTTCTCCATGCGTCGGAGTCTTGGGAGGCTACGTATCGGCGGGCCATCTCCTTCGTCCCGAGCTCGGTGCCGAGATACGAAAGCCGTCTGGCCGCCTGACT
>DATGGL010000131.1:0-9569 GCA_035308605.1 Bryobacteraceae bacterium
CCACCCGCTCCCCCGTCCGAGTAGCACAATTGGCATTCCCCGCATTGACGATCACCGCCCGCACCCGCCCTCGCGACACGCGCAAATTCTCCCGCGAAATCACAACCGGAGCCGCCACCACGCGGTTCCGCGTAAACACTCCCGCCGCCGCGGCCGCCGTGTCCGAAACAATCAGCGCGACATCATCCTTCGCGACCTTCCGAATCCCCGCATACGTCGCGGCGTAGCGAAACCCCAGCGGCAGCTTCATCCGAGCCGCTCGCCCTTCTCAATCGCATTCCCATTCAAAAACGCCGCCACATCCATCCTCTTCTTCCCCTCCATCTGCACCTCGATCAACTCAATCGCCCCATCCCCACACCCGACAAACATCTTCCGCTCCCGAACTTCGATCTGGCCAGCCGGTAGGACAGGCCCCCGGCCTGTCATCGCCCGCCAAACCTGAAACCTCGCCCCCCGCAAAAACCCATAAGCTCCCGGCCAAGGCTGAAACCCCCGCACCCGATTCAAAATCTCCCGCGCCGTCATCCCCCAATCCACATGCCCATCTTCCCTCTTCAAAATCGGAGCAAGCGTAGCCGCCGAATCGTCTTGCTTTTCCGGCACAATCGACCCCAGCTCCGCCAGCGTCCGCACCAGCAGGTCCGCCCCCGCGACACTCAGCCTCGATCCCAACTCCAAGGCATTCTCTTCCGGCTCAATCGCAGTCTCCCAACGAAGCAGCATATCGCCCGTATCGAGCCCGGCATTGATCCGCATCGTCGTGACGCCCGTCCGCGATTCCCCGCGCGCAATCGCCCACTGAATCGGCGCAGCCCCCCGATACCTTGGCAGCAGCGACGCATGCACATTAATTATGCCCAGCGGAGGAATATCTAAAATCGATTGCGGAATAATCTGCCCGTACCCGACCACCACCATCGCCTCAGGCCGCATATCCGCAAGCTGCGCGACCACCTCCGGCCGCCTGACCCGCTCCGGCTGATGCACCGCGATCCCCAGCCGAAGCGCCGCCGCCTTCACTGGCGACATCGCCTCTTTCTGCCCCCGCCCCTTCGGCCGATCCGGCTGCGTGAACACCGCGACCACTTCATGCCCCGCTTCCACCGTTTTCTCGAGCGAAGGTACCGCGAACTCCGGCGTGCCGAGAAAAACCAGTCTCACCGGGGCCTCACCCCCACTCCCCGGCCTTCTGGAGCTTCCTCACTTTCCTTCGAATCAAATCCCTCTTCAACGGACTGATATGCGAAATATACAGCGTCCCATTCAAATGATCCGTCTCATGCTGTAACGCCCGCGCCATCAGATCCTCGCCAGTCATCTCGAAGGCGACGCCCTTCGCATCCCAAGCCTTGACGGTGACCTTCTGCGCCCGTGTCACCGGCTCACGAAACGTCGGCAGGCTCAGACAACCTTCCTCACCCGTCTGCGCCCCCTCCCGAGCCACGATCTCCGGGTTAATCAACACCACCTTCTGCGTCGGATCCTCGCCCGTCGTCACATCAATGACGGCCAGTCTCTTTCCCACGCCGATCTGCGGCGCCGCCAGCCCCACTCCCCGAGCCGCATACATCGACTCGAACATGTCTTCGATCAGCTTATGCAGCTCCGCTGTATCGAATTCCGTAATCGTCTGCGCCTTCTCTTCAAGCACCAGCTGCCCGTATTTCACAATCGGATAAACCATCAGAAGTTCTTCACCTGTTCGAGATATCCCTCATAATTCCGCTTCGTTTCCGTCAGCGAATCCCCTCCAAACTTCTCGAGCATCGCCCCCGCCAGCACAATCGCGACCATCGCCTCGCCAATCACCCCTGCCGCCGGAACCACACAAACGTCGCTGCGCTCATACGCCGCCAGCGCCGATTCCCGCGTCGTCAGATCCACACTCTCCAGCGGCCGCCGCAGCGTCGAAATCGGTTTCAGCATCCCGCGAACGACCACATCCTGACCATTCGTCATCCCGCCTTCGATCCCGCCCGCCCGATTCGCCCCCCGCGTAAATCTTCTCTCTTCCTTCTGGTAGTGAATCGTATCCTGCACCTTCGATCCATACGCAGCCGCCCCGTCCGCCGCGAACCCTACTTCCACGCCCTTCACCGCCTGCATCGAAACAATCGCCTGCGCCAGTTTCCCGTCAAGCCGCGAATCCCAAGTAACGTGCGATCCCAACCCCACCGGAACTCCATGTGCGATCACCTCAAACACGCCGCCCACCGTGTCCCCCGTCCGGTACGCGACATCCACCACCGCTTTCATCCGCGCTTCCGCTTCGCCATCCACGCACCCGAGCAAGACCTCGTCCTTCTTACTCAACTCGACCAATTCATCCCAACAAACCGCTCTCTCTAACCGCGCCTCCCCCACCCCGATCACATGGCTCAACACACCTATCCCAAACTCTCCCAGAAACGCCTTCGCCAGCGCCCCCACCGCGACCCGGGCAGTGGTCTCCCGCGCACTCGCCCGCTCCAGCACATATCGAGCGTCCGCAAAATTATATTTGATCGACCCCGCCAAGTCCGCATGCCCCGGCCGCGGCCGGGTCACTGGTTTCTTCTTATCCTCCGCGCCGTCGATATCCTCCACCGGCAGCACATCGGTCCAATTCTTCCAGTCCTTATTTTCGATGATGATCCCGATCGGCGACCCGATCGTCTTCGAATGCCGCACCCCGCTCACAATGCGCGCCCGATCCGTCTCGATCTTCATCCGCCCGCCGCGCCCATACCCCTGCTGTCGCCGCCAAAGTTCCCGGTCGACGCTTTCCAGCGACACCGGCACCCCTGCGGGTAATCCCGTCAAAGTCGCGACAAGGCACTCGCCGTGTGACTCCCCGGCCGTTTCAAATCGAAGCATGGGAAAGCCCTATGGTACAAATCCCCAGCCTCTCAGTGCCACTCGCCACGCGCAGGACCACCAACCATCGCAAAATAAGTAAATGCCCGTCGATCCCTCTGTCCTCATCTCCGGCGCCGGACCCACCGGCCTCGCCCTGGCCTGCGACCTCGCCCGCCGCGGCGTGCCCTTCCGGATCATGGATAAGACCGACGCCTACTTCAACGGCTCCCGCGGCAAGGGACTTCAGCCCCGCAGCCTCGAAATTCTCGACGACTTCGGCGTAATCGATCAAATCCTGGCCAACGGCCGCTCCCACCTGCCCTTCCGCGCATACAGCGGCACGAAAATCCTGGGCGATCGCGACATCCACGAAGGCCGCGTCCCCACGCCCGACGTTCCCTACGCCAGTTCCCTGATCATTCCCCAGTGGCGGGTAGAGGAAATCCTTCGAAATCGTCTTCAAGGATTCGGGCACACCGTCGAACTCGGAACCGAACTCGTCGGCTTCGACGACGATGGCCGACGTGTCGCGGCAACGCTGAACCGCGGCAGCATTCAGGAAAAAGTAGTGTGCCAGTACCTGGTAGGCGCTGACGGCGGACACAGCTTCGTTCGCCACGCCCTCAACGTCGGTTTCGAAGGCGAAGCCTGGCCAACTGAGCGCATGCTCGTTGGCGACGTGAAAGCCGACACTCTCGATCGCGATCACTGGCATTCCTGGCAGAACAACGAACTTGGTTGGATGGCGCTCTGTCCGCTCCCGAGCACCGACTCATTCCAGTTCCAGGCGGGCATCGGTCCCGACGAACCCGATCAGCCCTCCCTGGAACGTTTTCAGCAAATTGTCGACCAGCGCACCGGCGGTTTCGGTATTCACTTGTCTGACGCGACTTGGTTATCTCTTTATCGCGCCAACGTCAGAATGGTGGATCGCTATCGCGTCGGCCGCGTTTTCCTCGCCGGCGACGCCGCGCACGTTCATTCTCCCGCCGGTGGTCAGGGAATGAACACCGGCATTCAGGACGCTTACAATCTCGGCTGGAAACTGGCGATGGTGCTCAATGGCGCATCCGAACGCCTGCTCGATACCTACGAAGCCGAACGCCTCCCGGTAGCCGCGTGGATGATCGGCGTAACCACAAAGCTGCATCGGCAAATCACCGCCAACGCAGAAGTCGCTCAGAAGCGCGGCCCGGAGACGCTCCAACTCGGGATCACGTATCGCGACGGCCCGTTAGCCCGCGATGAACGCGCATCGCCCGGCAGCCTTCGCGCCGGCGATCGCGCGCCCGATGCGCCCTGCCAGAAAGCGGATGGAACACCGGTCCGGTTCTTCGACCTCTTTCGCGGTCCTCACTTCACGCTGCTCACGTTCGGCAATAGCCCCACGGACCCGACAGAGCCGGAGGTCGCCAACGGTTCCCTCGTAAGCGCATACACGGTCGCCCAGCCGGGCGAAGCCATCGGCGATTCTGCCATCGTCGACGTCGCGGGTCACGGCCGCCGCGCCTATGATGTCGGCACGGGCGTTCAGATTCTGGTGCGTCCGGACGGCTACATCGGTTTGATCACGCAGGAAAGGTCGGGCCGCGCAGTAGACGGTTACTTGAAGCGTTTGACTACCTAAAAAGAAGAGCCGCCAATTTCTTACTTCGGCGGCTCTGCACATTGTTCGAGTCTTCGAACGGGGAAAGCTTTTGAAATTAGCTGGCGTTGAACCCTGACACGACCTTCGAGAAAATCGAGCTCACCGACGGCATCAGATTCACCGGAAGGAACCCTGCAACCACCACCGCGATCGCGCCCGCGAGAAGCGCATACTCGATCATGTCCTGACCGCGGACGTTCCTCCACAGTCGTTCGGCTGCAATGTAAAGTCTCACCATCCGGAATCTCCTCGGCTATCTCTTCATGACTATCTTGCCGGAAAACTCCGCTTCGAACAAGCACAAATTGACCGTAGGAAGTCAGGCGAAACTCCTTAATCTCTGTAACTTAGCCAAAAACCTGAGTGCCAGTGTAAGGGTGGAAGCGAGGTTCAGACTAAGCAGTCAAGTTTAGGGACTTGTCTGCGCCGGGTACCGGATCACCGTAAAATTCCTTAAAATCACGCTGTCTGCAGTCGACCCCGCCATCTGCCCCTGGAATGCGATTTGCAAGTTCTGCGTCGAATCCGCCGACGTTGTCCCCGTCGCCGCGGCAAAGCTCAGCGCGCTCCCCCAGCTCTGCACATCCCACGACTGCGCCCCCGAATAGATCCCGAACGTCATTCGTCCTACCAGCGCCGTCTCCGCCGCCGCCGTCGATCTCGAAATCACCGTCGCGCCCGCCCACTGAATCTGCCCGGTGAACCCAGTACTCGAGCCCGCGTGGTTATATTGGAACTGCACTTCGATCCGATCGCCGGTGCCCAACAGCCCCGCCGGTATCGTGCAGCTCCCCAACTGCGTAATCGTCGACGCGCTTGTGCTCGAACCCGTCGAACTGCAAATCACCTGAGCCGCCGTCAGCGACCCCAGCGGATTGCTCGGATTCGCGTACCGGTAATCCGCCGTCAACAAATCGCCCGTCTGCGGAATCGCGCCGGTCAGAAACGTGACCGTGCTCCCACTCAGCGAATAATCGACGCTCTGCTTCAACATCACGCCATTTCGATACAACTCCAGGCTTGCTCCCGGCGAGGGCGCAAAGGCCAGCGTGAACGCCGCATTCGTCCCGTTAATCGACCCTCCGGGCGTCTCTCCATCGGAAAACGCCGGCAAAATTCCTCCGCCGCCCGATCCGCACGGCCCCGCGGTCCCATCGACATGCACGCAATCGCTCAAATTCCCCGCCGCCCCGTCGATCTGACCCGAAGTGTTGATGACCGCGGTACGCCCCAGCGTAAACCCCACGCCCTCCTGCGCCCGCAGCGCCAGCGCATTCGCCAGGCCCACGATGTCGGAAATTTGCACCGGCGCCACCACCGGAGCCGGCCCCACCACGGTCCCCTGCGACACCAGCACATCCCGAACCCGCAGCGTCACCGAGCTCGCCGGCACCGCCCACACCTGTGTGAACTGATTCACGCCCTGCGAATTGTAGGTGAGATTGTATTGCGCGCCAGCCGACGCAGTGGTCGTAGGCACCAGCCGCACGTTCAAAACGCCGTTGACAATGGGGACCGTCAGATTCGCCGTGGCAATGTTCGACGTATCGCCCGCCTGAAACGCATCCCAGGTGATAAAGATGGTCCCGTTAAACCGCGACCCATCCGCCCGATAAAGAATATCCTGGATCGTAGTAAGCGCCGGCTGCGCCGCCGCCATCCCCGCCGCCGCTAGCGCCATCGCGGCCCATCTGAAACTGAACATCCGCCAAGCCTCCAAGCGCCCAAAGTTTAAAGCGCGAAGCCCAGCCCGACATCTACCCCATTTCTCTAACCGACTGGAGTTATTAACGTTAATTCACGTTCATTAACGGCCAATTATGATTTCGTGATAACCTCAACACCCATATAAGGCCGCAACGCCTCCGGCACGACGACACTCCCATCCGCCTGCTGATAATTCTCCACGATCGCCACCCACGTTCGCCCCACCGCGAGCCCCGATCCATTCAGCGTATGGACATACTCCGACTTCTTCCCGGACTTCCCGCGAATCGAAGCTCTCCGGGCCTGAAACGCCTCAAAATTGGAGCAGGAAGAAATCTCTTTATACCCATTCTGCCCCGGCAGCCACACCTCGATGTCGTAGGTCTTCGCCGAAGAAAACCCCATATCCCCCGTGCACAACACAACTCTCCGGTACGGCAACCCGAGCCGTTCCAGAATATCCTCCGCATCCCGAGTCAGCCGTTCCAACTCCTCATACGACGATTCCGGCTTCGCAAACTTCACCAGCTCGACCTTTTGAAACTGATGCTGGCGGATAATCCCCCGCACATCCCGTCCATACGATCCTGCCTCACTCCGAAAACACGGCGTGTACGCGACCAGCGAAATCGGCAGCGCATCCATATCGAGCGTCTCATCCCGATACAAATTCGTAACCGGCACTTCCGCTGTAGGGATCAAATAATAGTCCGTCCCCTGCAACTTGAACAGATCCGCCTCAAACTTCGGCAGTTGCCCCGTCCCATACAAACTCGTCGAATTGACCATGAACGGCGGCAGAACTTCTTTGTATCCATGATGCTTCGTATGGACATCCAGGAAAAAATTAATCAGCGCCCGTTCGAGCTTCGCCCCCATCCCCCAATAAACCGCAAACCGGGCCCCCGTAACCTTCGCCGCCCTCTCAAAATCCAAAATCCCTAACTCCGGCCCCAGATCCCAATGGGCTTTTGGCGCGAACGAAAACGATGGGATGGTGCCCCACCGCCGAACTTCGACGTTCTCTTCCGAACTTTTTCCCGCCGGTACCGATTCATGCGGCAGATTCGGCACTCCCGCCATCATCAGCCGGAACGATTCATCCAGCTCCGCCGCCTTCAGATCCAGCGCCGCAATTCGATCCGAAATCTCCCGCACTCGAGCCTGACGCTCCGAAGCATCCTCCCCTGCCTTCTTCAGCTTCCCGATCTCTTGTGACTCCGTATTCTTCTGAGCCTTAAGCTGCTCCGCCTCAGTGACGGCCGCGCGCCGCTCCGCATCCATCTTGCGAAATGCGTCTAACTCGAGCACAAACCCGCGATCCGCCAGCCTCTTCGCAACCGCATCCAAATTGTTCCTGAAAAAAGAAAGATCGTACACGTATCACCCAAGCTCAGATTGTGCAGTTTAGTAGGGCAGGTCCCCGACCTGCCAGGCGCGCGCTAGCGCGCCGACATCTCCACCCAGGCGCGACCCACCGCCTCGCCCGTATAATCCGCCCGCGGCCGAATCAGCCGGTTATTGTGATACTGCTCCAGCACATGCGCCGTCCACCCCGACATCCTGCTCACCGCAAATATCGGAGTAAACAAATCGATCGGAATCCCCAGCGAGTAATACGTCGACGCCGAATAAAAATCGACGTTCGCATTCAGGTTCTTGGTCTCCTTCATGTACTGCTCGATCTGCTTCGAAGTCTCGTACAGATCCACATGCCCCGTCCGCTTCCCGATCTCTTCGGAAAGCTCCTTCAAATGCGTCGCCCGCGGATCGGTCGTGTGATACACGCGATGCCCGAATCCCGGAATCTTGATCTTGTTCGCCAGCCGGTACTTCACGTGATCCAGAGCCTTCTCGGCCGACCCAGCCTCGAGTAGCATCTTGATCACGTCTTCATTCGCCCCGCCATGCAGCGGCCCCTTCAACGCCCCGATCCCCGCCGTCACCGCTGAATAAATATCCGACAACGTCGCCGCCACCACGCGCGCGGCGAACGTCGATGCATTCAGCTCATGGTCCGCATGCAGAATCAGCGCGACATCGAACGCCCGCTCCATAACCTCATCCGGCTTCTTCCCGGTGAGCGTATACAGAAAATTGGCCGCCATCCTGAGCTTTGGATCGCCGTCAATAACTTCTTTCCCGTTCCGCAACCGGTCGAACGATGTGACGATCGTAGACGTCTGCGACATCAGCTTGATCGCCTTCGCTTGATTCGCTTCCGGCGACATATCTTTCGCCAGCGGATCGTGCAGCGAGAGCATCGAAACCGCTGTTCGCAGAACATCCATCGGCCCCGCCGACCCGTTGTTCTTCAGGAAAGCCGTAACCTCGCTCGGAATCGCCCGATTGGCCGACAGCCCCGCATTCAGCCGATCCAGTTCCGCCTGATTCGGCAACCGCCCATTCCACAGCAGAAAGATGACTTCCTCAAACGTCGCTTTCTGCGCCAGCGTATGGATGTTGAACCCGTGATAACTCAGAATCCCGGCATCGCCGTCGATATAGCAGATCTTCGATTCTGCCGCTATGATTCCTTCAAGACCTGCAACCGTAACCGCCATTTATCGTCCCTGTTCTTCAGTGAAATGGATTTTCCAGCCAGCGTTGGAAACCTAATTCTATCACTCGCAATGCTATACCGATTCCAGATGAACTTCGAGCAAGCCATCGCTTCGCTCCAGTAAATCCCGCGATGCGCATTCCCCCCGGTCCTCAACCACCGAGCCGCGCACGCAGTAAGCGGGTCACGACGGCTATCTCCCCGCGCCGCTAGTGCGCCCCCCGCCCGCTCAACACCTGCGGAATCGTCCGCAAAATAATCTTCCAGTCCAGCGCCAGCGACCAGCTATCGATGTACTGCATATCCAGCCGCATCCACGTCTCAAAATCCACCGCATCGCGACCGCACACCGCCCATAAACACGTCAGCCCCGGACGCATGCGCAACCTCCGCCGCTGCCAGCGCTCATACTGATCGACCTCCTCTGGCACCGCCGGCCGCGGACCCACCAGCGACATATCGCCCTTCAGCACATTCCACAACTGCGGCCACTCATCGATCGAAAATTTCCGCAGCCACCACCCGATCATGGTCAGCCTCGGATCGTTGGGAATCTTCATTGCCGTCTGCCGCTCGCTCAAATGCCGCAGCGATTCCCGCATCTCGTGCGCGTTCTCCTGCATGGACCGGAATTTATAAAACACGAATTTGCGCCCATTCAGCCCGCAGCGTACCTGCCGGAAAATCGCCGGTCCCGGCGACGTGAGCTTGATCACCAGCGCCACCGCCAGCATCACCGGCCACAACAGCACCAGCGCCGCCGCCGCCAGCACCACGTCGGTGATCCGCTTCATCAACAGCCGGATCTCA
>DATGGL010000132.1:0-39039 GCA_035308605.1 Bryobacteraceae bacterium
CCGGGGATGCAGGGCGGTCCGCTGATGCACATCATCGCCGCGAAAGCCGTGTGCTACAAGGAAGCGGCGACGCCGGAATTTGTCGCCTACCAGAAGCAGGTGACAGCGAACGCGAAAGCTTTAGCCGCCGCGTTGCAGGACGCCGGATGCCGCGTGGTCTCGGGCGGCACCGACACCCATCTGATGCTGGTGGACGTGTTCGCCAAGGGCGTGCGCGGGAAAGAAGCCGAGTCCGCACTCGATCGCGCTTATATCACTGCGAATAAGAATACGATCCCGTTTGACGTGAATCCTCCGCTCAACCCGAGTGGTATGCGCTTCGGAAGTCCCGCCGTGACCACCCGCGGCTTCCGGGAACCGGAAATGCGCGAGACGGCTGAGTTGATCGTGCGCGTACTTGAAAACGTCGCTAGTGAAGACACGCTGGCCGAGGTTCGCCGCCAGGTAACCGCGTTGACGGATCGCTTCCCCCTCTACGCGTGGAAACTCGCCGCGGCCGCAAGCCGCTGAGGACGCCGGATCGTCGATGTCGCATCTGGTCATCGACGCGCGTCATATCGGTGATTTTGGAATCGGTACCTACATCCGCAACCTGGTCCGCGGGCTGTCGGACCTCGATCGCGAGAATCGTTACACACTGGTGGTTCGCCCGCACGATACCTCGGCCTTCGCGGGATTAGGTTCCAACTTCAAGACCGCGATCTACGCCCGGCCGGACACCGACTTGATTCATAACATGACGTTTCCGCAATTTCTGCGGACGTTACGCGCGGACTTGTATCATATTCCTCTCAATTCCGTCGCGTGGTGGATGCCGCAACCCTACGTCGTTACGATTCACGACATGAGCAGCCTGTTGTTTTCCACCAGCCGCGATGTGCGCCAGACGCTGCGGGAAGAACGATACCGCCGCGGCGCCCTGCGCGCCGCGCGCGTCATTACAGTATCTCAGTCCACACAAAGGGACATCGAACACGTCCTGCATCTGCCCCCCGAGCGGATCCGTACCATCTACAGCGCGCCCGATCCGGCGTTCGCCGGCCACGCGATCAATGGCGAGCACGACCGACAGATCCTCGACCGTTACAGCATTCACTATCCCTTCATCCTTTACGCCGGGACCATCCGCCCCCGCAAGAACATTCCGCGCCTGATCGAAGCCTTCGCCGTTTTGCGCTCCGAATTCGAACATCATTCCGAATATGGCGATTTGCATTTAATCATAATTGGCGACGAAATCTCAAAGAATCTATCAGTTCGGCGCGCGGCCGCCCAAGCGCGCATGGAACCGGTGGTACGCTTTCTCGGTTTCGTCCCGCTCGAAACGCTGCGGGTGTTTTACCGCGCCGCTTCGGTATTCGCTTTTCCATCGCTGTACGAGGGCTTTGGACTGGCCCCGCTCGAAGCGATGGCGTGCGGGACCCCCGTGGTGGCATCGGATATTCCAGCCCTGGTGGAAGCGGTGGGCGACGCCGCCGAATTGGTCAGCCCTGACAACGTTTTCGATATTGCACGCGGGCTGCGCGAGGTGTTGCTCGATCCCGGCCGCCGGTCCAGGATGGCGGAAGCTGGCCGCGCGCAAGCCAGCAAGTTTCATTGGGATCGGACCGCGCGGGAGGTTCTCGAGGTTTATCGGGAAATTATTACCTAATTCGCGAATAATTATTGACAGTTTGTTAAATACGGAAGTACTATACGTAACAGATCCCGGCGCGGGGCCGGGATGGAGGACGGATGGAATGGACACGTTCGGAGACATTGGCGCTGGCCATGCACAGATGCACGCAATGCCACGGATCTGGATTGCGTTTGAACAAGAAAGGAGCGGTCGCGCCCTGCAACTGCGTTCTGCGGGCGATCTTTCGAATCTGTTGGGATCGTTTCGTGAGATGCGTAACCCAGGAAAAACATTTGAGCCGCGTTACGGTGGAACCGCACGCGGGCCGTTCCCGGCCGAGCACCTGGGGACGCAAGGACGAAGAATACATCGCGGATTTCTGTCTGATCGCGCGCCGGGCGCTGGACCCTCTCGAACATCAATTATTCCGCTATCATTTTCTGCTGGGCGCCGATTGGAAGCTCTGTAGCCGCCGGCTGGACATCGACCGGGGCAATTTCTTTCACGCTGTTTATCGGATCGAACAGAAACTTGGCCGCGTGTTCCGTGAATTGGAACCGTATCCATTGTTTCCGCTGGACGAATACTTTAATGGCCCATCCAGAACGTACGCCGCCCACATACCTACCATGCAGGAGCGCCTGCACCGTCCGCCAAATCTGGAGTTTCCCGTGCCGATCGGCCGCACCGCCTGACACTCATTAGTCCGATCGCGAAACCCGCCGCGCGGCACCGAGCCGCGAACGACAGTGAGTGGGTCTCGACGCGTCGTCAATAGCGCTTGCTCTTCAGCTTTCACTAAGAAGCGCGGGTTCTAGAAAGACGTCGGGACCCGCTTGCTGGCGCGCGCGGTTCAGTGGTCGCCAAGCCGCCTACGCAGAGCGACGGTCGTGGTTCGAATCCTGACATAGAACCGCGCGCGACAGCAAGCGGGTCCGCCGATCTACCGGCGAGCATCGAAAAACGCCTGAAGCAGCTTCGCACAATCAACACCCATAACTCCTTCGACGATTTCCACGCGATGGTTCAGCAGCTCAGAATCCGCCACTCGGAACTTGCTGCGGACGCCCCCGAAACGGAGATCCCGCGCCCCGAAAACCAGGCGTGAGATCCGTGCCGCCACCAGCGCCCCCGCGCACATCACGCAGGGTTCGAGAGTTACGTACAGAGTCGCACCCGGCAGACGATAGTTCGCGACCGTAGCGCCCGCCTCGCGGAGCGCCAGAATCTCGGCGTGCGCGGTGGGATCGTTCAGAGAAACGGGCGAATTGCGTCCACGGCCGATAACCGTCCCGTCCAGAACGACCACCGCGCCCACCGGGACCTCTCCGCTGTCCTCCGCCTCCCGCGCCAGATCGAGCGCGTCACGCATGTAGACCTCGTCTTCGGTCACTCGGCGTTCGTCCATGAAAATTCGCCATTCGCCGGTACGGGTTCAGTTCGGGCCCTGGCGCTCCCTTAGAATATAGTTGATGTTCCGATACCTGCCGCTAATGCTGAAAAACTCCCTGCGCAACCGGCGGCGCAGCGTTCTGACCATCTTTAGCATTGCTGCATCCCTGTGTCTGCTGGGTGTGATGTTTGCGCTGTATCGCGGCCTGTTTCTGGCCCCGCCGACTCCCGGACAGGAACTCCGTCTGGTGACGCATCATAAAGTTTCCATCACGCAGCCGATTCCGGCTTACTTCGGCGACAAGATCCGTCAGGTTCCCGGTGTGCGCGAGGCGATGATCTGGCAGTGGTTCGGCGGAACCTATAAGGACGCGCGCGATCAGAAAAACTTTTTCGCTCGATTTTGCGTCGAGCCAGACAAGTTCTTTAAGGTGCGTCCCGAGATCGTGATGCCGGAGGACCAGAAACAGACGTTCCTCCATCTGCGCACCGCCGCCATCGCCAGCTCCGACCTTGTGGAGCGCATGAATTGGAAGATCGGCGAGAAGATCTTCCTGACCGGCGATATATTTCAGGCCAATCCGGAGTTAACGCTGGTCGGAGTCTTTAACGATCCGAATACATCCGAAACGCTGTTCTTCAGCAACGCCTACTTGCGTGAAATGCTGGGCGCGAAGAGCGCGCAACAGGACCTGGTCGGAACGTTCCAGGTGCAGGTAGAGAACGTGGACGCCGTTCCGCGCGTGATCAAGGCGATCGACGATATGTTCGCCAATTCCCAATTTCCCACCAAGAGCGAATCCGAACAGGCATTCGGGCTCCAATTCATTTCGTTTCTCGGAAACATCAAGCTCTATCTGATGAGCATCTGCGCCGCCGTGACGTTCACGATTCTTCTGGTTTCGGCGAACACCATGGCGATGTCGGTCCGGGAGCGGATTCGCGAAGTAGGAATCTTAAAGACACTCGGCTACACGCCGGGCGCGATTCTCTTCATCATCCTGGGCGAAGCGGGAGTCATTTCGATCGTTGGAGGAAGTCTCGGAATGGTGTTCGCGATGGGGCTCACCTCCCTGGTCCGCCGCGGACCCAGCTTCATGCAGGCGATGAAGACCCTCGCCATCACGCCGGACGTGGGCGCGATTTGTATCGCTCTCGCAGTGTTCATCGGCGTCGTCAGCTCCACCATTCCCGCGCTGACCGCCGCGCGGACGCCGATCCTGGAGTCATTACGGAGTAACGCGTAGCATGGCGATTCCTCTCGCTTACAACATCCGCAATCTGGCGGTGCGAAAGACCACGACGCTGATGACTGCGTTGGGCATCGCGCTGACAGTTTCGGTTCTTGTGGCAGTGCTCGCCCTGGTGAACGGCCTGCGCACCGCGTTTCACACCACCGCGAATCCTCTGAACGTGCTGGTGATGAGGAAGGGAGCGACGGCCGAACTTAGCGGCGGCATGCAGCGGTCCGTGTTCGAGGATTTGAAGTCGAAGCCGGGCATCGCCCGTGCCGCGGACGGTCACCCGATCGCCTCTCTTGAGCTGGTGACTGTCATCAACCTTCCCAGCGTCGAAAAGCCCGAGGGGATGAACATCACGCTCCGGGGAATCACGCCCGTCGGACTCGAGATCCGCGAGCACGTAAAGATCGCGGACGGCCGGTGGTTTCGACAGGGAATGCGTGAGGTAGTGGTCGGAAAGTCGGTGGCCAAGCGCTATCCCGACGCGGGTCTCGGGAAAAAATTGCGGTTCGGCCGCGGCGAATGGGAAGTGGTGGGCGTGATGGACGCCGGCCAGAGCGCCAATAGCAGCGAGATCTTTTGCGACCTGAATCAGATGGGCGGGGATTTCAATCGCTACGATGGCCTCAGCTCGGCGCTAGTGCGCGCCACCGACGCGGTCTCCGTCGACGCGCTGGTGAACTCGATCAACGACGACCGGCGCCTGCTGTCCACCGCGCGTACCGAGCAAAGCTACATGGACGCGCAAACGGTTTCCGCCGCGCCCATCGAATATCTGGGCGTATTTGTTTCGATCATCATGGCCGTCGGATCGAGTTTCGCGGCGATGAACACGATGTATGCGGCGGTCGCGCGGCGCGCGAAAGAAGTGGGAACCCTGCGCGTGCTTGGATTTTCGCGCAGCAGCATCCTGACCAGTTTCTTCTTCGAATCGCTGGTGCTGTCATTAATCGGTGGCGCGCTGGGCTGCGCGCTGGTGCTTCCGCTGAATAACGTCACCACCGGTATCATGAGTTTTCAAAGCTTTAGCGAAATCGCTTTCAATTTCCGCGTGGGACCGGAAGCGATGGCGATTGGGGTCACGTTCGCCTTGATCATGGGCGCGATCGGCGGCTTGTTCCCCGCCCGTGCGGCGGCGAAAAAAGAGATCCTGGTAGCATTGCGCGACGGTTAAAACGGGGATTATGGAAGCCGAACTGAAAAGTCTGCGGATCGACCGCAGCCGGAAAAGATCGGACGGTCCGTCACGCTGGGCGACAGTTTGGATTCTTACTGGCATCGGAATCCTCCTGCTGCTCGGCGCGGGCCGGTTCGCGTTTGGCATCATCAACCGAGCAACCGATGTCGACGTGATGCGCGTTCGCGCCGCCACCGCCGGGGATCCCGCGCGCTCCGGCGACGTCATCCTTAACGCAACGGGATACGTGGTCACGGCGCACAAAATCGAGCTTGCCGCCAAGGTGGTCGGCAAAGTCGCCTGGATCGGAGTCGAAAAGGCCGACCACGTTCAGCAAGGTCAGGAACTGGTTCGCCTGGAGGACGAAGAATACAAAGCGCAGGTTTTGCAGGCAACAGGAAATCTGACTAATTTGCAGGCGCAGCTCGATCAATTGCTGCACGGTTCGCGGCCGGAAGAAATCGCCAAGGCGAAAGCAGATGTAGAAAACGCGCGCGTCGCCGAGATCAACGCCAAGGTGACGCTCGACCGTACCCGGCCGCTGGTCGAACAAGGCGTGATGACCAAGCAGAATCTGGACGACGCGCAGGCGAAATACGATAGCGCGCTGGCGCAGCGATCGTCGCTTGAACGCAGCTACGACCTGATCAAGCTGGGCCCGCGCCAGGAACAGATTGACGCCGCGCGTGGAATGGTGGAGCAGGCGAAGGGGCAGCTCGCCTACTCTCAGTTGCAGCTCGACAACACGGTGATTCGCGCGCCGGTAACCGGAACTATTCTTGAGCGCAACGTCGAAAAAGGCGAGTTCGTCACCACCGGATTCGTCGGCGACAAGGGCGCCAAAGGCTACGTCGTTTCGATGGCGGATCTGAACGATCTGAAAGTCGAGCTGGATATCAATCAGAACGATTTCGCGAAACTCGGCCCTCGCCAGCGCGGCGTCGTGACTACTGACGCGTTTCCGGATCGTCATTACGAAGGCTACATCGACGAGGTTTCCCCGGAGGCGAATCGCCAGAAGGCCACAGTACAGGTGAAAGTGAAGATCGCGAAGCCGGACGTCTATCTGCGTCCGGAAATGAACGCAAGTGTCGCCTTTATCGCGGAGGCGAAAAAGACCGGCGAGGCGGAAAAACCATCGATCGTGATTCCCACCTCGGCCGTTCGCGAAGGTGGCGTGTTCGTCGTCAGCAACGGCCGCGCTGTCCGGCGCCCGGTGAAAGCTGGATCGACTGGGCCGCAGGGAGTTCGCATTGACGAGGGCTTAATCGGCGGCGAGGATCTGATTGTAAGTCCGCCTGCGGATTTGAAGGACGGGGACAGGGTGAAACCGAAATGAGCGAGACAGTCATACAAACGCGGAACCTGACCAAGGAGTTCATCCGCGACGAATTTCACGTGATCGCGCTGAAAGACGCGAATCTCGAAGTCCAGAAGGGCGATTTCGTCGCTCTGATGGGACCTTCCGGCTCCGGCAAATCGACGCTCTTGCACCTGATCGCTGCAATGGACCGGGCCTCCGATGGCGAGATCCTGGTGCTCGGCGAAAACCTGCGCGCCTTATCCGATCGCGCTATCGCCCACTGGCGCAACGAGCACATCGGGTTCGTCTTCCAGAGCTTTAATCTGATCCCCGTCTTGTCGGCGATTGAGAACGTCGAACTGCCGCTGAAGCTGACGAATCTGAAAAAGAAAGAACGAATGGAGCATGCGGGGACGGCCCTGAAGCTGGTCGGTCTCGGCGACCGCCTGACGCATCTTCCTCGCCAGCTTTCGGGCGGCCAGGAACAGCGCGTCGCCATCGCCCGCGCGATCGTGACCGACCCGGATCTGATCCTCGCGGATGAGCCAACTGGGAATCTGGATGCTGCGTCGGCGCAGGAAGTGTTGACGCTGCTGGGAAGGTTGAATCGTGAATTCGGAAAAACGATCGTGATGGTGACACATGATCCGCATGCGGCGCGGGCGGCAACTCGAATCCGGCATTTAGAAAAGGGCGAGTTATTGCCGGAGGGGCAGGTCCCAGCCGATTACGCTGCAGTCTAGGCCGTCAATCAAACTGAATGGACGTTAAGAGAAAAGCATCAGTTGCGCGTCCTGCAGCCAAAGCTCCGGTTCTGCGGGCGCGGTCTTGACGTCGAACCCATACCGCCGCCGAATCTGCCGGATGCGTTCCTGAATCTTCTCAGGGTAGTCGCCGCGCAAATATGCGACGCGTTCGAATCGTTCTTTGTAGCGGCGCACCAGCAAAGGAAAATGTTCTTCGAGAAACGGCAGAAAAACCGCCCGCGAACACGGTTTCAGAAACAATACTTGACCGCCGAAACTCCGCGCACCCGCGCGAGCCGCAGACTTCGCAACCGCGTCCAGGCTCGGATCGCTGTCGTTGATCAACGGCATCACAGGCGAAGCGAAAATATTCGCCCGAATTCCTGCAGCGTTTAGTTTCCGCACCGCTGCGATCCGCAAATCCGGCCGCGGAGCCATCGGTTCGATCAGCCGGGCAAGCTCCCGATCCACGGTCGTGACCGTCATATGAATCCCCAGATAATGCCGCCGCGCGATCTCACTCAATAAATCAATATCCCGTGCAATCAAGTCCGATTTCGTCGTCACTCCCAAATGAAACCCAGACGTGCTTGCGAATACTTCGAGAATCGCCCGCGTTACGCGATACCGCCGCTCGGCCGGTTGATACGGATCGGTCGCGGTCCCGATCGCGATCGTTTCCCCGCGTGGAATCTTGTGCAGCTCGTCGCGAAACCTGGCGGCGTCGAATTGCTTCGCGAAAATCTTCCGCTCGAACTGGAGCGGATCGCGGAGCTCCATGAATTCGTGCGCGTAGCGGGCGTAGCAATACTTGCAGCCGAACTCGCAGCCCCGGTAAGGATTGATGGTCCAGCGGAACGGCACCCGGGGGCTCGCGCAGTAAGTGATGTAGGAGCGCGTTGGGAGTTCGAAATACTCGACGCGGCGCTTGGCTTCGACAAGAGGGCTTTCGGCGGCGAGGCGGGCGATGCCGATGAGTTCAGGCATGCGTCTATGTTCGCCATTTATTCGCCCATTGTCAATTCACCACGCGCGAATCTCCTTCGCGGCGTGTAACTCGTTCTCTATCAAGAAATTCCAGCAGCGGGATGGCGTATTTTCGCGAGACGCCGGTCCAATCCTTGAAATCGGCCACGGAGAAACGGGTGCCCTTTCGAGGCGCCAGCATCGCGCGAAGGGATTCGATGGCGGTCACATGATAGATCAGATCGTCGCCGACGCGCACCAGCTTGCGGCTCTTGAGAAGAATCTGAAGCAACGACCGGGCGCGGGCAGGTTCGACGCCGGATTTGGAGAGCACCTCCGACGTCGCCGGGACGGCCAATGCGCCTTCTTTGAAGAGAGCCTCGATTGTTTCGACCGCCGCCTCTTCATCCTGCTTGAGAGCGACACGGTGCGACGCCAGGCGCACGATCTCGCCTTCCGAAACGATATCTTTCGCTTGGCCGAGCACCGTTTCGATCAGAAATGCCGGCGCGCCGGGTAGCTCCCGGCTGCGAAGCTCTTCCTTGGCGAGGCCGGGTTGCAGAGGATTCTGGCGATGAAAATCCTTGAGCAGTTCTCGAAAGTGCGCGGCTGTCAATGTGACCCAAGCCGGGTCGACCACCCAGTTATCCGGTGCGCTGCCGATTTCAGATTGGCGAAGGCCCGTTCGAGCGACCAGGTCCTCGACGCTCATCCCGTACTTCGATTCGGAAACCAGCAAAGCGACTCGCTCTTTCGCGCCGCAGCGTTCGAGCTTCGAAAGACGCTGATCGAGCTGAACCCGCCGCATTTTCGGAGGCGCCGCGATGTCGAGAACCGTTCCACCGCCAATCGTGATCACCGGCGAGAACATACGAACAATGAAGCGGTCGCCCGGCAGAAGCAGCAGGGGATCGCGCAGCGCGAAGCGAACGTGGGCGCGAGTGCCGGGACGCATCGGCTCGAGCGAAGACAGCAGCCGGGCTTGCGCCTCGACCTCGGCGGTTCCCGCGTGAAAATGCACCGGAGCTCGATGCTTCAGCGCATGCGCTGTCGGGAGCAGATCGAAGACAGTATCGATCTGATACGTCGGCCGGAAAATTCCCGGCGGCGCCAGAACCATGCCGCGGGCGGCTTGCGAAGCGTCGACACCGCCCAGGTTGGCGGCTACGCGATCTCCGGCGTGCGCTTTCTCGACCGGCTTGCCGTGGACCTGCAGCCCCCGGATTCTCGCGCGCGCGCCGGATGGGTACAGCTCGACTTCGTCATGAATCGAAAACGTACCGGAGATCAACGTTCCGGTGACTACGGCTCCGTGTCCTTTCATCGTAAAACTGCGATCTACGGGTAGCCGGGGATAACGGCTCGCGTCTTTTCCACGAATACCGGAGGCCGCCTTGGAGAGCGCCGCGCGAAGATCATCGAGCCCCGCGCGCGTGGTGGCGCTCACGGGAATCATGGGCGCGCCTTCGAGAAAAGATCCTTGGACGAAATCGGCGACTTCGAGTTGAACAAGGTCGAGCAGGTCTTTATCGACCAGGTCGGACTTCGTCAGCGCGATCAAACCGTGACGAATGTCGAGGAGGCGGCAGATGTCGAAATGTTCCCGAGTCTGCGGCTTGATGGATTCGTCGGCCGCGATCACCAGCAGCACCAGATCGATGCCCGCCACGCCTGCGAGCATGTTCTTGATGAATCGCTCATGGCCGGGAACATCGATAAATTCGAGATTGTCCAGATGCGCGAACCCGAGGTCGATAGAGATGCCCCGGCGCTTTTCTTCTTCGAGGCGGTCAGTATCGATGCCCGTCAGGGCGCGAACGAGCGAGGTCTTGCCGTGATCGATGTGTCCTGCTGTGCCTACAACGATGTGCTGCATGAGAGGAATGTGGGCCGTCTCGAACTAACCATCATAGGCCGTTAATGAACATGAATGAACGTGAATTGATCGAGACGGTGGTCGGGGCCGCGTTTGAGGTCTCGAATACACTGGGTTGCGGATTCTTGGAGAAGGTATATGAGCGGGCGATGACGAAGGAGATTCGGCTGCGGGGACTTCGCGTTAAAACTCAAGTCAGCTATTCGGTGATCTACAAGGAACAGTTGGTCGGCGAGTACTTCGCCGATCTGGTGGTTGAAGACAAGCTCGTGTTGAATTGAAGTGCGTCGAACAATTCGAAAACGAGCATCTGGCGCAGTGCCTCAACTACTTAAAGGCGTCAGGCTTGCCCGTCGCCCTCCTGATCAATTTCCACCATCCCAAAGTGGCGTGGCGGCCCATTCACGTTCATTCGCGTTCATTAACGGCCAATCTTTCGGTCTGATGCCTGCTATAGACGAAATAAATCACCATCCCGATCATCAACCAGACAAAAAACCGGATCCACGTCAACACGGGCAGCCCCATCATCAGGATCACGCAACACACAATCGACAGAATCGGCACCAACGGCACCAGCGGAACTCGGAATGACCTCGGGCGCTCCGGCTGTTTCTTCCTCAACACGATCACTCCCGCCGACACCACCACAAACGCGAACAGCGTCCCGATATTCGACAACTCCGCGAACGTATCGATGTCCCACAACCCTGCCGGCAATCCGACGACAAATCCGGCGATCCACGTACTGATATGCGGCGTCTGGAACTTCGGATGTACCGCCGAAAATAGCCCCGGCAGCAGCCGGTCGCGCGACATCGCAAACCAGATCCGTGCCTGCCCGTATTGATAGACCAGCAGCGACGAAATCATGCCCGTCAGCGCGCCCGCCGTCACGATTAGGCGCAGCCGGTTATACCCGAGCGTCTTCAACGCGACCGCGACCGGTGAATCCGGATCCAGCGTCTTCCAGTTCGTAATCCCCGTGAGCACAGCGGACACCGAACCATAGAGAATCGTGCAGATAATCAACGTCATGATGATGCCGAAGGGGACGTCTCGCTGCGGCCGCCCGCATTCCTCCGCCGCCGTCGACACCGAATCGAATCCGATATAGGTGAAGAACACGATCGACGCGCCCGTCAGCACGCCGGAAAAACCATTCGGCGCGTAAGGATGATAATTGCTAACATTGATCGCCCGCGCGGCGCCCAGGCAGAAAATCAGAATGGCGGCGATCTTGATCACCACCATGACCGTATTGGTTTCGGCGCTCTCTTCCACGCCCCGAACCAAAACCCAAGTCACTGCGAGGGTAATCAACAAAGCTGGAACATTGAAAACTCCCGCCGGACCTCCGGGAGCCGGGAACATCGGAAACGCGATCGACACGGGCAAATGGAACCCGAACAAGTTGTCCGACAGATCCTGCAAATACGCCGAGAACCCGACGGCGACCGACATGTTCGAGACCGCGTACTCGAGAATCAAGTCCCATCCGATGATCCAGGCGATGATCTCGCCGAGAATCGCGTAGGCGTATGTGTACGCGCTGCCCGCAATGGGAATCATCGACGCGAGCTCCGCGTAACACAGGCCCGCGAAGATGCACGCCACTGCGACCAGGAGAAAAGATATCGTGATCGCAGGTCCAGCTCCGGGCCGCCCGTGCAGGGATGCCGCATGCGTGCCTTGGGTGACCAGGTCGAGCAGCGTCGCGTGCAGCAGCGATTCGACCTTCTCGACTTTTCCGGCGGCGGCCGTGCCGGTAACCGTGAAAATGCCGGAGCCGATAACGGCGCCGATGCCAAGAAACGTCAGGCTCCAGGGGCCAAGCGTCTTCCGAAGCCGCCTCGACGGTTCTTCGGAAGACCTGATAAGTTCGTCTATCGACTTGGTCTGGAAGAGCGACACAGGCGCTAGCTTAGCGCTTGCGTTGGCCCTTAGCCATCTTCTTTACTTTGCGCTTTTGCGATCCGCGTGCGACGTCGGCGGCGCGCTTCTTAATCGCCGGCGCTTTCTTCCGCGCCGCGCGCTTCAGCTTCTTACGTTCCGCTTCGTCTGTGACTTGTTTAGTGTTCATTCAACCTTGATTCCCGCGTATTTTGCGATCAGCTTCTTCAACCCGTATCCGGGGAAGTTTACCGTAACTTTCGTGTCGTCGCCCGAACCTTCCAGGCGAACCACCGTGCCGCGGCCGTACTTGGCATGATCCACCGCCGAGCCCGGTCCGAATTTCTTGACTGCTTTCTTTACCGGCTGCGGGTTTACCGCGCGCTGGGTGCTCGCCGCCGCCGCTGCTCTGGCGGCTTCCAGGCCCTGCGGCGCCGGCATCCCTTTTTCCGCGAAAAACTGCCGGATGTTTTCGACTGAGTTATAAGTCTTCCCAGTATAAAGGTTCCGCTGCGCCGCGTCGCGGACGGCGTAGCGTTCCGCATAAAGATCCACGTGCCCCTGATCGCCGCGCACACGCTCCAGCAGCGCCGTCGGAACTTCCTTCAGGAATCGCGACGGAATCGACTGTTCCGGCTGCCCCCCGCCATATCGCCGCCGGAATCGCGCCCAGGAAAGATGCAGCTTCGCTTCGGCACGCGTCATGCCGACGTAGCAGAGCCGCCGTTCTTCCTCCATCGCACCTTCCGAATCGAGCGACCGGCTGTGCGGAAACAGCCCTTCTTCGAGACCCGCGATAAACACGACCGGAAATTCCAGTCCCTTCGCGTTGTGCATGGTCAGCAGCGAAATCTGCGCTCGCTCGTCCGCCGAATCCGCATCCGAGACCAGCGCCGCATGATCCAGAAAATCGCGAATCGCCTCGCCGCGCTCCGACGCATCCGCCGCCGCGTTCAGAAGTTCCTCCAGATTCGCCAGCCGCGCTCGCGAGTCCTCGGTCGCCTCTTCTTCGAGCATCTTGCGATATCCCGTGCGTTCGAGCACCGCCTGCAAAGTCTCCGCCGCCGGCCGCGTCTCGACGCCCTCGGCGAGTTCCTTCATCATCCGATGAAACGCGGCCAGCGCAGCCTCGGCCCGGCCCGGAAAAGCATGCTGCTCCAGCATTTCCTCCAACGCGTTCCACAGCGACATCCCGTGCGTCAGCGCGTACTGCTCAATCTGCTCCACCGTCGTGCGTCCGATGCCTCGGGCCGGAACATTGATGATTCGTAGAAGGCTGATCGAATCCTGCGGGCTGACCAGCGCTTTCAAATACGAAAGAACGTCCTTCACTTCGGCACGTTGATAGAAACTGAATCCGCCGACGACCACGTACTTACGCCCGTACCGCCGGAGCGCCTCTTCGATCTGCCGCGACTGCGCGTTGGTGCGATACAGCACCGCCACCCGTTCCTGCGGATTCCGCGCCAGCCGGTTCTCGATCGTATCGGCGATGTATAGCGCTTCGTTTTCGGAGTCCGGAGCCTCGTAGAGCGTGATCTTGTCGCCGGACGTCGAATCCGTCCACAGCGATTTCCCGATCCGCTCGGTGTTATGCGCCACTACACCGTTGGCGGCTTCTAAAATATTCTTAGTCGAGCGATAATTCTGCTCCAGCCGGATGATCGTCGCCCCCGGAAAATCACGTTCGAAATCGAGAATGTTGCGGATATTCGCGCCGCGCCATCCGTAAATCGACTGATCCTCGTCGCCTACGACGCAAATGTTCAGCCGCTCCTGCGTCAGCAGCCGCATCAGCTCATATTGACTGCGATTGGTGTCCTGATACTCGTCGACCATCACGAATTCGTAGCGCCGGTTCAACCGTTCCCGCGTCCCTTTGTCATGCGTCAGCAGCCGGACCGCTTCCAGCAGTAAGTCGTCGAAATCCAGGGCGTTCGATTCCCGCAATTTCGACTCGTACTTCTCGTACACCACCGCCAGCCGCTCCATGATCGGATCCGTCGCCGCGCGAGCCATATCGTCGGGTGACTGCTTGTGGCTTTTCGCGTTGCTAATCCGCGAAAGGGCCGCCCGATGCTGCATGAACTTATCATCCAGCCCGAGTTGCTTATAGATCGTCTTCAGAATCGACAACTGATCGTCATCGTCGTAAATGTTGAATCGCGTCGTGAATCCCGGGCGCACGGTCGCCAGCGGAGCGCCTTCCCGGCGCAGCAGCCTGACGCAAAACGAGTGAAACGTCGCTACCGTCGGACCATCGCCGGCATTTTCGATCCCGGAAACCAGGGATCGCACCCGGTCCCGCATCTCCCCCGCAGCCTTATTGGTAAAAGTAACCGCCAGAATCGCCCACCCCGGGACCCGGTGTTGGGCCATCAGGTGGGCGATCCGGTGAGTGATAACTCGGGTCTTGCCGCTGCCCGCCCCAGCCAGGATCAGGAGCGGACCCTCCGTATGCTGAACCGCTTCGCGCTGGCGCGGGTTCAGCCCATCGAGAAAGTCCATGAACTTCAATCTTATCATGCGGATTGGTAAGGCCCGGGTAAACTAAGGCAGATGCGGGCATAGCACCCCCTAATGGGGGTATTGTTTACAAACTGGCGGTACCGTAGAAGGGGGTATGAGTAGGAAAAATCCGGCGCTGCCTGCTGTTATCCAGGCACGCATCGAGCATCTTCAAAGCCGGAAATCGGTTGTGGATGACCTAATTTTGTGTCTGGAACGTTACTCGACGTATCATCGCCCTCGCCGCCGCCGTCCGCCGAGGCAACCCGCGCACATAGTCCCCGTCCGGAGGCCAAGTAAATAACCCGAACGCGACGACCCGCTTTAGCTCTCCCGGCCTTGTATTATCAATACCACCGAGCCGCGCCCGAAGTGAGCGGGTCCTCGCACCAGAGAGGCCATTTTCAGGGCCCTAAGTCCCGGTACCTGTTGTAACCTGACAGTGAGCCGGTGCGCCTTCCCTATTGGACAAATTGTAGTTTGACTACCGCGGGGCAACACGCTTTCAAAGCGGGCGGTAGCCATGCTGGTTGAGTTCGAGCTGATTGAGCGGGCTCGAAGTGGCGACGATGCTGCGTTTAACCAGATCGTTCAAGCATACCGGAAGCGGATTCTAGGGACGATTGCGCGTCTCATCGGGCGGCCCGAGGATGTGGAGGACGTGGGGCAGGAAGTTTTCCTGCGGCTCTATTATTCTCTCGATCAGTTGCGAACCTCGGAGGTGTTTGAACCGTGGCTGTACCGGCTGACGGTGAACGCCGCTTACGACTACCTGCGCCGTCAGCGGCGCCGCCAGGAAAGCCGTATGTCGGACCTGAGCGAGCAGCAGGTGATTCTGGCGGATGCGGCAGCCGGGGGAAAGCGCAGCGAGGAAGACCAGCGGCGGACTAAAGTTCGCGAACTGGTGCAGGCGTTGTTAGGGAAAGTCAGCGAGGAAGACCGGATTTTGCTGATGTTGAAGGAAGTGGAGGGTCTTTCGCTGAAGGAACTCGAGAAGATTTATCGGGTCAATGAAAATGCTCTCAAGGTTAGGCTCTTTCGAGCTCGCCAGAGAGTGTTGAAGGCGTATGAGACCGAGAGTGAGTAACTAACCTGGATAGAGGTGTAGAATGGACCGCATGAGTGAACATCCCGTTGCGTCCAAGTTGGACGCTCTGTGGAACGAGTATCGGGCCGCGTGTCCCGACTCGGATGCGAGCGCAGGATTTATGCCGGCGTTGTGGCAGCGGATCGAGGCGCGCCGCGTCGCGAATATCTCCGTATTCCGGCGGCTGGTGCAGGTGTGCGTTGGCGCCACTCTCGCGCTCACCGTTCTTATGGGCGCGATCCTCATCCCGCGCCTGGAAAGCGCTCTTATTTATAACGCGACTTACGTGGATGTTCTGGCCGCGGATCATCCGAACACATATGTTGATATCCTGACCGGGGAGATCAGATGAAGTTTTCGCGAACCGCCATTGCGCTGTATGTCGGGCTGGTCTTCGCGAGCGGTGTCGTGTTGGGCGCGTTCGGCCATCGCCTGTATATGGTCTCGACGATCGTAAGCGCCAAGGGCACGAAGAATCCTGAAGAGTTTCGTAAAAAGGTGATCGCGGAATACCGCACCCGCTTGCACTTGAGCGACGATCAGGTCACGCGGCTGAATGTGCTGATGGACGAGACGCGCGCTCGCGTCGAAGACACCCGCCAGAAGCTGCATCCGGCGTATCAGAAGATCCGCGCCGAGCAGAACGAAAAGATCCGCCAGATACTTTCGCCGGACCAGCAGGTGGAATTCGACAAGATGCACAAAGAGCGCGAAGAACGACAGCAGCGCCAGAGACAGCAATCTGGCCGGGACCCTGGAACGGGCTCCTGATTCGTTTAATCTGCTTTAATCCGCGTGAATCGCGGCCGGACGCGAACCTTAAGCGACCGGTACCTTCTTCTTGGCGACCGCGGTAGCCGCGGCTGCTTCCTTGGCCTTCTGATACTTCTTCTGGAAACGGTCGACGCGGCCTTCGGTGTCGATCAGCTTCTGGCGTCCGGTAAAAAACGGGTGGCAGCTCGAGCAGATTTCCACGCGGATGTCGCCCTTATGCGCGGAGCGCGTCTTAAACGTGTGCCCGCATGCGCACACAACATTCACTTCTTCGTACGCGGGGTGGATTCCAGCTTTCATGATTGTTCTCCCGTGATGATTCTTTGGTTGGGAAATTTCAGGTTAGCACAGCCGTCAACATCTATCCATAAGATGCAAAAAACCCCGCGGCAGTCTCAGCGGACCGCCGCGGGGCTTTTTTAGGTCAGATCAGACTCAGATTCGCGTGGGCGAGCCGGCTTCATAACTACTGAGAGAAGCGGCCTCGTCACTGAAACGAAACCTGAACGTTAGGAGCAGTCGACTGAGTTAAAAGTCGGCCACCTCACGCGTATATTGAGTGCAGTCTTTACTACCAGGTATCATTCGACTGGACCACCTCCTTTCTCAGTGATGCCCCCATCATAAAACGCGATCGGAGAAGTGTCAAACGATTTCTCCAAAAACATTTTTGGGGACCTGCGTCGTCACTGGGAAAGCGTAAAATTCACGTCGATCTGCGTGACCACCTCGACGGGATTTCCGTTAAGCAGCGTCGGTTTGTAAATCCACTGCTTCACCGCGTCCGACGCCGCCGGAACCAGCATGGCCGGTCCCTCCACCAGGTCCAGCCGCTGAATCGCGCCGTCTTTGCCGATGACGGCCGTGAATCGCACCACTCCCTGCAGGTGCGCCGCCTTCGCCTCGGTGGGATACGGCGGCGTTACCTTGGAAATCAAATTCGCGGCCTGCACATTGCCGCCGACCCGAATGCGCTGTGGTGGAACCAGCGCTGGTTGCGCGGAAGCCGGCAGCGCAACCCCTTCCGGCGCCCGATTCGTAGTCGGCGGCCCCACGGGGCTGCCGAGCGCCAAATGAATATTCGCCTCATGCGCCCCATTGATGGACATGTTCCCGGTGAAGTGTTCGTCAACCTGCTTAGCCGCTACCAGAATCTTCGTAATCCCGTCAGCCGAGACCTCATCGCCCTCCCGCACCGGCAAAGCCGCGCGCACTCTCTGCTCGATATCCGACGACGGCGCCTGAATCTCAATGCTCTTCACGATCGCCGGCTCTCGCTTAGGGACCATCACGGCTGCCGCGGCCGCGGGAGTCACCAGCGCGGCGGAAACCGCATCGAAATGCAGCGTGATATGCACCGGCGACGCTGGAACGGGATCCGTCGCGTAGTGCCATTGAAGAACATTCTGCAACGCGGAACGCCGCAGCTCCTCCGGACCGGACATCACACGCGCGTCCGTCACTTCGCCTTTATCGTTAAGTGTCGCCTCGAGCGCGACCGTCCCCGCAGCGCCGGTGTTCAGAATCGGCGGGCGATGCATTAACTTTCCGCCCGCGTCCACCGTGACTCCGGCGTTATCCATAAAGTTCGTCTGCGCCGAGCCGATCTGCGCGCTTTGCAATGGAAAAAACCAGACCGCCAGCCGCACCGCCATGAGCGTGGCTGAAGATACGGTCGCGAAACTGGCAACGATGCGAGGCTTTGACATGCGGTTCTCCTTTAAAACAGCGGCCACTCGCGCGGCGAGTTGGCGTCTCTTCAGAAATAATGGCGCCGGCGCAACGTCCGGCTGCAATCTCTGCGCGGCGACGGCCACCAGCGCGTCCAGATATCGTTCGCGGTCGCGGGTCAACCTGACAACCTCCAGATCCACCACCTGTTCCCGCGCGAGCTGAATCCGGCTCAGCACGAACCAGATCGCAGGATGAAACCACAGTACGGCTCGCACCATTTCCTCGCCGAGCACACACAGCCAGTCCCGCCGTTGCACGTGAATCAGTTCGTGGCAGGCGATTGCCTCGCGCAAATCCGCGGAAAGCTCATTCACTCGCGCGGGCAGCAGAATGGATGGCCGCAGCCAGCCAAATGTCACCGGTCCGGAGACCGTGTCCGAAAGGTACCAACCGACTCGCCCGTGCTTGAAAGGCACAGGCGGATCCTCAATGGCACGCGCCGCCAGCCGATGCCGGCGCAGCCGGAGAAATCCCACGCCGATCCACAGTACCCGCAGGATCGCGCCAGCAGCCAGGGTCGCCAGCACATATTCGCTGGTCCAATGAAATCCCCATCCCGCCGAGCCGCCCACGCGAATCACCGAGGGACCAGTGGTAATCGTGACGGCGTCGGCACCGGCCGCGGGCGCCTGCGTCCACGGCTCGACCGCCGGCAGAAGCAGCCCGATCGCCAGAACACCTTGCCACAGCAGCAGACGCGCCCGCGGATGCGACAAAGTTAAAGCCGCCAGAGCCCCCGCCGCCGTAAGCACCGCAATCTGCGCCGACCACGCCATGAGATTTGCGAGGACAACGTCCAAATCAAGACTCATCGCTGCCTCCGGGAGGCTTTACGGCTGTTCTGAATGGTGCGGCGAAGCTCTTCCAGGTCGCTTTCCGTTAGACACCGGTCCTCCACCAAATGGACCAATAAAGGTTCCGCCGATCCATTAAAAACGCGGTTCACAAATTCCCGCACCATGGACCGGATCACCTGCTTCTGCGGCTGGGTCGGCTGATAGACGAACGCCCGCTCACCCTGATCCTTCTTGAGATACCCCTTCTGTTCCAAGATGTTCATCATGGTCATCACGGTGGTATACGCGATGCGTCGCTGTTCCAGAAGCGCCTCGTAAACCTGCCGGACCGTGGCCGTTTCCAGCTTCCAGATCACCTTCATGATTTCGAGTTCTTGCTCCGTGAGCGTCGGCTTGGTGGGTCTCATACTAATAAATTAGTACGAAGGCCTTCGCATGTCAATACTTTTTTTGGAGCACCGAAGCGCGCGCCCGCAAGCGGGTGTCCGGGCGTTATCAGCTACCTCAACAGCGCCGCGATCTCGCTTTCGTAAGCGCTCTTGCTTACCAACCCTACGTGCCGCGCCACAATCCGTCCATCCCGCGCGATCAGGAGAGTCTCCGGCAGCGAATCCACTCCGCCGAACTTCGCCGCGACCGTTCCATCATCCACCGCGACCCGATAGTTCACCTTATGCGCGTCCAGATAGGGTCGGACGGATTTCCATCCATCGCCATCCATCGAAATTCCAATCACCGCAAACCCCTGATCTTTGTGAGCCTGCTCGAACTCCATGAACCAGGGGATTTCTTTGCCGCATGGAACGCACCAGGTGGCCCAAAAATTCAACAGGACGACTTTGCCTTTATATTCGGACAGCCGCAGCGTCGCCCCCGTGGCGTCTGTCAATGCGAAATCGGGCGCGGGCTGCAAAGAAGCGGGAATAACAGACGGCTTCAGGAATAAACTCTCGCAAGCATCCACGCAGCGGCTCGCAAACACCCGGGGCCCCGGAAATGCAAGCACGCCGGTGCACACCATTGCCACGGCCAACACCGCCAGCGCCCATTTGCGCACCGGCATGCGAGCCCGCTGCCGCCTCCATCGCGCCAGCGCCTGCGCCGTATCGGGCTC
The DNA here is from genome assembly GCA_035308605.1 of Bryobacteraceae bacterium. Classification (GTDB taxonomy): domain Bacteria; phylum Acidobacteriota; class Terriglobia; order Bryobacterales; family Bryobacteraceae; genus Palsa-187. The sequence goes on from DATGGL010000132.1 coordinate 20,227, forward strand.
CCAGTTCGAATCGCTGCGGAGCCGCGTGATGCGCTCGTCTACCCATTCTGTGGTCTTCGGATCGCTATTGTTGTCCATATCGTCTAACGAACTCCTTTCGAAACGCCTCCTGTGCGCGGCTGAGCAATGTGCCCACCGATGCCGGATTCAAAGCGAGCGCCGACGCCACTTCTTCGTAGCTGAGCCCTTGCCCCCGAAGCAGCAGCAGCTCCGCCGCGCGTGGCTCGATGGCAGCCAGCACCCTGCGGACGCGGTCCTGCTCCTCCGTGGCCGCGCGCAGGTCCTCTGGAGTGGGAACCGTCTTCAAAAACCCGAAGAGCCGCTCATACCGCCGCCGCCGTTCCCGGCGTCGAAGTTCATCGAGCGCCCGGTGAATCGCCGCGCGATACAGCCAGCCATCCGCCTTTTCGGTTTGCGCCTGTGGGCTGCGCCACAACTTCACAAACACTTCCACCGCCAGTTCCTCGGCGCGCGCATGGTCATGGACCACCCCTTGAATCACGCGCGCGACGCGCCCATAGTGAGCCTGAAACGTCGCCTCGAAATCGAACCCGGCATCGCTAGTGGTCACACTCTCGACGGCACTTTCTGCATTCACAACGGAACAACGCCGCCCGGCCGGAATTTGTGACAGGAATTTTCTAAACGCCCAGCAGTTTCAGCCATTCCTTGACCCTCTCGCGGATATTTCCATCGGCCGGAAATACATCGCCAATGACCGCGACCGAGTCCGCTCCCGCCTCGATCACCTGTAGCGCATTCGCGCGCGTAATCCCGCCGATCGCCACCAGCGGACGATCCGCAATCGTCCGCAATCGCCGTAACCCCTCGATGCCGACGTCCGGATCGGGATTCTCCTTGGATGCCGTCCCGAAGATCGGCCCCAACGCGAGATAGTCCGCAGGTTCGGCGAGCGCTGCGCGGAGTTGACTCTCGTTGTGAGTCGAATAGCCGATCACCGCCCGATCGCCGGCGATGGCCCGAGCTTCCGACGGCAATAAATCGTCCTGCCCCAGATGCAGCCCTGCGCCCGCGAGCCGCGCAATGTCGGCTCGATCGTTTACCACCAGCAGTGCGTTTGCCCGCGTGCACAATTCGGAGACGCGCATCAGATCGGCGAAAGCCCGCCTTGAAAAATGTTCTTTGTAACGAAACTGCAGGATGGCGGCGCCGGCGTCCAGAATCTGTTCCGCCGCTTCCACGACGTTCCAACCGCGCCGGCTTACAGTAGCAACATCGAGAATCGGATAAAAACGCGGAAGCTTCATTGAGATCCAATGATAAAACATGCTGAAAAAAACATCGCACGTGAATGAGATGTAAAAAAATTGTAAAAACGAAACATCCTGCGTTTCGCCCGCAACGGCGTGGTCCATAATGGGTCATCTAGCAAGCTGGCAGGGGGTACATCTTGATTCGTAAATCCGCAGCGGCCTCAACGAATGGGTCGGCTACGGCCGTAGCCCAGGCCAATCTCAATATCAAAGGTTATGCCAACGGCCATGCCAACCTTCACGGCAATATGAGCCACGACGATCCATGCCCGTGCACCGAGACTTCCGGAACCGTGGTCGCAATGCGCAACGTACCCGGATTCCGCGTAATTGAAAATCATTATCCGCCGGGTCTTGAGTTAACGCGCCATTTCCACGATCGCGCGTACTTGAGTTATGTCCTGGAAGGCCCCTATTCCGAGTCTTACGGCAACTCCGCAGCCGTGATTTGCGCGCCGCGCGTGCTGCGCTTTCTCCCCATCGGTTTGCCTCACGCGAACGTATTCGACGCCGGCTCGCATTGCCTGATCGTTGAAGTGGATCGCGAAGCGTTGAAGCGCGTCGACGAGCATACGACGGCGCTCGAGAAGCCCGGTGAAATCCAGGGAATCGGATCCACCTGGCTGGCGCAGCGCTTGTATCACGAGTTCCGGCAGGGCGACGAACTGGCGCTGGTATCGCTCGAAGGAATTCTGCTCGAGATGCTGGCCGAAGGCGCGCGGCATGCCGGATCACCCGGTCCCGTAACGGTGATTCCGCGCTGGCTTCGCGTCGCCCGCGAATATCTAGAGTCGAACTTTTTGCGCCCACTGAGCCTGGCCGAGATTGCCGGGGCCGCCGGAGTTCATCGCGTGCACCTGTCGCGCGAATTCCGCCGGTATTTCTCGACCACCGTCGGCGAATTTCTAAGGCGCAAGCGCATCGAGCACGCCTGCCACCTGGTCTCGACCACCAACACGGCGCTGGCCGAAATCGCCATGACCTGCGGCTTCTCCGATCAGAGCCATTTTTCCGCGACCTTCCGCCGCCAGGTTGGCTTGACGCCCGCGCGATTCCGCCAGATGGCGCAGGCGCGCTGACCCGTCCACGATTCTTCCTTGTATGGGCGCGGGCGATCACGCTCGCGCCCGTTTTGTTTTATAAGTAAGAGCACCATGGATTCCTACGAACAGATCCTCTACGATGTCGCGCCGCCGGTTGCCACCCTCACGCTGAACCGTCCCGACAAACTCAATGCCTGGACGCAGAAGATGGAGGAAGAAGTAACTGCCGCCATCCGCGCCGCAGCCGCGGACGATCGCGTGAAAGCGATCATCCTGACCGGCGCGGGAAAAGGATTCTGCGCCGGCGCCGACATGAGCCTGCTGTCGGAAATCTCCCAGGAACGTTCACCCCGCGCCGAGTTCCTCACCGACGTGAACGTCGACGGCAACGTCCGTGCGGATTTTCGCAAGAAGCACGCCTGGCTGCTGTCGGTGCCGAAGCCGATTTTCGCCGCGATCCACGGACCCGCGGTCGGCCTCGGATTCATCATTCCGCTCTACTGCGACTTTCGCTTCGCCTCTGAAAAAGCCCGATTCTCGGTGGTCTTTTCCAAACGCGGCCTGGTTGCCGAGTACGGCCTCGCCTGGATTCTGCCGCGCCTGGTCGGCCTGGGCAATGCAATCGAACTGATGTACACCTCGAAGATGGTAGACGCGTCCGAAGCCCTGCGAATCGGCCTGGTGACACGCGTCCTTCCCGAGGAGAATTTCCTGCCCGCCGTGCAAGAGTTCGCGCGGGAGATGGCCACGACGGTTTCCCCGCGATCTCTACGCATCATGAAGCGTCAGATTTACACCGGCCTTTTGCAGGATCTAGGCGAAGCTTTCGACCTTGCGACCGAGGAAATGAAGGCGAGTTTTGGAACCGAAGACTTCAAGGAAGGCGTCGCGCATTTTCTGGAAAAGCGGGCGCCTGCTTTTACCGGGCGTTAGCCTCGGCGAACAGGTCAGTGGCCGAAACGAAGGTCGAGCGCCTCTCGTCGAGCCCTTATTCAAGCGCGCGCCGTTTGACCCCACCCCCACCCCTGCGATATCCTAAAGTTTCGAATGGCAAACACAATATCCGCGCAGAAGCGCGTGCGCACCGCCGAGCGCCGTACGGCCGTCAATCGGGCCCGCAGGTCGCGTCTGCGTCATCAGATTCGGGCCATCCGCCGCCTCTTTGAAGCCAAAGACGCAAAGGCCGCCGCTGCCCTCGTCCCCGCGACTTTTTCGATGATCGACCGCTCCGCCAAGTGGGGCGTAATCAAGAAAAACACGGCCGCCCGTTATAAGAGCCGCCTGACCCTGCGCCTCCGCAAAATCAGCGCAACGGCATAATCGGTCCGCTCCGCGCCAGTCGTGGAGCGCGTTCCCTAAACTCCTCCATCCCGCTGGCCTTATCCAGCCGTCAGCGCCAAGATCATTTCTTCCATCACGATCCGGTCATCCGGCCGTGAATCTCTTAACGCCCGATCCGCCTCGAACAGCCGCACCACCGCGTTCTCCAAACGAGCCTTGGAAAATTCCTGCACCGTCTGCTCGATTTGGCGGGCCCGCTCCGGCCAGATCCGCGCCCCTACTTTGTTGAAGTGCGCCTGAATTTGCGAAGCATTCCGTAAATTCACCTCCCGAGCCACCAGTGCCATCCGGAACTGCGTCGCCAATAACGTCAGCGCGAGCGGCATGTATTCGCCCTCCCGCGTCAGCGTATCCAGGATCTCCAGCGCCCGCGTCCGATCGCCCTTCCCCAGCGCTGCCACTAAAGAGAAAATCGTCGACGCCCGCGCATCCGGAACCAGCGTGGCAATGTCCTCCGGCGTCACTTTGCGCCCGTCCACAAACAGCCGCAGCTTCTCGATCTCGACAGAAATCCTCGCCACGTCCCCCGCCGTAGCCTCGATCAGAAGCGCCAGCTCCGCGAGCCCCAACTGCAGCCCCGCGTCCTTAGCCATCCGCTGCGTCAGCGCGCGAGCCGCATCCGGCGAAAACGCCTTGAACTCCACCTGCGCCGGCACGGCGGAATAAAATTTCTGAACTCGTTCCAATTTCGATTTATCCTCGCCATCGAAATCGTACCGGCTCGCCTCGATCACGACCACAGTCCCCGGCGTTGGCGAATTCAAATAAGCCGCCAGTACGCCCGCGTCGCCCTCATCGTCTTCCGACGTTTTCCCGCGAGGCAGCGCCGCCTCCGCACTCCCCAGCCAGATCACCCTCTGCGACGCAAATAACGACATCGACCGCGCATCATCCAGCGCCGCTGCGAGCGTAGTCTGATCCAGATCGTGCCGCGCAAACCCACTCTCCCGATCCTCCGCCGGCAGCACCGCATCGATCAAAGCCCGGCGGCACCGTTCCCGTTGATACGCCTCCGCCCCCAAAAACAAATAAGCTGCCGCAACCCCGCTCTTCAACCGCTCCAAAAACACCTCAGGTGTCATCTATCCCACCAGTTCACCGCGAGAGCCTCCAACCCCACCAGGACCGTCACTCCACACCCCGGCATCCACTCTCGACCACCGAACCGCGCACGCCAGTAAGGGGATCCCCCACGCTCCACCATCGCCCACTCTAAAAATTACTGAGAATCGCCGTCACGATCTGTGCCGCCACCTGTTTACTCGCCCGCTCCAGCGCCGCATCGCTCTCATCGAAATACGCACGGGGATCCACGCTGATCTCATACCGCTCGCGTACTTCCATGCCCGGCCGCGAAAACAGAACCTTCGACGTCTTCCGCTCCACCAGGCTCACCTGCAAATACACTCGCAGATCCACGGCCGTGGCACGACCCGTGGTCGGATCCGCGACCGTCGCGTAAGAAATGTAATTCATGATCGATCCGCGCAGCACGGCGTCCGCCTGATTCGGATCGGAAACAACGTGATAGCGCGTCCGCGAAATAATTTCTTTCGCGAGCGCTTCCGGCATCCGGTCGGTCAGTTTATACCGCGTGGTCGCATTCGAAAACGCCGGAATACAAATTGTTTCCAGGGTCTTCGGCAAAAGATCCGAATGTCCCGCAACGTGATACCCGCAGGAGCTCGTCACCAACGCCAATGCGGCAACCACCAAGCCCCTCAAAGCGACTCCTTCGCCACCGCCAGCGCATTCTCCGCCGCCAGCCGCAGATTATCGGCCACCATCCATAACCAGCACGCCCGAGCGTGATTGGGATCTGCGAAAATCGCCCCGACGCTCACGCCATTCTGTCCCGCCGCGCCGACGTTGTTCGGTGGATCGTCCCGCCGCACATCCATCCCCCCGTGCTCCAGCGCGTGCCCAATCGCCCCCGCCCCAGGATTCTCTTCAAACTCCACCCACACGGAAAAACTAAGCCCATGAAATACCGGCGCCTGGATCAACCGCAGCGACGGCATGGGTACCGCCGGGTAAGCCGCCAGCAGCGACGCAAGATGTCTCTCGATCCTCTGCTCGACCAACTCTAGGGGCTCCAGCGCCTCTTCTCCATACCGAGCCAGCATGTTGAACGCAAGCTGCGCATCGAAAACATCGGTCTGCAATTTCTGAAAGGAAAGCACTCCAACGGTCTGCTGCTGCAACTCGTCGAGCCCTTTCTGGCCGAGCTCGCTCGCCGGTTCGAACACATGCACAATCATCCGCCGGACCGTGGCCAGTTCCCCCAGCCGGGCCGCGACCATGGCAATTGCGATCGCCGCCGGATGCGCAATCACCTGAATTTTCGCCGCCGCCGAAACCCCGTGAGGTTCGGCCAGCGGAGCCCGCAGCCGGGCCTGCGGCTGCTCTTCCAAGGCAGCCGTCAGATCGATCAACACCGGACCATTCTCCGGATTCACTTTCAGCGTTCTGCGGCTCGATGCCGCCGATCCTGCCAGGAACGCGACGCGCGCGCCCTCCAAACTCTCCGGGGCAAGCGGCGCCATCACCACCGGCTCCTCATCCTCCGCGCCCAAGGTGGTGGACCCGTCCGCTGTGGCCGAAATCAGCTCCACACGCGGAGCCGGTTTCGATTCTCCCAGCAGTTCCCGAACTTCGCGCGCCAGCAGCGAATCTCCGCCCACCACCGCAACCAGCGGTCGATCCGTCAAATGTTCTTCAGCCAACCTGATGCTCCGGTTCCCGCGGCGGCGCCGGCCGTATTCTGCGCCGGACGATTCCACCCGCACGAATTAAAATTCCACTGCCCACGTAACACACCGACAAGCCCAACAGCACCGGCTGCGAAAAATTCCAGATCAAATAAATCAAGCTCCCTACCAGTACGAACACCACCGGCGACCGCGGCCGCAGCAGGCTCAGATCCTTAAAGCTGGGATACCGCCACGTGCTGACCATCAGAAACGCCAGCAGCCCTACCAGCGTCAGCCATGCCGCGGAAAGCATCCACCAGTTCAGCGGAACGCCCTCGGCGGCATACACGATGCTCGCCAGCGCCCCGGCCGCCGCCGGAATCGGCAGTCCCACGAAATATTTCCGGTCCGGCCGCCCCGGATTCTTCGGGACCGGATTTTTTTGAATATTGAACCGGGCGAGCCGGGCCGCCCCGCAAAGCAGAAATACGAAGGCCAGAAAATATCCCGTCCGCCGCAACTGCTCCAGCGTAAAGAAATCGATGCTCGGAACAAAAAAAACGCCCCACGCGAACGCCAGCGCCGCTGGAGCGATGCCGAACGTAATCACATCGGCGAGCGAATCCATCTCTCTTCCGAAATCGCTGACCGTATTCGTCATCCGCGCAATGCGACCGTCCAGCCCGTCGAAGAACACCGCGGCCCCGATGGCCATCGCCGCAAACTTGAAATGCAGACTGGCCGATCCGACATCCGTCGCCATCTGAATCGCGCCCTGAAATACTTCGAGCAGCGCGTAAAACCCGAGAAAAACGTTGGCCGCCGTGAATAGCGTCGGCAGCGCGTAAGCGGCTCTCCGGGGCTGTTTGTCCGGAGAACGCGGATCAATCAAACGGTCACGCAGATTCATTGCCCGTCCTCCTTGGCTCCGAACGGCGTGCGATCACACTCGATCCCGCCGAAACCCGTTCGCCCACCTTTACCGTGACGTTCCACTCGGGCCCCAGAAATACATCGACGCGCGATCCGAACTTGATCAGCCCGACCCGCTCGCCGGCTTCGACCAAATCGCCAGGCTTTTTGTAGCAAATGATCCGCCGCGCGATCAGCCCAGCGATTTGCTTGAACACCACCCGGACCCCGTTCGATTCCACTGTGATCGTGTTCTGTTCATTCGAGTGGCTGGCTTCTTCTTTGCTCGCGACCAGGAACTGCCCCTTCTGATACTTCACGCACATGATCTTGCCTGCGATCGGCGTACGATTCACATGCACGTCAAAAATATTGAGGAAAATGCTGATCCGGTTCGCCCCGGCCGAATCCGGCTTCACCGCGACCACCTTTCCATCCGCCGGAGCCACCGCGACCGGCCCCGATGGCGACTCCCGGTCCGGATCGCGAAAGAAGTACAAACAAAACGCCGCCAGGATGACAAACGGCACGGCATAGTACCACCCCGCCAGGTACGCGATCAGCGCACCCGCCGCCAGCAGGGAGCCACCGTAGTAAAACCCGTAAACCACCACACCCTCATTGTCGCATTGGCAACACGCGATTCTGCACAATCCCCCCGCCGACTCGTTCACTCGTGCGTGCCTCCGTGAAATCGACCGTGAACCCGCTTACTTCGTGCGCGGTTCCGTGTCGGCGATTGATAACGCAAGACTGACACAGAACCGCGAGCGCCAGCGAGCGGGTCCCCGAAGTAAAGGAACATTGAAAACAACAGTGAACCCGCTTACTTCGTGCGCGGTTCCGTGTCGGCGATTGATAATGCAAAACCAACACAGAGCCGCGAGCGCCAGCGAGCGGGTCCCCGAAGTAAAGGAACATTGAAAACACCGTGAACCCGCTTACTTCGTGCGCGGTTCCGTGTCGGCGATTGATGACGCAAAACCGACACAGAGCCGCGAGCGCCAGCGAGCGGGGTCCCCCAACCGTTTTTCATCACCTTCGGCAAGTTCGACCCGGGATGGAACTTAACGGAATTCCCCGCACGCACCCCGGCAAGTTGCACTCTGCCGACCGCTAGTCTAGACTGAACGTTTGCGTTTCTTCATTGTTACCTTACTGGTAGCGGCGATAAGCCTGCAAGCGCAGGACGCGCCCGCGACCAAATCCGCTGCCAAATCGAAGTCCACCGCGAAGACCCGGACCAAATCCACTACATCGACCACATCCAAGGCGTCCGCTCCAACTGCCAAGTCGACTTCGACCGCGAAATCCACTACAAAACCCGTCGCCCACCGAACCTCCAAAACAACCGCCAAATCCACGGGAAAATCCGGGAAGAAGCCGGTAGCCGTCCCCCGGCGCTGGGCCCAGCAACAACCCACTGCCGATCGATACAAAGAAATCCAGCAGGCCCTGGCCGACCGCGGCTACTTCCGTGGCGACCCCGACGGCACCTGGGGTCCTGAGTCCATCGATTCCCTCAAGCGCTTCCAGCATGACCAAAGCCTCGTCGAGGACGGCAAGATTGGTTCTCTCTCGCTGATCGCCCTAGGCCTAGGCCCCAAGCGCAATACGCCCGAACCAGCCACTGAGAAAACGGCGAACCAATGATTGTTGGCGTCCCCAAAGAGGTCAAAGATCAGGAAGCTCGCGTCGGCCTGCTTCCCAGCGGCGCCAAGGCCCTGGTCGAAGCCGGCCACCAAGTCCTCGCCCAAGCCGGAGCCGGACTGGAAAGCTCCCTCCCCGATCAGGAATATAAAGACGCCGGCGCAACCATCGTCTCCACCGCCGCAGAAGTCTGGAACAAGAGCGAATTGGTCGTAAAGGTCAAAGAGCCGCAGCCCTCTGAATACCAATTTCTACGACCCGGCCTGACTCTGTTCACCTATCTGCACCTTGCCCCGCTGCCCGAGCTCACGGACAAACTTCTTGAATCCCGCGTCAACGGCGTAGCTTATGAAACCATCCGCGAGCCCGACAACTCGCTCCCGCTGCTGACTCCGATGAGCGAAGTCGCCGGCCGCATGGCCGTTCAGGTCGGGGCGCAATATCTGGAAGCCCCCATGGGGGGACGAGGCATCCTGCTCGGCGGCGTTCCTGGTGTCGCCCCCGCGACGGTCGTTATTCTAGGCGGCGGCGTGGTCGGTCACAACTCCGCGAAAATGGCTGTCGGACTGGGCGCCCACGTCATCATCATCGATCGCAACCTGAACCGGCTGCGCGAGCTCGACGATATCTATTCGAGCCAGATCGTCACCCTTGCCTCGAACGACTACACCATCCGCGAATCTCTCCGTCACGCCGATCTGGTCATCGGAGCCGTCCTGATCCCCGGTGCGTCCGCTCCACGATTAGTCCGCCGCGACATGCTTTCTTCGATGAAAAAAGGCAGCGTAATGGTCGACGTGGCCATCGACCAGGGCGGTTGTTTTGAAACCTCCCACGCGACCACGCACACCGATCCCATTTATTTCGTCGACGGCGTTCTGCACTACTGCGTCTCGAACATGCCCGCCGCCGTCCCGCACACATCGACGTTTGCGCTGAACAACGCCACCTTTCCGTATCTCCTGGAACTCGCGAATCGCGGCCTGCAGGGCGCTTGCCGCCACAGTAAGGCGATCTGCGAAGGCGTCAACACCTATCAGGGACACGTGGTTTACCCCGCCGTCGCGGAATCGCAAGGTAAGCAGTGGAAAGAACTCAGCGCCGTTCTGTAGGTTTCTTCGCCCCGCTCCCACCTTCTCCCACCGGCGTTGCCGATTACGCCGCCGCGCTGCTCACCGAGATGCGCAAATCCGGCTCCGTGGATGCCAATCCTACCCGCTCCGCCGTCGCCCTTTACCACATCGGAAATAATCATCTCCATCGCGACATCTACAACAAAGCGCTTACTCAACCCGGAGTGATCGTCCTGCATGATGCCGTCCTCCAACATTTCCTGCTCGGCACACTCACTGAGACCGAGTACTGCCGCGAATTCGTCCACAACTACGGGGAATGGATGCGTCCTCTCGCCCACGATCTCTGGAAAAGTCGCGCCCGCTCCGCCGCCGGCGCCCGCTATTTCGAATACCCGATGCTGAAGCGCATCGCATCTCAATCGCGAGCCGTGATCGTCCACAACCCAGCCGCAGCCAGCGCCATCCGTCGCCACGCGCCGGAGGCTAAGGTGTTCGAGATCCCGCATCTCTTCGTCTCGCCCGACCTGCCCCACCTCGCCGAAGTCCTTCGATTCCGCGAGCGCCTCGGTCTCGGTCCGCGCACCTTTCTGGTCTCCGTTTTCGGACACCTCCGCGAATCGAAGCGCCTGCCGGTCCTGCTGCGCGCGATGCGCCGGGCATGGGCTCGCGGAGCCGACGCCCGCCTCCTGATCGCCGGGGAATTCTCTTCCTCCGATCTTGAGCGCTCCCTGACTCCGATTCTCCAGGACCCCAGAATCCTACGCACCCGCTATCTGGCCGAGCCCGATTTCTGGCGCTACGCCTCCGCCACTGACCTTTGTGTGAATCTCCGATTTCCCACGGCTGGAGAAAGCTCCGGCATCGCGATCCGGTTAATGGGCATAGGCAAACCCGTCATTTTCACCGAAGGAGAAGAAATTTCGCGCCTTCCCGAAACCACGTGTCTGCGTATCGATATTGGAGTCGCGGAAGAGGAATCGCTCGCGGACGCCATCGTCTGGTTAGCGCAGGATCGCGAAGCAGCCGCGGAAATCGGCCGCCGGGCCGCCCGCCACATCGCGGCCGAGCACGCCGTTCAAATCGCTGCCGCTCGTTATTGGGAGGTTCTCAGAACAGCGTAACCGGACGTGTCTCGGTCCCGATCCAAATCGGCTTTGAGACCGTCTCCCACGGCGGAAGATTGGTCAGGTGCGGTTTCAACACCAGCAGAACTTCGGTCGTATCGTGCTCGATGTTGTTCTGACTGAACAGCCGCCCGATCCAGGGAATCTGCATGAGTCCTGGAATCCCCGTCCGCACATCCGAATCGAGCGTCTCCGTCAGTCCCGCCAGCACCGCCCATTCGCCTTCCTTCAGTCGAACCTTCCCCGTATATTTACGGCTCGAAATGATCGGGATTCCCGAGATACTGCTCGACGCGCCCAGTACCTTGAACTCGGTATCGATGTCTAGCGTGACCTCGCCCTCATCATGCACCGAGGGCGTCACTTTAAACACGAGCCCGAGGTCCTCATAGTTGATCGTCGGAGGTGGCGTATATACCGTCCCGGTTCCCGTGGCATTCCCGTAATATCCGTTCGTCACGATCGGATACCGGTTGCCCACATGCAGCGTCGCTGCTTGCCCATCCGCAGAGACCACTTGCGCATTCAGCAGATTCACTGCCGACGACCGCGCCAGCGTCGCGAACGCCGACGCGTTCGTAATCCCCAGCCCGAACAGCGTCGAGCCGCCGCCAATCTTGATAAAAGTCGAAAAGGCGCTCTGGATCGATGGCACATTATTCATGAAATTGCCGAAGTTCACGATCGACAATTGATTCGGCAGCGTCATCCCGTATCCCAGCGAAGACGTCTTGTCCACTTCCAGGAACTCGATATCCAGCGCAATCTGCGGCCGGGGCCTCGAGAGCGACGCGAACATCATCTGCGCGGCCGCGATCTTCGTCGCCTGATCGCGCATGATCACCAGATGCCGCGTGGGATCGACGCTGACCCGGCGAATGTCCAGCGTCTGCTGCACCGCCGTGATAATCTCCTGCGCTTCCTGCGCCGTCAAACGATCGGGAATTAACATCGCCGCCGTCATCGCCGGAGCCCGATCCGCCCGTTTCTGCGCCGTATCCCGAACCACCAGGGCCAGCCTCGCGTTCACCGGCACCACAAACGAATTCGTCACTGTTTCCAGCGCCCGGAAGGTTTCCTCAAAGCCCACATCCGTCATCCGGAACGTAAACGCCGGAGTCGCCTGATAATCGGACTCGAAGACCACCTGAATCCCGTAGGCATCGCCGACCTTCTCAAAAACTGTCCGTGCATCGCCCTTCAGGTCGAAGGTTTTCTTCTCGATCGATGCGACCAGCCGCGGCGGAGGCAGTGCCACGCGCGCCTCCAGAACATCGGACGCGCTGGCCCGGGGAATAACATCCGTGTCCTCTGAATCGGCGGGCTCCGCGGCTACTTCGTGCCGCGTTGAAGACGCTGCCATCGCCTGCAACGCGAACCTGCGCTCCGCATAATTAATGTTGGCCGGATCGAGCGCCGCCGCCCGGGCATACAGGAGGTAAGCGTGGAGCGTATCTCCTGCGCGTTCGGCCTTCTGGCCCGCCTTATAGAGGTTTTCGGCAAAATCCGAGCCGGCGCACATGGCCGCGATCCCGACGAACGCGGCTAACTTATAGATAAACCTCACCAAAGAGATAGACGCCAGCCGCCGTCCAAGCGTGCAACCCGTAAACTCGCCAGCCGTTTCCGCCGATAGAGCCTCACAGGAGAGCGCGCTTAAGACATGGTTACGCTTGCACCCGTCCGATCCGCCTTTAACCCGGCGATTCCACAGAACTTCGCCGAATTGGGGATTTCCGAGTCTCTCATCCTCGACCTTGTTCTCCGGCGCATGTTGATCGAAGGATATTCGAGTCTTCAGGGCCTCAGCCGCTCCCTCCGTGTTTCGGTACCCATCATCGACCTGGCGTTCAAGCACATGCGCTCCCAGCAACTGGTCGAGATCAAAGGGATGGCCGGAAACGATTACAAGTTCACCCTTTCGGCGGGTGGCAAGCAACTGGCGGGCGAACGGTTCCAGGTCTCCCAGTACGCCGGCGCCTGTCCCGTCTCGCTCAAAGAATACAGCTCGGCGACCAAAGTCCAAGCCGCCAAGGTCCACGTTGACCGATCCAGCCTTCGCGGTGCGTTCTCAGACCTGATCGTCACCGATCGCATGCTCGATCAGCTCGGCCCCGCCATCATTTCGCAAAATTCGATCTTCGTCTACGGCCCCACCGGAAACGGCAAAACCAGTCTCGCGGAACGCATGCTGCGCGTATATAAGGACGCCGTGCTCATCCCTTACGCCGTCGAAGTCGACAACCAGATCATCAGTTTGTACGATCCGGTGGTCCATCAGCCGATCGACAACGACGAAACCGACATCGATCAACGCTGGGTCCTGTGCAAGCGCCCCTGCATCATCGTCGGCGGCGAGCTGATCCCCAGCATGCTCGAATTGCGTCTGGACGAAGCCTCGGGAATCTACGCCGCGCCGCTTCAGATGAAGGCGAACAACGGCATCCTGATCATCGACGACTTTGGCCGCCAGCTCATGTCCCCGCGCGATCTATTAAACCGCTGGATCGTCCCCCTGGACCGCCGCGTCGACTACCTGACGCTTCGCTACGGCGTCAAATTCCAGATTCCTTTCGAAACGATGGTCGTATTTTCGACCAACCTCGAACCGTCGGATCTCGCCGACGAAGCATTCCTGCGGCGTATTCACAACAAGATTTACGTGGAAGCCGTGAATGCCCAGTGCTTCGACCAGATTTTCACTCGGGTCGTACAATCCCGGAGCATCCAAGCCGAGCCCGACAGCGCCGAGTATCTCCGCAAGCTCTGCTTGCGCGAAGGCCGCACTGAACTGCGCGCCTGCTATCCGGCCGACATCTGCAATATTCTGCTCTCCATTGGCATGTACGAAGGCCGCGGCCCGATCATGACCAAAGCCGAAATGGAACGCGCCGCATCCCTGTATTTCGCCAAAGGCTGATTTTTACAAATAATTCCCGTATACTCGCGGGATGTCCCGAAAAATCCCCGTTCATTTATTTGTCATCTCCGCCGGACTAGCCTTCGCGCAGCTCGATTCCAACTCGATCACCGTAAGGGCGTCCCGAAGCTTTACGGTCCAGCCGGACCTCGCCGTATTCAGCGCGCCGATCTCCGGCACCAAGTCCGCCGTGTCGACGCTCACCTCTCTGCAATCAACGGTACCCAAGGCCAATTCGAATCTGAGCGTCACATTTTCCATTCAGGGAACACAGTTCTCGACGCAAGCCCAGTTAGAATAGCCGGAACTCTATCCAGGAATTCGTTTGGACGCTTCCGTCCACGTTTCATTCTGAGTAGAGGGGCAGACACTCGCCAAGCTCGCGAATCTTCAACAATCCGTATCAAAGCCGAATCCGGCAATCAGACTGAACTTCGCGATAAGCGGCACACTATCCTCACAGCTAACGCCGCCCCGCTCGTACGCTCAACTCGCCGTCGATGCCCGCGCGCGCAAGTCGAACGCGTCGATCCTAACCCTTTTTCCGCGCCCCGAACAAAGCCGTCCCCACCCGGACGTGCGTCGTCCCTTCTTCAATCGCCGCCTCCAGATCGTGCGACATCCCCATCGATAACTTCGCCAGCCCATACTCCCGCGCCAGCGCCGCCAGGCGTCGAAAATACGGTCGCGTGACTTCCGGATCCAGATTCCATGGCGGCATCGTCATCAACCCCGTAAGCCGCAAATTCCCACATCTGCGAATCCCGTCAATCAACCCGGCGAGCGACTCCGGCGACGCCCCCGCCTTTGTCTCCTCCTCCGACAACTTCACTTCGATCATGACTTCGATTACCGGCCCCACCTGATCCAGTCGCTTCGCCAACTTCTCCGAATCGACCGTCTGAATGACCTGAAACAACTCCCCCGCGACCTTAGCCTTATTCGACTGTAGATGCCCGATCAAATGAAACTCCGCGTCTTTCAAATCCTTCAGCGCCGGATATTTCCCCTCGAACTCCTGCACATAGTTCTCACCGAACTTCCGCAGCCCTACATCGTAAGCTTCTCGCATCACCGCAGCGTCGAATTTCTTCGTCACCGCGACCAGCGTGATTTCCGACCGCGCCCGCCCCGCTCGTCGAGCCGCCGTCTCGATGCGCTCCTCCACCTGCTCCAGCCGCTCGCGAATAGATTCGGATGCCTGCGTTTCGCTCACTCCCTATACAATACCAACCGCATTTTCCGGTCGAATTCCTCTTCCGAAAACTTCTTCGCCGCCCCTCGTATCCGTTCCACTGGCAGGTTGTTCTCCGCCGCTTCGAACCTCCGGATCGCCCCCTCCATCGCCTCCTCATCCGCCGAGTCGAACAAGAACCGCCCCTCTTCCGGCACGATCTCGAGCACCCCCCCACGTCCCAAAGCTATCACCGCCCTCCCACTGGCGATCGCCTCGACAGCCGTGATTCCAAAATCTTCTTCCCCCGCCATCACAAACGCCCTGCACCGCGCATACAGCCCTCGCAATTCCTCGTCCGTAACCCGGCCACAAAACTCGATATTCCTGGCAGCCCTTTTCCGCAGCCGCTTGAACTCCGGCCCATCGCCGGCGATCTTCAACCTCCGTCCACTCTTTGAAAACGTCCGGACCGCCAGATCCACTCGCTTATACGGCACCAGTTCACTAACAATCAAGTAATAATCCTCAGCCCTCTCACATCGAAACCCGTCCACGGCAACCGGCGGGTAAACCACCTCTGCTTCCCTTCGATACGTTTTCCAAACGCGCCTCTTGACGTTCTCGCTATTCGCCACAAATTCATCTACCCGAGCGGCCGACGCATAATCCCACAGCCTCAAGTAATTCGCCACCGGCCCCATCACCGCCCTCTTCACTCGCGACCTTGTCCACTCATGCAAGTATTCCGGATAAAGGTCCCACAGATACCGCATCGGCGTATGGCAATAACAAACATGCCTCGTCCCAGCGCAAGTGATCACTCCTTTAGCCGGCCCCGACTCGCTGGAAATCACCAGATCGTACCCGCGCAAATCAAACGATTCCAACGCCATCGGCATCACTGGCAACAACGACCGATAAAATCTCCGCATCGGATTCAACCACGACGCCGTAACTCGTCTCCCCCGAATCCCCTCCGAAACCCTCCCTGGTTCATAAAACAACGTAAACAAATCCGCCTGAGGCGCGACTCTGCACAACCCCTCGAGGACCCGCTCCCCCCCTCGCATCCCGAGCAACCAATAATGAACAATCGCGACTCTCATTTAAGAATTCTTATTCGCGTCCACTCGCGGCCAAAAAGGCTTTTTCTAGCGCCCCGTCTGCTAGCCTGAAACTAAGCATGTCCTCGCCCCAAGGATGCGTCTCCCTGCGTGTCCTCCGCCAGATGTTGACCGTCGGCTCCTACACGGCCCTGGTAAAACTAGTCGGCGGCGTCAAAGTAGTCTTCACCGCCCGAGCCTTTGGCATGTCCGACGGCCTTGACGCGTATCTGATCGCCTTCCTCCTCCCCTCCTTCGTCTGTGACACCCTGGCCGGCTCCCTCCAATCCGCCCTGGTCCCGACCTTCATAGAAATCCGCGAACGCGATGGCCGTGCCTCCTCCATTCGCCTGTATCAAACGGTGCTGGGAGCCTCCGCCGCGGTCCTCTTCTTCGCAGCGCTTCTCACCGGCATCTCCGCGCCGCTGATCTTCCGCCTCCTGGCCTCCAGCTTCGATTCGCAAAAGCTCGCTCTCACCCAATCTCTCTTCTGGATCATGCTCCCTATCGTCCCCGTGAGCGCCTTCGGGATGACCTGGCGAGCCATGCTCAACGTCGAAGGCCGTTTCGCCGTCCCCGCTATGATCCCCGCGGTCACTCCCATCGCCGCGCTCATCTTCCTGCTCGCGTTCGGCCGGACATGGGGTGTCTATTCCCTAGCCGCGGGAACGTTGGCCGGAGGCACACTCGAAGCCATTCTCCTCAGCATCAGCATGCTCGCTCGCGGATTCCCTATTCTGCCAATCTGGCAAGGCCGTAGCGCTGCGCTCCATCAAGTGGTTACGCAATACACCCCGGTCGTCGCCGGAATCCTGCTCCTCGGCGGCGCTCCTCTCATCGATCAGGCCATCGCCGGGATGCTGATGTCCGGCAGCGTCGCCGCCCTCAGCTACGGCACGCGACTCAGTACCGTCCTCATCGCCATCGGCCCCACTGCCGTCGCCACCGCGATCCTGCCCCATTTCTCCAAGCTCACCGTCACTGCCGACTGGACTAACATTCGCCACAGCCTCCGCAGCTACGCCATCGTGATTCTTGCCGTATCCGTCCCGGTCGTGGCCGTTCTCATCTTCTTTTCCGAACCCATCGTCCGCCTCTTCTTCCAGCGCGGCGAATTTACTGATTCCGCGACTTCCGTCGTGACCACCATCCAGCGCTTCTCGTTGATCCAGATTCCCATCGCGATGGTCATGGCGCTCTCTCTACGCCTGGTTTCGTCGCTCAAAGCCAATCATCTCCTCCTCCGCGTAGCCGCACTCTACGCCGTACTCAATCTGGCGCTAGACCTGATTCTCACCCGAACCATGGGCGTAGCCGGAATCGCTTTATCGACGGCCATTGTTCAGTTCGCGTGTCTCATCTACTTATTCCACTTAATGCGAACCCATCTCCCCGCCAGCCTGAACCCCGTGCCCAGCCGTGTCACCGCCTCTTCATAAAGTCTCGCGACATCTGCATCCACCCAGACTCTGCCGCGCCCCTGAATCGAGACCCTCTGAAACCCATCCCCTGCAAATTTCTTAAATCTCTCCGAAACCATCCGGATCCGCCCACCGACAATCACCATCTCGACACGCGTCAATCCCAAGACCGTCTCCGCCGGCGACAACCCGATATCCCGAACGACGATCAAATCCGCAACGCCCCCCTCCCGAATTTCGCCCTGACCCTTCGTTAATCGCAAAACTCTTGCCGCCTCGGACGTCACCATCCGATAGAGTTGCGCCGCGCTCAATCCCCAAACACTCCGCGCCGCGCGGAGCGCATCCAAAATATCTCCCGGAGCGGTCAATGCCGAATCCGTCCCCAATGCAATCGGCACGCCGCGCGAAAACACGCCCTTCCTTAAGGTCCGCCCCAGCGTAAACAAATTCGATACCGGACACGCGATCACCGAAGCCCCCCTCTTCTTCAGCAGTCTCCATCCCGACGCATCGAGCCCCACTGCATGCACGATCACATCGAGCACGCCCATCTCGTCAGCCTTAAAAACCTCCGCCGCGCTCTCCCGATCGGTCCCTTCGCCCAGGTGCATCACAAACGGACAACCCTTCGGCGTCCTCTTCCGCCTCGCCCTCACATCTGAAGTAAACGCTAACGAATGCGCCCACCCCGCGCGCGCAACCTTCACCGGAAACTCCCGGCCGAACCTATCCACATCATGATGTCCGACCCTGGTAACGCCGCTAATCAAATTCTTCAACCCGCCCCAAGCGAGCCGAACCTCCCTGGGCACTGCACGATGTTCAAGCACCGGCGACTCCTCCGGCCGATAAATATCCCGCGCCCACTCCGTAGCATTCCGGTACGGCGGCGACCCCAGCAACGGAAACAAATTGAACGCCAGGTGATCATGTGCATTGATCAGGCCCGGCAAAACCAAACACCCCGAAACATTCAACTCCCGCCCCGTCCGATACCCTTCGCCGCGAGCCGCGACCGCCAGGAAGCGGGTCCCGATCCGCCCGATCCTCTCGCCCCTAATCTCCAAATCCTTCCA
>DATGGL010000133.1:0-40009 GCA_035308605.1 Bryobacteraceae bacterium
CTGCGAAAAAGCGGCAAATTGGGCGAAGCCGGCTCGCATCGCGCCGGGCTGTGCATATTGCGCGGCGTAATAGGCGCGCGTGGCCTCATCGGGCTTGTGGGGATCTCCCGTAAACGAGTTCCAGATCCGGTCGAGATAGATTCGCTCACGCCCCGCGACCAGCCGCTCGGCGTCCGGACCGTTGAAATTGAAATGCCATAGCGCTGGATTTCGGATGATGTCGTCCCAAGGCGCGATGCCCGGGATCGGCGCGTCCATGACGACGAGACGTTCGACTTTGTCGGGATAGCGCGCGGCATAGGCGTACGCGACCATGATGCCGATGTCGTGGGAAACCACCGACGCCCGGTCATAGCCGAGCGTCGTGACTACCGCCCGGATGTCAGCCGCCTGGGTTTTTTTGTCATACCCTCCGGCCGGGCGGGACGAGCGTCCGATGCCGCGAAGATCGGGCACCACGACCGTGTAGCTCTTGATCAGCTCTGCCGCGAGAGGAGCCCATGAGTCGCTGGTTTCGGCATAACCGTGGAGCAAGACGACAACGGGGCCCGTTCCCGCCGACCGCACGAAGATGTCCGCTCCCTCCGGGCTGTGGACGGTTCTGGCGATGAATGCCTTGGGAAGTGATGGTTGCGCGGATGCACTCCAAGTTAGCGTGCTGAATATCACTGCGCAGACAATCTTCGGTTTCATATAAGTCCAGTCACAGTATCGAGCTAACGACCGGTCGCTTCATCACGCTTTCGGGGAATTGATGATTAACCCCGGCCAGGCGGGCCAGAGGCCTGCGGTACTGAGAGGCTCGATTTTCAACCTAAAATGAGCGATGCTTTTCAATATGGAGATCAAACGAAGAGAGTTTCTTGGAAGCGCGGCGGCCATGGGCGCGGTGATGATGCCGCGGTTGCTGCGGGCTCAGGAAGGGTCGGCCAAGAAAATGGAAGTCCCGACTTACAAAGCCAAGGTCGAGAAACTGTTCAAGACTCCCGACCGGTATCCCAACGCTCTGGAAACGACGCCGGAAGCGCTGTGGGTCGGCGATCAGGTTTCCGAACGCATCAATAAACTCGACTGGAAAACCGGGAAGGTTCTAGCCGATTTCGTCGCGGAGGCGCACAACACCAGCGGCATTGCGGTGGGCGGCGGTTATTTGTGGATCGGCTGCAACGGCGCGGGAACGGCGGCTTCAAAACGCAAGTTCGATCGTCCGTTCGACCGCCAATACGGCGAGATCGTCAAGTGCGACATGAACACAGGCAAGCAGATCAAGGGCTACAAGTCGCCCTGGGGCAGCACGCACGGCACCGCGTGGGCGCATGACACCGAAAAGCTGTGGGTCGCGGCGCCTTCGCAGAGACTGGCGATGGAGCTTGACCCGAAAGACGATCTGCGGATTCTCCGGATGGTGTCCCTGAATATGGACACGCCGCACGGCATCGAGTGGTATCAGGGCAAATTGTGGGTGCTCGCGGCGGCCAGTCGTGTCCTGCACAAGATCGATCCGGACTCGGGCAAGATCCTCGAGATCTATACTCTCGAGCCCACCGATCCCGATCCGCATGGGATGTGCATCAAAGACGACTACGTGTACTATTGCGATGCCGGTCTGGGAGGCGGGCGCACTCCAAGTCCCGGGACATCACCGCAGTTGATCTGTCGGTTTCCCCTGAATAAAGGGTAGGCCACGGCCGATTCTTGCGGACTACCTCGCGGCCACCGCTTCGGCAACCCTCGTTGTAACCGCGGCCGAGATGATCATCTCGGCGACTTCCCGGGGACGCGAGATCATGGATGCGTGGCTGGCGGGCACCGTGCGAGCCGTCGCGCCCATTCGTTTTGCCATGAAGGCTTCCGCCGGCGGCGGGATCATCTGGTCGTTCGAGGAAACCAGGTACCAGGAGCGAATGTGCCTCCAGGCCGGAGGTCCGGATTTTTCGGTGAACGATTTGATACTCAGCGGCTTTTGAATGGCGGCCATCACGCGTGCTTCCACCGGATCGACATCGGCTGCGAACGCTTGCGCGAAGCCGTCGCGATCGATCCACAGAAAGCCATGGTCGTCGGGACGAATCTGCGTCGACCCTGACGTCGGCGGACCCTGCTTGCTGAGAGACTCGAGGCTTTCGCCCTCGTCCAGTCCGAATGCGGCGAGGTAAACCAGTGCCGTGACATTCGGCCCCTGGTTCGCCGCGCCGGTGATCACCGCGCCGCCATAGGAGTGTCCCACCAGAACCGTAGGACCGTTCTGCTCGGCCAGCGCATTTTGAGTCACCCGGATGTCGTCGCTAAGAGAGGTCAACGGCAGTTGTACCGCCATCACGTTATACCGTTCCGCGTCGAGAAGCGGAATCACCTTGCTCCAGGACGATCCGTCCGCCCAGGCCCCGTGGACCAATACGACGTTTGTCTTCGATGTCATCTTGTCTCCTTGAACTCGCTGCGTAGCCATCGTTGCAACGTGGAGGCCGCTTGTAACCGCCTGGACCGGTTGACGAGGACGTGTCGAGAGTCGCTATTTGGACAGCGCCCGCTTAACTTTCGGCATTTCGAGGCGTATACTTGGCAGCGTACACGGAGGGGAGATCATGTTACGTCGAAGCCTCTGTTTCGTAGCGGGATTCGCAACGCTCCTTTATTCTTGCGCGCAGGTCCTGGCGCAAGGCCCAGCCGTCCAGCAGAAGGCCGTTCATCCGGACCTGCAGGGATTCTGGTCCAACAACACCGCGACGCCGCTTGAGCGACCGAAAGAACTGGCAGGGCGGGCATCGCTCACCGACGCCGAGGTGGCCGCGCTGAAACAGAAAGCGGCCGAGCTGTTCAGCGGCAACGGCGACGCCGCGTTCGGCGATAACGTTTTTCAGACCGTTCTGGCGAACCTCAACGGAACCAAGTCGGGGTTCCGAAGCACCGACGGCGAGACCGGCGATTACAGCTCGGTCTGGACGGTCGAAAGAGACTGGGATAATCGCACGTCCCTGATCACCGATCCGCCTGATGGACGGCAGCCCGCGCTCACGCCGGAGGGCCAGAAGCGGCGGGAAGCGAATGCGGCGGCGATGAAGCGGCCGCCCGCCGGACCGCAGGATCGGGCGTTGCAGGAGCGCTGCATCACCTACGGCTCGCCGCAACTGACCGCGGGATACCAAAGCTACTATCAGATCGTCCAGACGCCGAACTCGGTGATCATCATGACCGAGATGATCCACGATGCCCGGGTCATTCCGCTCGACGGCCGTCCACACGCCCCGGCGATGATCCAGCAGTGGCTGGGGGATTCGCGAGGGCATTGGGAAGGCGACACCCTGGTCATCGATACCACCAACTACAAGCCGCGAAGCTTCATGAGCGTGTCGAGCGAGAAACTGCATGTGATCGAGCGGATCTCGCGGAGTGGCCCGGACAGCCTGAAATACGAAATCGCAATCGATGATCCCGGAACCTGGACCAGGCCATGGAGCCTGATGATCCCCTTGCGGCGCTCTCCCACCCCGGTGTTCGAATACGCCTGCCACGAGGGGAATGTCGGCCTCGCGGGCATCCTGGCGGGCGCTCGGGCAGAAGAGCGGGATCAGAGGTAAGCAATTCAGTTACAGTCGTGCCCGAAGCATTGACAAGGAACCGCGCGCGCCAGCAAGCGGGCTCTGAAGTCTCGCTACCGCCGATTCATACCGCACCGAGTCCATTGTCGATATTCCCGACCGTCGGGCAGCGAGCGTCCTCTGACCAGTCTCCAAACCCGCCGTCGCGACTTGCATGGGCGGTACCATGTTCGAAGGTCTCTCATGCAACGACGCGATTTCCTCAGAGTAGCGGGCGCGGCGGCGGTAAGTACGCGACTGGCGGCGCAGCAGCCGCAATCCTTTCTAGCGCCGGCCGGTTCGCTGGATGTGGCGAAAACCGATTTCACCATCGAAATCGCCCCGATCACCGTGGAGTTGGCTCCCAACCGCGTCATCAGCACCGTCGGCTACAACGGGACCTCGCCCGGCCCGCTGCTGCGGATGAAAGAAGGCGTGCCGGTCAACGTCAACGTGGTCAACAAAACGGACGTGCCTGAGTATGTCCATTTTCACGGATTGCTGATTCCTTCAGAAGTCGACGGATCGGAAGAAGAAGGCACGCCCGTGGTTCCTCCGCACGGAAGCCGCGGTTATCGCTTTACGCCCACCCCGGCAGGGACGCGCTGGTATCACACCCACACCATGTCGATGGACGATCTGCATCGCGGCAGCTTCACCGGGATGTTCGGGTTTCTGGTCGTCGAAGGGGCGAACGCTCCCGGAAATTATGATCAGGAACACTACCTCGCCCTGCGCGATTGGGAGCCGTACTTTACTAACACCGCGATGGACACCGACGATCTGGATCCTGCTGGCGCGCAACCGGAGAAGCCCGCGGTGATGGACACCCGGCCAGTCGGCCTGGAAGTTGCGGCGGATATTTATTCGATCAACGATAAGGCGCTGGGCGCGGGCGAGCCGATCCGTGTGAAACAAGGCGAGCGCGTCATGTTTCATTTTCTGAATGCGAGCGCAATCGAGAACCGGCACCTGTCGCTGCCCGGGCACAAATTCAACGTGGTCGCGCTGGATGGGAATCCAGTGCCGAAGCCCGCCGCCGTCGAAGTATTGATGCTGGGCCCGGGTGAGCGTATCGATGCGTGGGTGGAGATGAATCAGCCGGGAGTCTGGATTCTAGGGGCGCCGGAAGACCCGGTGCGCGAAGGCGGCCTGGGAATCGCGATTGAATACGCGAATCAACATAAGACTCCGCAGTGGGTGGCCCCTTCGAAATCGATGTGGGATTACACGCTATTCGGCAACCCCGGCTCGCCGGCGGCGCCCGGCGAGCGCCTGGACATGACTTTCGAAAAGGTCCCGCGCGGCGCGGGCAAATTCAACAGCTTCACGGTGAACGGCAAGCAATATCCGCACGACCAGGAGTTCGTGCTCAAGCAGGGCGCACGCTACCGCCTGACCTTTCATAACCGCACCGACGACGCCCATCCGATGCATCTGCACCGTCACCAACTCGAGATCGCGGAGATTTACGGAAAGGCCACGTCGGGAGTCATCAAGGATACCGTGGTCGTGCCGACCTACGGCCGCGCCAGTGTGGACTTTACCGCGGACCAGCCGGGGCTGACCTTGTTTCACTGCCATATCCAGCAGCATATGGATTACGGGTTTAAAGCGCTATTGCGCTACGCGTAATCGATCGCGTCCCGGTACGGCTTCCGTTCACTCTTCTCGCAAAGCCGTCATAGGATCGACGCGGACGGCCCGATGCGCGGGACCGAAAGAAGCAATCAGGACAACCACCACTAGAACGATCGAAGTGCCTGCGAACGTCGCAGCATCGAACTCGTTCACACCATGCAGCATCGACCGGATGTAACGCGTAAGCGCAAACGCGCCTCCCAGGCCAATCGCGATGGCTAACAGCACCAGCCGGGCAGTCTCGCCCATGACAATACCCAGGACATCGGCCGGCCGAGCGCCCATCGCCACTCGAATTCCGAACTCGCGCGTGCGCCGGGCGACCAGATACGACATCACTCCGTAGACTCCGGCGACCGCGAGCAGGATCGCGAGCGCAGCGAACGTCCCGATCAGGATGAGCTGGAACCGCTCCGGCGCCAGCGCCGCGTCGCGCCGTTCGTCCATGGTCCTGACGTCGAAAATCGGCTGATCCCGATCGACCGAGCGGACCTGCTCCTCCACGGCCCGGACCGCCGCGTTCGGATCACCCTCCGTGCGAATCGCGAATGCCGCACGAAACACCGGGCTCCCCGCACAGGTGCAGCGATACGCCATTGACGGCGGATCCGCGCCCAGCGTGCTCCCTCGAATGTTCCCGACTACGCCGACGATGGTCCACGTGACGTTGTGCTGGTCCGGTCCAAACACGACACGCTGGCCCAGCGGATTCTCGCCGGGAAATACCTGGCGCGCCAAAGCTTCATTCACCACCACGGGCTCCGCCGCGACGAAGCCGTAATTGACCACCGCCATCGACTGAACTGCATCGTGACCATCGAAAATACGACCGCTCTTGATTGGAATTTCCAAAGTGCGAAAGAAATCCGGGCTCACCACGGCGTTGTTGATCGTTGGGCGCTGGGCGAATGGCACGGGAGCGCGACCCACCACCCGAATATGGCCGGTCTGATAGAACCCGTCGTCACTCAGCGGCATGTCTCCCAGCAGCGTGGCCGACCGGGCCATCGGCAGTTGCTGCAACCGTTCGAGCACATCCTTATAGAACCGGCCGTAGTCCCGATCGAACGGGCCAATCGGAACCACGCGAAACGTGAGCAGATGATCCGAAGGAAAGCCGAGATCGGAGTGCGCCAAATGGACGAAGCTGCGGCCCAGCAGTCCCGCGCCGATCAGCAATATGAGCGAGACCCCCAGTTCCGCAACCACCAGCGATTTCCGCAGCCGCGCGGCGCCACGGCTCGCGCTCTGCCCCAGGCTCGAAGACTTCAGCGCCTCCTGAATGCGCACTCCCGCGGCCGCCAGCGCGGGCGCCATGCCGAACAGCACGCTGGTTGCAAAGGTCAGTCCGATCGTGAACACCAGCACTCGCAGGTCGATTGAAATCGCTGGGTAACGAACCAGGATCGCAGGCTTGATTGTGTCCAGAACCCGGACGGAGATCCACGCGATGACAATTCCCGCCAAACCGCCCGGCATCGCCAGCACCAGGCTTTCCGTAAGCATTTGCCGGACAATCCGTCCGCGGCTGGACCCGAGCGCCAGCCGCACGGCAAGCTCGCGCCGGCGGCTGCCCGCACGCGCGAGCAACAGATTCGCCAGATTGACGCACGCGATCAGCAAGACCAATCCGACGGCGCCCGTGAGCATCAGCAGCGCGGGGCGAACCGGCCCGGTAAGGTGATCCTGCAAAGGCATCGCCGCAACCGTCACGTCCGATCGAAATCCAGTGCCCTGAAACGCTTTGTATTGCTCGCGAATCACGAACGTCAGGCGATTCAGTTCCGTCTCCACCTGCTGCGGCGTTACGTCAGCCTTCCGCCGCGCGAGGATCGAAACGACCCTGATTCCGCGCGTCGGCGAAACCGGGAAACTTTGTTCCGATCGATCCACGGAAGATGGCACCCAGACTTGCGTTCCGGCCGGGAGATCGAAGCCCTGCGGCATTACGCCAACGATCTTGTGCGGCAGCCGGTCAAGCGGGATGGCTTTCCCAAGAATTTGAGGATCGCTTCCCAAACGATTTCGCCAGAACGCGTAGCTGACCACGGCTACCGCAGGCGACTTGGGCCCTTCTTCCTCCTCGGCCAGATATCGGCCCAGCAGCGGCTGGGTGCCCATCACTTTGAAGAACGAAGCCGACACATCCGCGCTCGCCAGCCGCTCCGGCCGCTCCACTCCAGTCCAGGTCGTCTGGCCCGGGCCGAATGCCCCGACCTCTTCAAACACCCGGTTCTGTTCGCGAAGAGCGTAATAATCGGGCGCAACGCCGACATCCTGATGAGCCGGTCCGGACCTCTCGCTGATCCAAAGAATGCGCTCGGAGCCGGGATACACAAGCGGCCGGATGAGAATAGAATTCGCAATGCTAAAGACCGTGGTATTCGCGCCGATGCACGTCGCCAAAGTAAGCGTCGCCACGAAAGCCAGAAGCGGCTCGCGCCCCAGGCCTCGGACCGCGTGACGTATATCTTCGAAAAGGCTGTCGATCATTCACGTCCTCCCCGAACCAGCCCGTCGTCGCGAAGAGTGCATGTGAAAACACGGATTTTCACGGCTCCAGGTCGAGCCGATACGTCATCAGAAA
The DNA here is from genome assembly GCA_035308605.1 of Bryobacteraceae bacterium. Classification (GTDB taxonomy): domain Bacteria; phylum Acidobacteriota; class Terriglobia; order Bryobacterales; family Bryobacteraceae; genus Palsa-187. The sequence goes on from DATGGL010000133.1 coordinate 7,807, forward strand.
TTCGACAATATCGCTCGCCTCCGCCATGTCCTTCGCCGTGAAACGGAGTGTGTGCGAATCGACGCGGGTGAATACTTGCGAGAGGTACGAAGCGGCCTCTACTGGCATCACGCTCTTGAAAGAAATGGTCACTGTAATCGGGCTCGCGGCACGGTACGGTTTTCGGTTACCCAATCCTTTGATCGCCGCGGTAGCTTTTTCCCGGATCAGCTTCTGCGCCGCGTCCGGCGTCATCGTCTCCGCGGCATGAAAACCCAGTGTGCGCTTGGTCTCAACAGATTCGAAATCGCCGATTGTCGCGCGAATCTCAGCGAGGGCCGCATTGTCTCCCGACGCAAACACGATAGGCACGTTAAATTGCCCGGCAATGGCCGCGTTCCAGGCGCCCTCGGTCATCGCCGAGCCGTTCAAAGTAACCCGCGTAAAGCGAGCGCTGGAGAAAGTATGGGCGCGGACTCCCGCCGGATTGCTGGTCGACGCGTGGTAGCCGACGAACATCGCCGCGTCGAAGCTCGCGTCCAGGCCGCCCATCATCCCCAGGTGACGCGGCTCGCCGCGGACAATTCGAACATCCGCTGGAAACAGGTCGATCAGGAGATTCTGTTCGTTCCCGTGCGCGTCGGTGACGACGACTTCCGTCGCCCCGCCCTGCTTGGCCCCCTCCACCGCGGCCAGCGCTTCGAGCGTCATGAAGCGCCGAAAACGTTCGTATTCGAAAGAGCCCGGCCCCAACTGTGCCGCGGTAACGACGCCTGCGATTCCTTCCATATCGACTGAAATCAGAACCTTCAGCTTGCGCGGCTGCTGGCCGTTGCTCGCCGTGACGGCAGCGAGGGCAAGAACGGAAATAAGACCGAAAATGAGACCGATGCGCATAGTCCGCTTAGTATACATCGGGACCTCTCAAGCTCCGAAGGAACGATGCCGGGTTTGCAGAAACGCGAGCCAGGCTGCGCCGAGAAGCAGCAGTGGAGCGGTGGCGACGCCCGGAAAGTAGCCACCGCGTAACACGGCGAACGTGATGTGGCCGAGGCCGTTGCCGAACTCGAGCAGGATCCAGAACCACGCCAGCCCGCGAGCCGATCTCCAGCCGGAGCGAACCGGAACCGCCCAGCACCACAACCCGAACGCGACCAAAGCCGCGTTGCCAACGAGAAATCCGAAGGAGAGATCATTGCTGATCAGGCTGCTGACGAGCCGCGCCGGGGCGAAGACGTCGTACAGCCGGGTGGTGTACTCTTCGACAGAATGCGCGCCCTGTGCCAGGATCAGCAACAAGAACGCAAGCCGGCTTCTGCGTTCCACACAGCCCATTGGAACACGGTTCGCCGGGCCAGCGACTCCATCTTGTTAGTATCCTGAAAGCCACAATGGCATCCGGGAAAACTCATTTCGTTCTGCTCTTCACTTGTTGCGCGATCACTTTCGCGCAGCCGAAGACCGACGCCGCAGCCGAGATCCGTGCCGCGCGCCAGCGCTCGAATCAGGCGATCGCGAAGCGTGACATCAACGCTTTCGCGGAGAGCATCGGGGCGGATTTCGTGATGATCCGCGGAAACGGCTCGTTCACGCCCTCGCGCCAGGCGTACATCGAACGTTTCGGCGCCGATTTCAAAGATCCGGGCACAGTCCGTTATGAGCGCATCCCCGACAAAATCGACATCTCGGCGGCCGCCCCGCTCGCAGCCGAGCATGGGCACTGGATCGCGACGCGCCCCAACGGCCAGAAAGCCTACGGCGGAACTTATCTCGCCATGTGGAGGCGAACGGATGCCGGCTGGAAGATCCGTTCTGAACTGTTTGTAGTGCTCACCTGCGACGACGAAGCAGCCTGCGCCGAATATCGCAAATAGGCGTCGGCTCCACAATTGCTCTGTTATCATCCGAGGATGCTGCGAAAGCCCGCTGGCGTCTTTTTGATTGCATCCGCGATCCTGTCCTGTTCGTGCGCTCCCACCGTCGAGCCGGTCGATCGCTCCGCCGAGGAGGCTGCGATCCGGACTCTCGACGAACAGTGGTCCGCCACGGCGGCAAAGAACGATCTCGAGGGTACCGTCGCCTTTTATGCAGGGGATGCCGTGCTGCTTCCTCCCAACGCGCCGATCGCGAAAGACCCCAAGTCGATTCGTGAGTCCTGGGCAGGCCTGCTCGGTCCGAATACGGCCGTGTCGTGGAAGGTGTCCAAGGTCGAGGTGGCGAAATCCGCGGAGCTCGGATATCTTTACGGCACGTATCAACTCTCGATCAAGGACCCGAAGGGCGGTCCCACGATCAGCGATACCGGCAAGCTCCTCGAGATCTGGAAGAAACAGTCCGACGGCAAGTGGAAGTGCATTGTCGACACGTACAACTCCGACATGCCCGTTCCTCCGGCTCCGGAAGTAAAGAAGTAGCAGCTAATCCTGTATCCTACTCAAACGGCACTCATCAACAACGCACAATGGCCATACAGGACGTTACCCACTTCACCGCGGTCGATCATACAGCCGATCCCGCTTTCTTCCTTAATTTTCTCGAGGAAGTCAATAAACTCCCTTGCACCGCCGCATGGAAACCAGTGATCCTCGACGGCCTCCGCCTTCAGCCCGGTGCAAACGTCTTGGACATCGGCTGTGGAATGGGCGCCGACGCATTCGACCTCGCCGCCAGGGTCGGCCCGGGCGGTCATGTCACGGGAGTCGACTTCAGTGAATCGCTCATTGCCGAAGCCGACCGGCGCGGTGCCGGCCGAAACCTGCCCGTCACCTTCGAGGTCGGAGACGCGCAGGCTCTCCGCTTTCCCGACTCCTTCTTCGACGCCGTTCGCACCGAGCGGATGCTGATGCACGTTCCCGATCCCGACAAAGCGCTCTCCGAGATGGCCCGTGTGCTCCGGCCCGGCGGCCGAATGGCGGTCCACGATTTCGATTGGGAAACTCAATTCTGCGATTCGCCTCACAAAGAAACCACGCGCAAGATCGCTCTCTCTTTCTGCGACGGAATGAAGAACGGCTGGATCGGCCGCCGCCTCCCGCGTCTGTTCCGCGAAAACGGAATGACCGACGTTTCCGTGTCTCTTCAAGCCATCACGGTCAGCTACGACTTCCTGCAGTTACTTCTCGGCGGCCACGTTGCCCGCGCCGTTTCCGCCGGCGTACTCTCCGAACCGGAAGCCGATCGCTGGTGGACCCATCTCGCCCAGGCGAATGCGGACGGGAATTTCCTCTACGGTTTCACCGCGTTCGTCATTTCCGGCCTCAAAGGCTGAGCGCGCCGGCGTTCAATCGGTGGAACCGGAGGGCGCGGTTTCGAACAGCACGGGGGACAATCCATCCGCTTCCGCGTCGTTCGCCGCGAATACCGCTCGGCCGACGATCGCCGCCACCCCCAGCCCCGCAATAGCCATGATGAACGCCGCGCGATAGCCGTAGGAATTCGCCAGGAGTCCCGCGAAAAACGAACCCGCGCCCACGAATACGTCATAAAAAGCGCTGAGAACGCTCACCACCGATCCCCTCTCGCTCGCGTGCGCGCGGCGCAGAACCGTCGACGCGATGGATGCCCACGGAAACGAATATCCGAATCCAAGAAGCGCCGCTGCGATGACAGCCCACGTCCACGTCGGCCCGGCAGCCAGGATACATAAGCCGATCGTCATGCAGACCAGCCCCAGATAAAACGTTACGCGCGGATGCACGCGATCCGGCAGGCCGCCCAGGAAGACTCGCGACAGCAAAACAAATCCCGCGTAAGCGGAAAACGCGACCGGCCCCGCGTTGCTTCGCTGGGCCAGATGAAGAATCAAGAATCCCGTGATGACCGGGTAATAGATATTCACGAATCCGATGGCCAATCCCGGCGCCAGCAGCGACCGTCGAAACCAACCGCCGCGTCCATGGTGGGCCGGACGCGAATCCTCGGCGACACCGGCTAACAACGCCCCGGCCGAGATCGCGGCGATCACCTGGAATTCCGCGGCCCGGTTGAATGAACCCAGCATTTCACCCACCAGCGGCCCCGCCGCGATGCCTCCCCAAATCCCGCTGCTCACGTATCCCAGCGCGCGCGCACTGCGAGCGACGCCGGCCAGTTCCACGGACCAGGCCGCCGCCCCGGTGTAGAGGCACGCCTCGCCGAACCCTTGCAGCGATCGGCCCAGATACATGGCATGAATGCCCCACGGCAGCAGGTACGCGAATCCGGCGAGGATGCAACTGCAAAGTCCCGCGAGAAACGCGGTCTTGCGTCCTCTGCGATCCGCTAGCTTTCCGACAAATGGCCGGCTGCACAACGCCACCGCGGAAAAAGTCCCGATGACGAACCCGACGCTACGATCCGATGCGCCCAGGTCCAGGCGAACGTGCGGCGCGAGGCCGGGTAAGACCGCCCCGAATCCGAGAAACCCAATAAAGGTAGCCCCGATGAGACACCAAAAACGTCCCCCGAGTGACGTGCTCGACCCCATTGTTTATCGTTGCACGAAATCCGGGGACTTCGAGGAAACCCTCGATTGGAAGCCTTATTCCCTCGTCACGTTAGAATAGCTGAATGCTATACGGACCTCGTCGGAGGGCGAACATTTCTTGGGTGCTCATCGCGAATTTCGCGCGTACGCTTTGCGTGTTGACGACGCCGCTCGCGTTCTCGCAGGAGCCAGCCCACTCGGGCGGCGACATACCCAAGGCCTTCACGCCCCCTACGACCGGCCACGACTATATTAAGCGCGAAGTGATGATTCCCATGCGCGACGGCGTGAAGTTGTACACGGTGATCGTCGTCCCTAAGGGCGCGAAGGATGCGCCGATTCTTCTCACGCGCACACCCTACAACGCCTCCCAACGCGCGGTTCGAAACGACAGTCCGCGAATGCTCGCTTTACTGCCTCTGGCCGATGAGGTTTTTGTCGAAGCCGGCTACATCCGGGTGTTCCAGGATGTGCGCGGCAAGTACAAATCCGAGGGCGATTATGTCATGACCCGGCCGGTTCGCGGTCCCCTCAATCCCACCGTTACCGACCATGTGACAGACGCCTACGACACCATCGACTGGCTGGTGAAGAATACGCCGGAATCGAACGGACGCGTTGGAATGATCGGGTCTTCCTACGAAGGATTTACCGTCGTCATGGCGCTGCTGGATCCCCATCCGGCCTTAAAGGTCGCCGCTCCGGAAAGTCCCATGGTCGACGGATGGATGGGTGACGACTGGTTTCATTACGGCGCGTTTCGCCAGACCAATTTCGACTACGTCACCTTTCAGACGACCCAGAAAGCTACAGGCGAACCAGTGAGTCGCGATGCCTACGACGACTACGACGCTTTTCGCCGCGCGGGTTCGGCCGGAGCCTATGCCCGCATGCACGGCCTCGATCAGCTCCCTTGGGCCCAGAAGATGATCGAACATCCGGCCTACGACGCGTTCTGGCAAGGGCAGGCTCTCGACAAATTGGTCGCCGAGCATCCCTCTCGTGTGCCAACCATGTGGCTTCAGGGGCTCTGGGATCAGGAGGACATGTGGGGCGCGATCCACTGCTACCTGGCGCTGAAAGCGAAGCAGCAGGTCGACCACAATTATCTGGTGATGGGTCCCTGGCGGCACAGCCAGGTGGGCTCGGACGCGTACAATCTCGGTCCGCTGAAATGGGACGGCGACACCGCGCTTCAGTTCCGGCGCGACGTGCTCAAGCCGTTCTTCGACCAATATCTTAAAACGGACGGACGCAAGGTCGAAACGCCGCCCGTGTTCATTTACAACACCGGCGAAAATCACTGGGATCGCCTGAAAGCCTGGCCGCTCGCGTGCGAACAAGGATGCGGCGCTCCCCTGAAGCCGCTCTATCTCGAACGGGATTTCGGTTTGGGATTCGACAAACCGGCCGATTCCGCAGGCGCCGCGGATTCTTACGTCTCCGATCCCGCCAAGCCAGTCCCGTATCTGCCGCGTCCGGTCCGCTTCGCCGACGGAGATCGCTGGAGGACCTGGCTGGTCGCCGATCAGCGTTCCGTAGCTGACCGCACCGATGTCTTAACGTACGAAACGCCTGTCCTGACAAAGGCAGTAAGAATCGGCGGCGCGCCTATCGCGGATCTCTTTGCTTCCACATCGGGCACCGATTCCGATTGGGTGGTGAAGCTGATCGACGTCTTCCCCGACGAAGTTCCAAACCAGCCCGAGATGGGCGGCTATCAGCTCGCCATTTCGATGGATATCTTTCGCGGCCGGTATCGCGAAAGCTTCGAACACCCGTCTGCCATCCCGGCCGGGAAACCCCAGCGCTATCGCTTCGTGTTGCCGACCGCCAACCATATCTTTCTGCCCGGTCATAGAATCATGGTGCAGATCCAGTCGAGCTGGTTCCCGCTCTACGACCGCAATCCCCAAACTTTCGTTCCGAATATTTTCATGGCGGCGCCGTCGGATTACAAGAAGGCGACGCAAACCGTGTTGCGCTCCTCCGGAGAAGCCAGTGCGGTGTGGTTGCCCGTCGTAAACTAGCGAAGGCCCTTCGCGGATTCAAGGGTAATCGGTGGCGAGTCAGGAGAATCCCTAGTGTGCTTTTCAGCCGCGGCAAATTTCGTCGGTAGCGCAGTTCTCGGAGGAATTGGGGTCGTCACCCTCACCAAGGTGAAACACCGGCGGGAGCTTCTGTTTGCGGCGCTTCCCACTCTGTTCGCCGTGCACCAGTTCATCGAAGGGTTCGTTTGGCTCGGGTTGGACGGAATCCTATCGCCCGCCGTGACGCATGACATGGGCGCGGCGTTTATGCTCTATGCCCAAGGTCTCCTCCCGTTTCTCCTGCCGCTCAGCGTGCTGCTGTTCGAACCCACCGTCAAGAGCCGCCGCCGGATGCTACCGTTCCTCATCATTGGTGGCGCCACCACGCTCTACATCTTGTGGGCGCTGACCGCCTTCTCGACGCAAGTGTTCGTGAAGGGCAATAGTATCGTGTACATTAACCCGGCTACCAACAACACGGCCGTCGCGATCGTGTACATCATAGCGACGTGCGGTTCCCTTTTCTTCTCCGAGGTCACCGATATGATCATCTTCGGCGCCGCGAATTTTGTCATTCTGCTCACCGTAATGGCCGTCAAGCGCTACGCATTCACGTCACTCTGGTGCGCCTACGCAGCAGTCGCGAGTGTGATCATCCTCGCGTACTTTTGGAGAAGCAACAGCTACCGCCCGCTCCGCTACGAGCGTGCCGGAGCCTAGCTGAGCCCTTCTGAGCCGATTGCAACTGTTACATCAAGCGGGCTTTAGAGCCATAGCATACGTTTGTAATCAATTATTCGCTTGACCCGCTCCCACCCGTTGAGTACCATCGAACTAGTCCCCCCGAGAGCCATCCTATTTCGTTGTTGTGCGTCGCCGCGGCTTGGCGCGATGATCAGTTTAATTGTTCTGCTTCCTCCCCCCGTAGTGTCCTAATTTTGAGGAGGAAGTTCTGTTTACGCAATGCGATCAGCGGTCAGCGCAGCGTTTTCCGCTCGCGCTCGGTGTTCGATACCGGATACTGAGTGACGGCAATTGGCAGGCAGGCGGAATCGGACGAAGTCTTGACATCAGCAGCAACGGACTCTTCATCGCGGCGGAAAAGCAGTCTCAGGTGAAAGCCGGGACAAACTTGGCGGCGGTCGTCGAGTGGCCGATCCTGTTGGATTCCACCACGCCGATCCACCTGTTCATGACCGGCTGGGTGGTGCGGTCAAACATGCGCGGATTTGCGATGTCCGTGGACAAATACGAGTTCCGGACCATGAAGATGGGGCGTCGCCGGCTCGGGAACAAGCTGTCCCAGAAGTTAGCGAACGATTTGCAGGAGCTAAACGTATCCGGTGGTCAGTCCGACCGCGATGTAAGTTGGATGAAACAGCAGACTGCCCCCGAACGATAGCAGTTTGGCCCCGGTCAGGCTGTACAGGATGACTTGGTTGGTGTTGTAGTCCACCGTCCAGATACCTGCCCCGTCTAGCGTTATGCCGTACGGTGAGGGATAGGAAAACGGGCTGATCTGGCCTAGAAAAACTCCTCCAGACGTGAACTCCTGGACTCGCTGGTTCTGGCTATCGGCTACCCAGACATGCGGGCCATCGGACACGATGCCAAATGGACCTCGGAACTGGCCATTTCCATTGCCATAAGTCCCGAACTTTTGTAGGAACGTCGCCGAAACCGGGAGCAGGACTTGCGGGTTTCCATAGCCGATGCTGAACTGTTGAATCCTGTTGTTTCCGGTGTCTGAAACCCAAAGGGTATCCGTGAAGGCGAGGCTGGTGGGAGCGTTGAATTGTCCATTTCCACCGCCAAGACCTCCCATCTGGAACAGAAATGCGCCGCCTTGGTTGAACACCTCGATCCGGTTGTTCCCCGTATCGGCGACCCACAAATTCTTAAACCCATCCACCGTAATTCCGTAAGGATGATACAGAAATCCAGGACCCGTACCCGTGGACCCGATCTGCAGCGCTCCCGTCCCGGGCACGGATAGGAGTTGGCCGCAATGATCGAATACCTGAATCCGGTTCAGAAGCGCATCGGTGACAAACACATGCCCGCTGTCGTTGGATACCACGATCCCGGATGGGAGTTGAAACTGACCCGGCCCGTTTCCTGTGCCTCCGAACTTCAGTATGAAATTGCCAGACTCATCAAATTCCAGAATCTGGTTCCCGCTGATGACGTACACCACCTCGGTGAGTTGATTCGAACACTCTGCGAACAATCCGGATGGACAGATCGCGAGCGCTGCCAGACTCAACAGAGCAATTTTCTTGGACGAACTAATTAGCAACGGATAACCTCTGGCAGCGAGCCTATCACAGCTCGTTCGGTGTGAACCGGGTACTGGTATTGCCAATTCGAATCTTTCGGCCAGAGCGTGAAGAAACGTTTTACCTGACATTTAAAAAAGTACTGGTACGAAAGTCGTGACGAGTGAAACGCTTTCTTACTCGGAATTCACAAAACCGATGTAGCCTGTAAGTACTCGGAAGTTTGACGACAGCCGAAACCAGGTAGTTATAAGACAACCCCACGCGAGATTTGAGGTTGCAACGGCCGTCGCGCCCCAAGTAGAAGGCTCTTGACAACGGAGGGTTAAGACCTTGTTTTTAATCGCCACACTCGGCAGTCTTTCGTGCTTGTTGGCGTTGATTCTGACGCCGCTGGTGCGTGATCAAATTGGTCCTCGCGGGTTTCTCGACCGGCCCGATGGCGTTCGAAAGAAACATTCCGCTCCCGTTCCCCGCGTCGGTGGCATCGCGATCGCCTTGGCGTATACGTTAACGTTCGCGATTGCATTAATCCTGCCATTCAGCTACACGCAGCTTCTCCACAGTTCCTTCAGCTCCATTTGGAAAATTGCGATACCGGCCTTCGTGGTTTTCCTCACCGGCGTGCTGGATGATTCACTCGGGCTGACCCCGATGAGAAAGCTATTCGGGATCGTTGTCGCTTGTCTGCTTGCCTTGTGGGCCGGAATCCGGGTCGATATCCATCTGTTGACCACCTCTGCCCATCCAGTGTTGGGCGCCGTGATCACAGTCGTCTGGCTGGTGGGCTGTACCAATGCGTTCAATCTGATCGACGGGATGGACGGATTGGCCGCAGGCATCGGTTTTCTGGCAACGGTCGCCATGATGTTGGCGGGTCTCACGACGGGCAACCTACGCCTGGTACTTGCGACGCTGCCCCTCGCCGGCTGCCTGCTCGGATTTCTGTTTTACAACTTCAGTCCTGCCTCCGTCTTTCTGGGGGATGGGGGAAGCCTGCTGGTCGGCTTCCTGCTCGGCAGTTACGGGGCATTGTGGAGCGAAAAATCCGTAACGGTGATCGCACTGATCGCACCGGCTCTCGCGCTCTCGGTTCCGATGCTCGATGTCGGCCTTTCGATCGCCCGCCGGTTCCTACGAAATCGTCCGATCTTTCAGGCCGATCGTGGGCACATCCATCACAAACTCTTGGAACGCGGGCTTACTCCGCGAGGCGTGGTGCTTTCGATTTACGGTTTCTGCGCGCTGGCCGCGACGCTCTCGCTGCTCGCGGGCGCTTTGCACAACCAGTTCAGCGGTCTGATCGTTGTCTGCTTCTGCGGATTCGCATGGATCGGAATCAAGCATCTGGACTACACCGAGTTTAAGACGGCGGGACAGATGTTCTTGAAAGGCGGATTTCGCCGCATCATAGGCGCGGAGGCGCGGCTTGTGGAACTCGAGCAGGCCTTATTGAATGCTCGAGACCTGCAGGAATGCTGGACGATGGTGTTGGCGGGAAGCCGGGAGTTCGGGTTCGAAGGCGTCCGTTTGAGCGCCCACGGCGGTCTCTTCGAAGCCCTTCCCGAAAGGGTCGCCGGGCGGTCGTGGCAGCTTCGGATCCCGCTTGCGCATAACCATTACGTCAACTTCACGCGCGATTTCGAGTCCCAATTGGATCCGGTTGTTTTGAGCGGATTTGTCGACTGCATGGAACGAGGGCTGAAGCGGAAAGTAGATGCCCCCCGGCCGGAGGTAATCCCGATGCCGGTGAACCGCCCATCGTTCGCGCATTCATCCGCCGCCGTGGCTGCCGCAGCCACTCCCGGACTCGTCCACAGCATGTCCCGCTCGGGAACCACGCGAGATCGGCTCGCGTGAAGACGGCGTTACCGCTGAAGATGCATCTGGAGAAACTTCAGATACTGATCCCAATCCGAAGGAATCGTGCCGTGGCCCCCGATATGTTCGAAGTAGCCGATCGTGTGGAAGACTCCGGTTCCGGCGGAGGGCATCTGATCGACGTCCAGTCCCTGTTTTCCGAAGAGCCTGAATACCGGTGCGGCGGCGACCGCGGCCAGAAACTCGCCTTTCGGGTCTGACCAGTAGTCCGTGTCGCCGGTTTGCAGCAGCACTGGGCGAGGCGCCATCAGTGCGACCAGCATATTCGCATCCACCGGCATCTGGTCGACGTGTTTCGCGAATTTTCCGTAGTTGGCGCAGAATTGATACGAATAGCGCGAGGGAGCGGTCAGGTGCGCGACCGTCTCACCGTAATTCCTCCGGCTGATGGCAGCGCCGCCTTCGCCCGAGCAGCTCGCAATGACCAGGGCGAACCGCGTGTCGCGAGCGCCCGCCCACATCACCGTTTTTCCAAGCCTGGACACCCCCAGAATCGCGACGCGTTTCGCGTCCACATCCTTGTCTGTTTCTAAGTAATCCATCGCCCGGCTTAGACCCCAGCCCCACGCCGCGATCGTGCCCCATTCGTCGGGCGCGGGCTGCGATTGGCCGGGCTTCAGATACTGCGCGCGAACTCCGTATTGAATGCCGCCATCGAAATCGGGATCGATATCGCCGTAATAGATCGTCCCAACACCAAAGCCCGCGTCGACGAAACGAGCCACGTCAACCTTTCCGAATTTCCTTCCTTCACTGGCGGGAATCTTTTTCTTGTCCGGCCCCCACACCTCGCCGCCCCGGACACCTGGATCGTCGACCGTATTTGAATTCGCCGTAAAACTGAGGTGCAGCAGAAACGGGACCGGCTTCTGAGAATGCGCCGGCAGATAAACCAGCAGATCCATTTTCTTGTCAGCCGCAAAGTGCACGGTCACGCGCCGTCTGATTGCCTTGCCCTCGAATGCCGGCGTGGCTTTCTCGAATACCTCGAAAGTCATCCCCGAGGGACGGCCCGGGCTGCGCCCATACTCGTTCTCCTCGAACAGCCGGATAATTTCAGGCCGCCGTTTTTCCGACCATGTCCTCACATCCGTCACGGGCTTGCCGTCGGCGAGCACCAAAGGATCGGGAAGCGTGTACATCCCGGCTTTCGCCTCGTCGTAATTCACCGGGATTCCCGCAACCTCGGAACGGAGTCCGCTTTGAATATTGGCCTGTTGAGCGTTCACGATGGCGCAGGAAATCGCGATCAACCATCCGCAGTGGATCGGCATGCAGTTATCCTATCGCTATCTGCCGGGAAATTTGCGCCCCGCTTCAATCCACGATGAACAATCTGGCGCCGTGGGGCGAATAACTCCGGTGGGCTTGCATGCCGTCGCCGACCTGATAGCTCATTCCCGCTCGAAGCACCTCCACGCGGCCGTCTTTCAATTCGGTGTGAAGTTCACCTTCCAGACACAAAAGTACGTGACCTTTCTCACACCAGTGATCCGCGAGATAGCCCGGCGAATAATCAACCATTCGGACGCGAATATCGCCGAACTGCCGGGTGCGCCAGTGCGCTACGCCGTTTTCTCCCGCATGCGTGGTGGGTTCTACCGTTGCCCAGTCAGTCGTCTGGAAAAGAATATCCGGAATGCGCATTGGTTGCTCCGGCGATTCGCTACGGCTTCAGCGTGATCAGCCGGTCTTCCTTCGGAAAGGACTCCACGACGATGTCCTTGTACAGGACTTCCTGGGGTTCGGTGAAGGCATGTAACTGGATGCCGATTGGGCCTTCCTTGATGCGGCTCGGATCGGGCTCCCGCCATTCCATCACCTGCACGCCGTTGAACGCGGCGCGCACCCGGTTGCCCTGGGCCAGGATTTCCACCTTGACCCAATCATGCTGGCTGGTGACGGTTTCCGTTGTTGTCTTATAGACCCGCAGGCCCTGCGCGGCGTTGTAGTCCCACATGCTCGGCCGGGGAAACACGACCAGCGGACCGTGCGTGTACCACTTGTTGTCGTTCTGGGTTGCAATTTCACCCCAGAAACAGACGCCGGCATGGTTCTCGGATGTCACCATCTTGGACAACAAAGTAAGACGAAAATCGGAGTAGTTGTCCTCCGTGAAAAGGAAGCTGGTCGGGACCCTATCTTTGGCTCTGCCCGCAATCGCACCGTCCGAGACCGACCACCAGTCCATGTTGCCCCGCCAGCCCGCGAGTGTCTTGCCGTCGAACAGAGTCTTCCTGACGCTTTTGCCTAAGCGGGGTGGCGTCACCGGAATGGCTTGGAGTTCGTGCAGCGAGAACGGCGAGACCGGCGGGCGGGGCGTGGCCGCGGGCCCCTGGCTCCAGAGTAGGCTGACTGGCAGCGCCAGTCCGATCATCGGAAACAGCCGAAATTTCATGGTGCGACTATATCACGCGGCCAGCCGGCGCTGAGTCGCCTGCGCTTCGGGGTCCGGTGTGATAATCTTTGTGGTCAGCGCAAAGCGCAATGAGGCTTTCACATTGCGCAACAGGTTTACGGCTCAGAGCCGTTTGCCCAAACTTTGCGCCGGAAGAAAGGAGTAGCATGTCCACGAAGACTTTCCTCTCCACCCTCGCCGCGGTGCCCCTTTTTCTGCTGACCATCTTCGCCGCGACCCACGACTTCATCCCCGACTTCTCTTTCGGCGGATCGGCGCTCACCGGCTGGCGTCCGCTGGGAACCGCGAACTGGCGAGCCGACAACGGCGAGATCACCGCCACGCCGCCGGCAGGTGGCGCGTCGGAGGGCGGCTGGCTCATGCTGGACAAAAAATATCAGGACATCGAACTCTACACAGAGTTTCGCTGTTCTGACAAATGCGACGCCGGCATCCTCTTGCGAGCTGAAAAAACTCCGGAAGGCGGTTGGAAAGGCGTCTACGTGCCGCTCGCTCCAGGCGACGGTCCCTATGAGCTGACGCTCAACGCCGGCGGCAAAGAGTTGCACCGGACGACCCTCCTGCGTGCGAGCGCGCAATTCGCGCGAATGGCCGCAGGCCCGTGGACGAACGGATCGGCGCACGTGCCCGGATTTGCTCAGCCCGCCATCACTCTCGCCGAACAACAGGAGGAAGCCTCGCAGCCTCCCGCCCGCCCCGCGCAGCGTCCTCAAGGCGCCGCGTTCGCACCACCTCGTCCGGAACTTCGCGCTGGCGATTGGAACACCCTCGACGTCATCGTCGACGCCGACATGGTTTGGACAACGCTGAACGGCCGCCGCGGCATCAACACGGCGACCAGCGATCGCACGATGGGCTACGGGCCGATTGCTCTTCACGTAGGAGGAACGGGCGAAGTCCGCTTTCGCGATGTCGCTCTCAAGGACCTGAACCGCAAGACCGAACCCAAGGCGCAGCTTTCTTCCCACTTCCGGATGCAGCAGCTCAACGATTTCTTCTACTCCTGGGGCGCCACCACCGGCGATATCAATCACGACGGAATTCCGGATGTGATCGCAGGTCCGTTTTATTATCTCGGCCCGGATTACACTGAACGCCGCGAGTTCACCTCGGCCCGGAGCTACAGCGCCACCAACAATTTCCCTGAAGGCATGGTGTACTTCGCCTACGACTACACCGGCGACGGGTGGACCGACATTATCTGCGTCGATTCCCGCCCGGTCTACCTTTACGTAAATCCCAAAGGTGAATCGCGCCGCTGGGACCGTTTCAACGTAGTTCCCAGCGCGACTTCAGAGATCGAAGTCTTCCGCGATATCGACGGCGACGGAAAACCTGAGATTCTCTTCACTGGTCCCAACGCAGTCATGGCGTACGCCAAACCGGATCCCGCCAATCCAACCGCCGTCTGGAAGGTGCACAACATTTCCGAACCCGGTCTGGCCGCTCCGCACGGGATGGGCGTCGGCGACATCAACGGCGATGGCCGGATGGACGTCGTGAACAGCCGTGGCTGGTGGGAACAGCCCGCCTCGGGCGCTGCCGAAACTCTTTGGAAGTTCCATCCCTCGAATTTCGGCAATGGCGGCGTGGAAATGGGCGTCTACGACGTGAATGGCGACGGCCTCAACGATGTCGTCACCGTGATTGCCGCTCACGGATGGGGCATCGCCTGGTTTGAGCAGAAGCGCGACACGCAGGGCAACATCACCTTCGTCCGTCACGACATCATGGGCGATCTCAGCACCAAGAACGTGGGCGGCGTGGCTTTCTCGGAAGCGCACGGCGCGGCGTTCGCGGACATGGACGGCGATGGAGTGCCGGACCTCATCGTCGGGAAACGGCTCTACTCCCACCTCGAAAGCCACCTCGATCCCGATCCCTACGGCCCGGCCGTCCTTTATTGGTATCGGACGGTTCGCAACCCGAAGGCGGAAGGGGGCGCGGAATTTGTTCCCGAGCTTATTCATAACCGGTCCGGCGTCGGCTCGCAATTCGTCGTCACCGATCTGAACGGCGACGGCGCGCCGGACATTGTCATCTCGGACGTGAAAGGCACGTTCGTTTTTTGGAATCAGATGCACGCGCGGCCCCAGTCTTCGCGCCGGGACTAGCTTCTCGAAAGGTCCGTCCATGAAAGCCACTCGATTGCTTGGCCTACAGGTTGTTCTATTTGCAATTGCGCTCGACGCTCAGAACGTGAACTGGAGCGACTATTTAGGCGGTCCCACCGGCGCCCACTACTCGCCGCTCAAACAGGTGAATACCGGAAACGTCACCAATCTGCGCCAGGCATGGAGCTATGCGACCGGCGACGAAACCAGCTATACATTCTGCCCCTTGGTGGTCGACAACATCGCTTACGTGGCGGCGAAGCAGGGTTCGCTCGTCGCGCTCGACGCAACAACCGGCAAAGAGCGCTGGACCTACAAATTCGACACGGGCGGTCGATTCAGCGGCATCTCAGGCCAGCGCGGAGCGAATTACTGGGAAAGCAAAGACCGCTCCGACCGGCGGATCTTCGTTACTGCGTCGGGAATGCTGCACGCCATCGATGCGCGGACCGGCAAGCTGGTCGATTCTTTCGCCGATCACGGCAAGCTCGATTTGAAAATCGGCATCGACCGCGCCCGCTTTCCGCTTGCGTCCAGGACCCCGGGTCGCATCTTCGAAAATCTGATCATCCTCGGCAGCGCCACCGGCGAAGGTTATCTCGCGCCGCCCGGAGATATTCGCGCGTTCGATATTCTCACCGGCAAACTCGTCTGGGTCTTCCACACCATTCCGCGCCCCGGCGAACATGGATACGATACCTGGCCCAAGAGCGCCTATGAATACATGGGTGGTGTCGACGCGTGGGGTGAATTTACGGTCGACGAGAAGCGCGCGATTGTCTACATGCCGACCGCATCCGCCAAGTACGAGCTCTACGGCGGCGACCGCCCCGGCGACAATCTCTACTCGGATAGCATCCTGGCACTGAACGCACGCACCGGAAAACTGCTCTGGTATTTCCAGACCGTCCATCACGATCTGTGGGATTGCGATCCCGATTCTGCTCCTCAGCTCATTACCGTAAAGCATGAAGGCAAGACGGTCGACGCTGTCGCCGTAGCGTCGAAAAACGGGTTCCTGTACGTCTTCGATCGCGTCTCCGGCAAACCACTCTGGCCCATCGTCGAGCGGCCGGTCCCGAAATCCGACGTTCCCGGCGAGGTCGCTTCGCCCACCCAGCCCTTCCCCACCGTGGTCCCTCCTTTCGCCCGCCAGGGAATGACGGTGGATGACCTGTACGACGGTTTCATGACCGCCGAAGAAAAAGTCTGGTGGAAGGAGCGGCTTTCGAAGGCGCGCACCGGCTTGTACACTCCGCCCGCCTTAGGCGACACCATCCTGATGCCCAGCGTCAACGGCGGCGCGCTATTCTTCGGCACCGGCTCCGATCCCACAAACGGCACCGTGTATGTTGTCGGCAAGAACATGCCCTCGATCCTCAAACTGGTTCCTGCCGGCGAATCGCTCGCCTCCAACGCGGGAAACTTGATTCCTGACCGTCCACGAAATGGACGCGGCGGCGTTCCTGGCTCGGACATCACCCCGGAACGCCGCGGCCGCGCTGTCTACGAGCAGAGCTGCCAGGCTTGTCATGGCGCTGCCCTCGAAGGCGACCGTGGACCGGAACTTGGGGACGCGGTCAGCCGGCTCGGCGCCGGCGCGACACGAACCATCATCGCCAAAGGTAAAGGCGGCATGCCAGCGATGGCCGGTCTGCCGGCCCCGCTCGTCGACGATTTGATCGCCTTCCTGACGAAACCGGAATCGGCGCCCCCAGGCAGCGCCGCTCCTCCCGCGGCTATGGCGTTCGCTATGATGCGGATCGAACCGCCCTATCCGGCCGGCGTCGAACCACCGCCGTCGCGCTTCAAGACAGGTTATGGCAACGAAGCCTATGTCGTCCGTCCGCCGTGGACTGTACTCACCGCTTACGATCTCAACACCGGAAAAATCAAGTGGCAAACGCCCTATGGCGACCTGCCGGAAGCCGGCCCGAGTAAGACCTTGCGCGGCATGGTCTATCCCAAGAGTGGCCCCGTGATCACTGCGGGCGGCCTGGTGCTCTTCGCCGGAAACGATTCCAAACTCTACGCGCTCGACAAAGACACCGGAGAAGTGATCTGCACCAAGGACCTCCCGAACGGTTCCCTGGGCGTGCCGGCTGTTTACCAGGTGAACGGCAGGGAGTATGTCCTGCTGGCCGTCGCGGGAGGCAATTCGTTCCCTGTGGGAGGCCGGCTCGCGCCTGGCGGCGTCTATTCGCCGGCAGTTTCCAAGAGCTACATCGCCTTCGCCCTGCCTGAAACGAAAAAACCGTAGCCTTAACGTTCGCGCTGATGCCGGGCGGGTTATAGGGATGTCCTGTGTCTACAGCCGTTTACATGGGGAGCCAAGATGTATCCAAAAAGCATGGCTCTCCGGCCGTAGAACGCCTATCCTGCAAGCACGCTGTTGTCGCCAGGGTCTGAATCCGCTGTTTGATCTAACGGCATTACAACGGCTCAGGGGTGCTATCTCCGGATAGCGAATACCTGTCGAGGAGGTCTACAGTCGGATGAAGAAGCTTATACTTGCACTCTGCGCTCTTACGCTACCGGCCGTCAACGCGGCCGATAACAACTATAAATTCAGCTTGCAGCAGCGAGCAACCCTTAATGGAACAGCCCTGAGCCCCGGCGAGTACCGGATTCAGGTGGACGGCGATAAGGCCACGCTCAAAATGGGCAAGACAGTGATCGAAGCTCCCGTGAAAGTGGAGAATTCCACTCAGAAATTCAAGGTCACGACGGTTGGTCTTGAAGGAACTACCGGTAATTACAGAATCAGCGATATTGGCATCGGTGGAAGCAATACCAGAATCATTTTCTCGGGTGCTGCGAAGTAAATACCCTCGTAATCTTCTGCGCTAAGGCTTGATCGCCAGAATAGCTGGCTTGCCGCTCGGATTGGCGAGCACGCTCGCTTCGATCGTGTACCCTTCCAGATTCTCGCGGCGTGATTTTTCCAGGATTGCGTTGGCCCGCTTCGCAATTTTACGCGCCTCGCCGCGATTCTTGGTCTGATGAAGGACCGCGGCGTAGTTGCGCAGAATCCCGCCGAGCACCGGATGTTCCCGCCCGAGTGTCGTCTCCGTGTAGTTAATGGCGCGAACAAAGAGACCGGCCGCTTCAGGTAGCTTGCCGGATTCAGCGGAAATCTCCGCGAGATTGTTGAGGATCTTGATCACCGCTCTTGGAAAAGGATTGGCGACCGTTTCCATGATTCGCTCTGCCCTGGCAGCCCACTCGAGCGCCTCTGGAAACCGGTGGTCCTTCTTGTAGACTTCCGAGAGATCGGTCATCGCGATTGCCAATTCCTCGCGGTATTCCTCCTGCGGTGTTTTGTCGAGCGCATCGATGACTCGCCGGAACAGCAATTCCGCCGCCTCCAGCCGCCCCTGGCCAGCCCGGACCGAAGCCAGATCGCTGAGCAGGATCGGCCCATCCGGACCTGCGGGCACGCTTTCCTGGGACGGAATCAGAGGAAGGAGAATCGATTCGGCTTTGGTAATCTGCTGCGTCTCCAGATAAAGCGAGACCAGATTCGCGCCAGCCCGGACCACCACCCTATCGGAGGTGCCATAGCGCCGTTCAAGCACGCTCAGTGACTGGAGGAATAGCTTTTCGGCATCGATGTACCTGCCCAAGTCCTGGAACAGAATACCCAAATCGTTCAGCGTGATGCCTCTGTATAACTCCGATGGTTCGAGTTCCGACGCTGTCTTAAGCGCCCCGCCGTAAGCCGCCTCGGCCTTCAGGTATTCCCGGCCGGCCAGAAAGCTGCTCGCCTCGTTCAATTGACTCTGCCAGACCGCATGAGCATCCTTGGCCGTGGGCGGATCCCCACCGATGAACATGCCGAGTACGAGAATAGCGACGTCCATTTAGGGTCCAACCTACGCTGCGATAAGCTCTGAAACAATGGTCCGCCGCTCCTTTGTTGATTCGATCCACATCCATTCGCAAATCTATGACTCGACGATACATCCGTATGCCTCTCCGATGGATACTCGTCCCTTCGCTGAAGCCCTGAGTTGTGAGAAAATTAACGTTTGGCGGATATCCAACCCATCAACGCCGTCCTGCGGGAAGCTGGATCCAGTCCCACGATTGTCCGGTTCGGACCGTTCGAAGCCGACTCGTTTACGGGCGAACTTCGGAAGCATGGCATTCGCATCAAGCTGCCCGAGCAGCCATTTCGGGTTCTAATCGCTCTCCTGAATCGACCCGGCCGCCTGGTGACGCGCGATGAACTGCGTCAGCTTGTCTGGCCGGAAGATTCACTCGTCGATTTCGAACAAGGGCTAAATCGGGCGGTCAATCGTGTACGGGAGGCGCTCGGGGACACCGCATCGGGCCCGCGTTACATCGAGACGCTTTCGGGAAGAGGGTATCGATTCATCGGTGAAATCGAGCTTCCGCCGGTACCACCACCAGCGGGAGCCGGCTGGGTGAATCGCAGAAATCTTGGTCTGGCGGGGGTAACCTTACTTGGATTGCTCGCCGCCGGGCTGATCGCGCGCGAGCTGGTTCCGCAGCCCGTCCCGTCGCTGAAGTGGCACAAGCTGACGACCGACAACTATGTGAAGTTCGCGCCCGCGCTCACCGACGGGGCGCGGGTCTATTTTCGAGCCGCATACGGTCAGGAACAGTTCATCGCGCAGGTACCGGTTTCGGGCGGCCATTCCACCCGGGTCTCGGTCACTCCGCCAGGTCCGTTTTTCGCGCTCCAGGATCTTTCGCCGGATGGCCAGGAACTGCTGCTCACGGCGGCCGCGACCAACTATCTTCGAATGCTCCCGTTGTGGAGCCTGCGGATTGCCGACGGAACCGGAAGAAAACTCGGCAATATCAGCGCGACCTCGGCTCGTTACTCGGCCGACGGCAAGAAAATCGTGTGGACCACCACCTCCGAGATCTGGGCGGCGCGAAGTGACGGGAGCGGGTCGCACCGGTTGATCGAGATTAAAGGTAGCCTTCTGGACTCGGTGTTCTGGTCGCCCGACGGGAACCGCATTCGTTTCTCGCGTCAGGATCTGCCCTCATCGCAGACCAGCACCTGGGAAATCCGGCCTGACGGCAGTGGGCTTCGACGCGTCCTTCCCGAATGGAATGTGGGCGGCTTCGCACCGTCCGGATGGACGGGCGACGGATCCATCGGATTATTTTCGGTCGGCGGAGGACTGTGGGCGTCGAACGAACGCCGCAGGTTTTTCCGGGAAACGATCTCGCCGCCGACGCAGCTTACCGACGGGGAGCCGGAGTTTTACAGTCCCATTCGCCTTCAAACCGATGAGTTCTTCGCAATCGGGATCGACCGGCTGGGAGAATTGCAGCGCTACGATCTCACTTCCGGCGATTGGGTGCCGGTGCTGGACGGCCTTTCCGCCGAATGCGCGGAGTATTCTCCCGACGGCACCCGGATCGCTTATGTGACCTACCCGCAACGCACTTTGTGGGTCCGCCAAGCGGATGGCAGCATGCCGATTCAACTGAGTAGTCCGCCGATGCTGGCCATGATTCCCAAGTGGTCCCCCGATGGAAAGCGGCTGACGTTCATGGCCGAGGAGGCCCCGGGAAAACCAGCCAAAGCCTGGATCGTAGACGCGTACGGAGGCCCGGTGCAATTGGCCGTTCCATCGGATCCGGGTTCGCAGGCAGATCCCTCCTGGTCGCCGGATGGAAAGAAGATGACCTATGCGCTGCGGGGACGAAGCCAGACCGGCGAGGCTCCCTATATTCGCATCGTGGACATCGCCACCCACACCGTATCCAAGTTTCCCGGCTCGGACAATCTCTATTCGCCGCGCTGGTCCCCGGACGGAAGCATGCTGGCCGCGCTCGATACGGTCGGAGAGAATCATCTGATGGTGTACCGGTTCAGCGACCGCAAGTGGGAGCAAGTCTCGAATCTCCCCGCCGGCTGGCCGGCGTGGACTGCCGATAGCAAATCGATCGTCTTCCGCAGCAACAACCTGATCGTCAGGCTGTCGCTTGCAACCCGCAAAGTGGAGACGCTGGTGGATCTAAAAACCGAAGTGAGCGGAGGATTCTGGGCGCACTCGGTCGGGCTCCGAGCCGACGGCTCCCCATTGCAGACACGCGATCGCGATAGCCGGCAGATATACAAACTCGAATTTCAGAAATAACCGCGATTTCGCCGTTCTATGCTTTCGCGGACGGAGTCAGCGCGACGGACGCCTCTGAGGTAAGCAGCAGGAACGTGAAGGTCTCCTGCAAGTAGAGCCGCACCGCATCATCGGTATGGCTCAAGTAGCCGATGGAGACGTCCTGTCCGAGGTGCAACTCGAAATCGCCTCCGCGCGTGGTCAGGACGAAAGCTCCGTCAATCGCCGGAGCCCAGATGATTTTATCGTCCACCAGACGCTTCACGTGCTCCAGTACCGGATAACCGTGATCGCTCGTCTCCGCGAGCGCGGTATAGGCCGCGGCTCCGAGCAGAACCACATACGGGCCATTGACGCCGACGAGCCTCAATTGGCTCAACGCCTGAGCAATCGCATCCGGGTACTCGCGGACATCGGCCGGTAACGGCATCTTCGGATTGCTGGTCCCTTGGCGAATCCCCACAATGCCGGCTGCCGCGTAGCCTTCAAAAACCGCGCTGTCCTCGGCAAATGCGATCTGGCGCGCCGCGTCCTTCGCCGGCTGCCAATCCGAGTCGTTAGCGCCGCGCTCGACATCGTCGATCGCCTGGCGATCGAGATCGAAAGGAACGCGCAGCTCCACCAGAGCCTTCACCTCGCGCTGTCGGGCGATCACACCGTCCTTCAGGCCGTCAATCGGACGCAGATGGCCGGTGCCGACCGCGGACAGATCCACCCCTGCCGGCCCCCGCAGGTCGACCACGCGCCGCCCGGCAAGATATCGCTTAAACGTGCGAGCGGTTTCCTCTTCAATCTGAGCCCACGCCGCGTCGGAAATGGGAGCCAGCTCGCGGTGCAGATTATTCATGCGGAATTTCTCCTTTGAGGGAACCAATGCCGAGCGAGCCGTCGCCCTTCGGTGCGGATGAAGAGTCCCCGGCCGCCTCCACAGGAGGCGCTGTCGGTCCTGGGGCCGGGTCCTCGCCCACGGCGTCCAGAAATGTTGATGACGGAACAAAGAAAAGGTTTCCGGTAACCGCGCGGCTGAAATCCAGCAGCCGGTCGTAGTTGCCGGGCGGCCGGCCGATAAACATGTTTTCGAGCATCTGCTCGATGGTCCGGGGCGAACGGCTGTAGCCGATGAAATAGGTGCCAAATTCTCCGTGTCCGGCTCGTCCGAAGGGCATGTTGTCGCGCAGGATTTTGATCTCTTTCCCGTCCTCGACAATGGTCGTCAGCGCGCTGTGCGCCGAGGTCGGCTTGATGGAATCGTCCAGCTCGATGTCCGAAAGCTTGGTGCGTCCGATGATTCGCTCCTGCGCTTCCGTGGGCAGCATATTCCATTTGTCAAGATCGTGAAGATACTTCTGGACGATGACATAGCTGCCGCCGGCGAACGCCGCGTCCTCTTCGCGGACCAGCACCGCGTCCACCGCTGCCTCGCCCCGCGGATTCTCGGTCCCATCGACGAAACCCAACAGATCGCGATCGTCGAAGTAACGGAAGCCGTGCACTTCGTCTGCCGGCGAAACCGCATCTTCGATGCGCGCCATGATCTGCGTCGCCAGTTCGAAGCACAGATCCATGCGCTTCGCGCGGATGTGGAACAGCAGGTCGCCGGGCGTGGAAACCGCCTGCCTCGCTCCGGCGCGAATCTCGCGGAACGGATGCAGCTCGGCCGGCCGCGGCGATCCGAAGAGCCGGTCCCACGCTTCCGACCCAAAGCCCACCACGCAGGAGAGTCCCGCTTCCAGGTCGCGAAATTCCACCGCCCGAAACAGTGCGGAAAGGTCCGCACAGAGTGACCGCACAGTGGCGCGACTCTCGGAGCCGGGATTTATCGTCACCACCAGGAAAATCGCAGCGCGGGTAAGCGGCGCCGCGACTGGCTGCGCGACGGGCGCGCTTACCGGATCGACGCTCACTGCTTGTCCCAAACCAACTCCCTGGTCAGAGACTTGCCGCTTGCATCCGTCCCCGTCGCGGCGACGGTCTTTACTTTCCCATCCTTCGAGACCTCGTCCCGGCCTATGCCGACAACTTTGGCGCCTTTCTTGAACGTCGCCTCATATGTGTTCGTATTGATTCTGCGGATAGCAACGATGTCGGCGCCATTCGGCGCTCCCGTCCCTGAAATCGGGTAGTCCTTGCTGTCGAAGTTCGCAGTGTAGCTCCACGCGATACGGCTTCCATCCGCCGCGGTGCCCTCGGAGCTGACCTTCATTCCATTCCCATGCGTTTCATAGGTCTGGGTCTGACTCCGCGGCTCTGGCCCGGAGCTGTATTTCGACTTCGCGATATTCAATTTCCACGTGCCGATGAAGGGGTTGTCTTGGGCCAAAAGAACCCCGGATCCCAACATCGCCACCGCTGCGACAAATACCAGAATCCCCTTCACTCGATTTCTCCTTTTTGCGCCGGTCAAGCCAGACACCTTCCAAAGATCGAATTATAGCCGACCAGCAACCTGTCCCAGGCATTTCATGCCACAGGCACCCCACTCGCCGCCGCTTGTCGCCTGCGCCCCCACTGAACCGCGAACGCCAGTGAGCGGGCTTTGTCCAAAACCCTCAACGGCCTCGGAAAACTGTTAGACTCCCTTCCAAGTGCACGCAACCAGATCGCTCTTGTTGGCATCGGCGACCCTCTTCCTCGGAAACACCTTCGCCCAGGCCGTCGTCAACGAGCCTGCAGCAGTTATCGAACTTGGCGGAGCCGCCGGCTGGGATCTCAAAGACGGCGGACCCAGCTTCGGCGCTGACCTAGCGATTGAAGTGACGCCGATTGAGAACTGGCTGGAGCTGGAGGCGGGGATAACACCGCTCTTCCGGCGCCATTCGACAGAATGGAGCGCGGACCTGCTATTCAAGAAGCCTTGGACCCTTTCGGACAAAGCGGAATTTATGATCGGCGTTGGCCCGGAATGGATTCACGCGAGGGAGTACAGTGTAACCACCAACTCACTCGGAGTTGAAGCCGTGCTCGATTTCATGTTCTGGCCCTCCGCCAAGCATAGATTCGGATGGTACATCGAACCGAGTTACGACTACAGCTTCGGGCGCGGGCACGAACGCTCGATTGGCATAACCGCCGGATTGCTGATCGCGATCTCCAGACGATAAGCCAGCTAAGCAAGAATCGTTGCCTCTTTTTCCAAAATCCCGTTGCCCGCACTGAACCGCGCACGCCAGTAAGCGGGCTTCGAGCGCCGGTAGAACGCTCACTGGATCACCCGACCAGTCGCTTCGCGCTACCATCAGAAGACCATCGACCAAGCAGTGTCCGAGCCGTGGGAGGCATGATATGAGTGACCGCTTCAAATTCGAGACGGTATGTCCGAACAACCACAACCAGACAGTTTCATTCAGTCAGGAGCAATTTGAAGAAGCGTTAAAATCCGACACCTTGGTGTTCCACTGTAATACGTGCGACACCGACTGGCCACCCTCCAAAGAGGAAATCGCCAAACTTCACAAGTACTTCTCGAAGAATGGATAAAGGCAACCCTCACCGGGCGATTTCAGGAATCGCCCCAACGAGCGACACTGATTTTGAGTGGTGAGCGCGGTAGGAATCGAACCTACAACCTACTGATTAAGAGTCAGTTGCTCTGCCAGTTGAGCTACGCGCCCATCTTGTTGACTGCTTGTTGCTTAGATGCTTTTATCGTTGCTCGACGATTAACCGCTGTGGCCGTTTTTGTGGCCTGCCCAGAGGCTTCGCTCCGCTTCGATTGATTCAAGGCATCCAACCGTTCAAAAGCAGTTTCAAGGGATTCCGGCGACGGATGAACGTACCGCTGAGAGACTGTGACACTACTATGGCCGGCGATCCGCATGATGGTGAAGGCATCCGCCCCAGCTTCGCCAAGACGGGTTAACATCGTATGCCTCAACGAGTGTATCACGAAGTCTGCGGGCATCCCCAGCAGCGCCCGGAACTCGTTGTGCTGGTGGTCGAGCGAGGAAACGAGGAAGGGAAGTCCCGTATCGCCCGGGAACACAAGATCCTCTTTGGAGGCCTTCCGGCGCACGAGCATCTCGCGTACTCGTTCCGTCAGACTGAGGTTGCGCGTCGCGTTCTTCGACTTCCCGCCAGCAATGTGGATGTACCCGAACTTCGAGCCATCCGCGGGCTCTAGGCGCACGTTTGACCAAGCCAGCGCACACGCCTCGCCTGGCCTAGCGCCAGTGTCCAGCATGAGCAGGGCGACGTCCTTGAGCGGTTGCGGAGCCATGTGGAGATATTGGTTTTCTAACTCGTAACCCAGAACGAATTCGCGGTTTACCTCGCCGCGGAACAAGCGGATCCGGGGAAGCCGATCGATGACCTTCCACTCCTGGGCGAGCCGAAGCAAGCGCCGTAGCGTTGCCAACTCCCGGTTGATGGAGGCGACCGACAGCGGACGGCCGAACCGAGATACCTGACGCGTGCGGTGAAGCTTCAACGCCTCTATTACCTGCTCGTCAATCGTGTCGAGCCGACGGGAAACCAGCGGGGCGTACTCAAGGAGCCGCCGAAGCCGTTCCTTATAGAAATCGATCGTCGCTGGCTTGTCCTTGCATAGGGTCTCGATGGCCTTTTCGAATCGCGGCGCAAATTCCTTGAAGGTCGGGACCTTCGGCTTGTCGATGATGCCTACTTCACCCTTTGCCAGCTCAGTGAGTCGTGCGGATTCGATCTGCCGCGCGACGTTCGCGTTACCTTGGCGAGTCGTTTCGCGAATGCGCTCACCCTTGAACCGAAAGACGTACCAGTAGACGCCGCCGCGTTTGTAGATGGCCATATTCTTAGGGCGCCAGTCGTTGCTGGGTGTCGCATCCGTCGATCGGACAGGAGAGCCGCCACTCGTTGCGACCGATCCATTCCACAAATAAGCAAGGTGTATCGGAATGTTGTCCG
The DNA here is from genome assembly GCA_035308605.1 of Bryobacteraceae bacterium. Taxonomy (GTDB): domain Bacteria; phylum Acidobacteriota; class Terriglobia; order Bryobacterales; family Bryobacteraceae; genus Palsa-187. The sequence continues at coordinate 33,962 of DATGGL010000133.1, forward strand.
CAGCGCTCCCTTGGCTTGCCAAATTCCATATTGGGAGCTTCACCTATGGCCTGATCAAAGTAACCGAAATCGGTTCGGTAGTGTCGGATACAACCCGGGGCCTCGCACCGAAGGGCCTCAAGATCGTTGATATCCGCGGTCGGACTGACCGAACGTATCACCACTGGGCGCATTGCGCAGTGACGATGGAGATCACAGCGAACCAGCTCCATCTTTAGAAAGATCTTGTCGGTCATCAATGACCCTTTCTCTCGGGTGAGAGATTCTCTACCAAGGTAGCGTCACTACCTTGAGACTCACTCACGGACGACGAGTGTCCTCTCATCCTCACGCCGTTCTCGATAAAGATAGCGCCGCTTTTTTCCAACGCTGCCGCAATCCGATTTAATGTATCAACGTTGCAGCCTACTGGCGCATCGTCAAACGCCTCCATCCGTCGAACCGTTCCGATCGACACTTTCGCATTCTTCGCGAGGTCGATTTGTTCAATGCCGATGAGCGCCCGTGCGGCGCGGAGTTGACGTCCTGTAATCATTTCAGATGTCTAGCTCCTCGATGTGATCGAAGCCCAGAGCAACCTTAACTGCCGCGATCAATCCCTGCGGATATTTCGGATCTCCGTCCATTGCTTCAGCCGCGGCGAAATCATCAAGATCGTCATAAACTTCGAACGTGTCCGGCGTATCGTTCTTCTTGCCCGAAACCACGACAATTCGTCTTTCTTTGGTGATAGCCACGGAGTACATGCCCCTGCACTGAAATCCACTTGTGGTTACATCGAACTGGTTCTCTTCTCCTTCGAAAATAATCCAGCGTCCGACGAACGCCTTCTTCACAACTCGATCAACTTTCCGATCATAAAGCGTTACAACGATACGGCCGGTAGCGGCGCGCTTCATCTCCAGTTCCTGCTCTAAGCAGCGCAGGAACGTAGCGGAGATGGTACCGCCCAATTCAGCCTTGGCCTTCTCGTACAATTCAGCCTTGTCTTCTGGTATGTAAACTGTTGCTTTCATTGATATTCCTTTCGGTGTAACTGCTCACACCGTCCAATGTACAGCACGTATACGGCTATGTCAACAGTTTTTATACGGCTAGTCAATCTCTTTTGGCGCCAGCTTCGCCTTCATCGCCGCATCAAGGAGCCATTTGATCGCGGCCGCCCGGCTCGGAAACTTGTGCTTGTGGTAGAAATCGTCAAGTTTCTTGAGTAGTTCGGGCTCGACTACGAAGTGCAGAAACGGTTTTTCACTTCCCATGTGTCAACAAGTATAACCGCAACAACCGGTATTGACAAGCCTGTGAACGTGCGGTATAACTGGTTGCGTCGGTATAACCGCAACAACCAAAAAGGAGAAAACAATGCCCGCCTCTAGAACGAAACGAAAGAATCCGCCTCCGGCCCCCATTTCCAAGGGGAAAAAGATTTCTCAACAGGAACTGGAGACCATCGAGGAGGTTCGAGTAACGTACTTCAACATGGTGCATCGCGTCCGGGAGAGATTCTCTCAGGGCGATCAAATCGAGGATGGAGCGCTATGGTTGCCGGACGCAATAGAACCCCAATTGGCGCTCATCAAGATGTTCACGCATTCGCTCGTGCAGAATCAGTCCGAAGAGGTGCTGCAAGAATATGCCGCCTCATTGACAACGGAGGCGCAGGTTACGCGTGCCCTCTGCGTACTGGCAGCAGCCGGGCATAAGCTCCTCGTCGCCGCCAGGACTACGCAGGCGCGCGCCTGAGGCACCGCAAGGAACGGAGAACACCACCATGGAAAACGGAATCACTTTGTACGTCAAGGAACAGCCAAGCAGGTACCCGCTCACAGAACACCAAGCCGAGAACATTGGACGTTGTTTAGGCAGCGAGGGGCTTGCGCCCAAGTGGCAACGGCCCACCGAGGAACAAATTGCAGCCGGCGAAGGCCGAACTGCACAGCAACGGCAGGAGGCTATCGACTTCCAGCAAATTCTAAAACGGCTCAGTGCGCTTGACCCCGAAGATATGGCTGGGATCCTCGCCTATCTCGACGTGCTGGCGCTGGACGACCTTAACATGTCCGGGTTTAACTGGCTTCGCTGGCATTTTCGCGGGCTTCTAGGCGATGTCAGGTATAAAGGCGTCATTGCGGCACTCGAGCAATCTCCCACGGACCTGTTGGCGGAGTTTGCCGGGCAGCTCCATGAACACTGGATGTGGATTGAAGACGCACAGAGCATCCAGGAACGCCATCCGCGGCTGTTCCCGGCCCCCTCGGCACCTACACCGCCCGCGACAGAACCAGAACCGCCGGCGGTCGAACCCTCAGCCAAAGGAAAGGGGAAGCGCCGCGCGGCGTGAAGGGGAAACCACCATGGAAAACAAACAGCAGACGATCACGCTCAACGTGCCGAGATGGGTCCACGAGACGGCCGGAAGAGGCATCGACTACCATCTGATAATCGACAGCGACCTCGAATGGAAAGAGAAGATTGACCTAACCAGACAGGAGTATCTCGACCTTAAAATTGCCCTGGCCGAAATGCGTGGCCTTGTTCCAGAGGAGGAGGAGGAGGAACAGGAGGAATCCAAAACATTCGTAGACGACAAAGACGGTACACTCGCCAAACTGCGCTGCACGGAGTTCAGCGGGTTCGCGCCCGATCCGGCCCACCATTACAGCGAAGACGAACTGCTTTACATGGATGCGGACGGGGATAATGTCGCCACCTATTCGGATCAGCCGCTCATCGTCAAGAGCCTCGGAACCGTGGGCGTGTACGTCAGGCCGGAGACCCCGCCCGCAGAAGTCGTCAGATTGCTGCGGAAAATCGTCGGCTTCATCGAGGAGCACGGCATTTTGAAAGCTGGCGAGACGGGCGTCACCTTCACGGAGCACCCATTCCGGGCGCGCTTCGACGAGCATGTCGACAGCGTCCGCACCAAGATCGGCGGAGTAGCGGCCGAGAACTGATCCACAGACGGGCCGGTCTATCTGATCGGCCCATCCTTCCCTGACCCCATATGAACCCTCCCCCGATCGCACGAAAGCCACCCCAGCGCGCCACAACACTCAATTCCATCCGGCTTCCCCTACCCGCAACGCGCAAGCGAATTTGGGAGCACGCCTGCGATCTTGTCGCTACCGGGCAGCTCGCCGATGTGTCGGCCACCCTCGCGAAACGCTTCCTGCTCCCGGAGCGCACTATCCATGCGTGTCTCGTGATTGAAGGTATGCTCCATGAACGGGTAGCCGCGGTCCTCAGGAACGGCGTAATCAGTTCCCTGGAGATGGCGCGCCGGGCGCCCGCGGACGCAGAACAGGAGTTTTCAGAGGCGAGTTGACCAAAATTCCCAGGGTCAAGTACCGCTAAATCAAGGACATGCATAGGGCGCATTGGCAATTTTTTTCCGTTTTGTGCATACTGCTGACCTATGTCCGAACCCCGACAAATTGATCTACCACTCAACGACAATGCCATCGATCCGATCGAAAGGCTCCAACGTGACATGCAGTTCCTGACAGCGACCGCGACCGTGATTCTTGATAGCCTCCCGATCCAGCGCCGGCCGCTCTCCGACGCGACTAAGCTCCTACATTGCAAGGTCACCTGGACGCGAAGGAATGGGCTTTGTGCGTGTTGCCAAAGGCAACCGGTCTGCACCGCCGAGGGTAAGCTCCCGGGCGCCGAATTCGATCACTGGTATGCGCGCCACCGGAACGGCCCGGAAGAGTCCTGGCTCGTTTGTGCCCCATGCAATCGCAGTTTGGAGGCGACGCACTACAAGGCCGCCGTGCGTAGCGCGTTCGAGGCGTACCAGCTCGCGTTGCGGCCGTTCTTGGCGACGGGGCAGGAAGAAATGTTCGGATGATGAGGCGTGGCTCGCCCACGGCGACCCCGCGCGAGGCCTGTCGATTTTTCCAAATCCCTGGCGGCAGTATTAGCTGACGCTAGTGAGGCATACTGATCTGGTGTGCAAAGAAAGGCCGCCTAATTTCGGCTATTGTGACGTTCGCAATCAGCGGATGATTTCATTCTAGGTCGTTCTTTGTGAGATGAGCTTCTGCGACATCAGCAACTGGCAACCGCGAGTTTTCAGCTTCTGCAATTGTCCGCGCATCCTCAGCTTGGATCTTCGGCTGCATTATCACTTCAACAATCTTCTCCGCCGGTACAACTATACCAATGCCCATATTGACCCGTTCTTTTGCTGAGTCTTCAATGGGAGTGCCAGCATCGGCTTCGCTTAGGGTTTCCGCTTCAAAGTGCCCGTGCATAAGGCCCAATAAAAAGAAAACCCCCTCATCTTCACCGCTCCTGAGAAGCTCGCCATTCCTTAGGCGTATCGGCCCTAAATGAACGAAAACGGGAGAACCGCTCAATCCGCCGATAGATCGAACCTCCACAAGATATGCATCGATCGGACCATATTTCTTGGTGACAACCTTTTCCTCGGGCATCGCGGCAATGTTGCCGACGCGCACAATTGGGATATTTCGCTGCTCACCATAGTGATTCACGAATAGCCCAGGGAAAAAGACCTCGTTTCCGATTCCGATTTCAAATTGTTTTACCACTGCCGGCGTGGCAAAACGATGCATCGGATACGCATCAATATCGACAGCTAATTGAATTCCAGCTGGCGCACGGGCGACCGCAACATCAACGGAACGATCAGTTGGGTGAAACTCCCATTCGCTGAGATTCATGTCGATCCAGGTCGCGCTGCCGTTTTTGAAATTCAATCGAATGCATAGCGATATTAGGCCCTTATCTCGGATTTTATCGATAACATGTTTGGCTGTTACGAGGTAACCTAGCCCATCCTGGCCCTTTATAAGCCTGGAAACAAAAAAGGCCGTTCCCGCAAGATACTTTTTGCCGGAGATCTCGGAGTATCCGATGAACGCAATGCTCTTGCGGATGATGTCAGGAACGATCAAGTCGGAATCCTCTGGCTTAGACCAGCACCAGCGCTGGTCTACCCTTCGGTCACAGTACAACATTACCAATCTCCAGCGGAGGTTTCGACCGACTGATGGGGAGATGAGGCGATGAGGTCCGGTAAAGAGATCGCGCCCCTTTTATTTCTTCTCGTCGAGCCCGAATACGCGATCGACTCATTGACATCCAACTCACGCTATCCGTCGCTGCGAAGGAGGCTTTTGCATTAGCTTCACAACGTTGTCCGACAATTGTCCGATGAGTTTCTCGGGCGAGGCACTATCCGGCGAGTTGACGAAAGCGATGTGATTCGCCCAGTGCTCCCGTAAAATCTCTTCCGCAGTTACGCCGGCCTGCAATTCGAGCTTATCGTTGGCTGGGAAATAAGCCCCGTACATCTTGCCTGCCTCGTTGTAGAACAGGAGGCAGTTATATTCGTGAAGGTGCGCGCACTTGAGCATTGCCATGTTAGGTAATCAATCCTGTAGAGAAGTTGACCGTGATCGTGGTCACGAGCGTGACGAACGTGGCGCTACCGCTGCTCCAACTGCACAGGCCGCCGCCGGAGGGCGCAGTGATGCCGCCAGAAACGTAAGTGATCGACCCTGTGACGGTAGTTTGAAAGGCCTGGAAGTTTCCGCTCGCGCCGCCAGCGGCAGCTAGAATTGCTGCACCCAGTGCGGCGAGCGAGGCGTAACTGCCACCGCTACCGCCCTTGGTGGTCGGAAGGTTATTGGTCACATGGCTGCTGGTTAAATCAAGAGCGCCGGTTATGTCAGCGGTGCTCAGGTCAATTTGGCCACTTATCAAACGGTTGCCTGCATTCGATCTCACCGGCGTGCTGGCAGTCAACCCGGTAATGTCGACCTGGGTAAATAGGGCGTTTCCGCCGACGGTGAGGCCATATCCGCCAGCTGGCGGCGTGCCGATACCAACGACATTGGTCGTTTCGATTTGTCCCGCCGTCGGAGAAAACCAGTAAGAGGCCCCAGCCGCAATATTGATCCAGCCTGAGGGACCACCAGTCGCGTTGTACCAGAGAGCTCCGTGAGTGACGTCATTGGCGACGTCGCCAATGCCGCCAGCCAATGAGCCAGCCGGAGATGACGTGACGATGTTGTA
>DATGGL010000134.1:0-4498 GCA_035308605.1 Bryobacteraceae bacterium
AAATGCAGGCGATCATGACGGGTGTTGCGACGGCGGCCGTCCAGAAGATCCACCGCCAGGAAAGATGTTCGATGTAGTAGCCCACCAGTAAAGACGCAATATTGCTGATAAACACTATGTCTGCCGCGTAGGCCGCGATCCCGAAGATGATCAGCCGCTTGGGCAGCGCTGTCAAAACGAACGTGAGCGTCAGTGAATAGAACGTTCCCGAAGAAAGGCCCGCAACGACAGCCAGGACAAGCATCGGCCAATAGCCCGGAATCAGGGGCAACATCGCCGAGACCAGTGTGAAGATCGTGGCGGCCGGAATCAGGATTCGCCGTGGACCGAACAATGCGTTCACGAACACAACAAAAACGCCACTGAACATCGTCGCCATGTTCAGCGCGGTGGGTATCCACGACGCTTCGTCGAAGCCGAATCCTCTCGCGCCGCGGAGATCGGCGACGCCGACACTCACCAGCCGCGCGTTCAACGTCGCGAGACCCGCACCGAGGAACACGCCCAAAATTCCGAGATATGGATTCGCGTACGGCGTGGTGCCGGGTTGGGCGGGCGCCGCTTTCAAATCGGATGCAGTCACCCCGCCGGCTCCTTCAACGCCCGGACGTCCGGACCGTGGCAATCACGGACAGCCCAGGCCGCAACCGATCCATTTCTGCTTGTCCCGGCTGCAACAGAATCTTAACCGGAACCCGCTGAACGATCTTAGTGAAATTCCCGGTAGCGTTGTCGGGCGGGAGGAGAGCGAATTGCGACCCGCTCGCCGGCGAAACCTGATCGACTTTGCCCCGAAACACGATCCCGGGAAACGCATCCACCCTGATCTCGGCATCGTCTCCCGTGTGCATGTGACGGAGTTGGGTTTCCTTGTAGTTCGCCAGCACCCAGACATCTCGCTGCACGAGCGTAATAACCTGCGTTCCGGGACTGACCAATTGGCCGCTACGAACTTTTCGTTCGCTTACGATCCCATCTTCCGGCGCGACGATCCGCGTATAACCCAAGTTCGTCATCGCCAGCGAAAGCCCCGCACGCTTCGAGTTCAAATCGGCTCGAAGTTGAAGCTCCTGCGAGTCGAGCACGGCTCGCTGCCGCTTCTGCGCTTCCAGTTCGGCCGCCGTGCTGCCGAGTTGTGCTCGGGCGCGTGCAAGATCGGCCTGGCGACTGGCAAGTTGCGCCATCGCAGTCGCAAGGTCCGCTTCACGGCTAGCCATTGTAGCCTCGAACCGTTGCTGATCCGCGACCACCTGCTCCAGTTTCTGCCGAGTCGCGGATTCCGTTGCGATCAAGGCTTCCTGCCGCCGACGCTCGAGCATGGTCCTCGCGGCATCCGCTTTGCTTCCATCGACGGCGCTGCGGGCGTTGGCTATTGAAGAGTTCGCGGCCTCTATGCCGGCCTCGGCCGCTTTGATCTGGGCTTCCGCAGCGTGGATGCTCTCGCCCGCTTGTACAATGCGGGCGTCCTGTAATTCCTTTTGACGCTGGTTGTTGATCAATGCTGCCTCGCCCGCCGTGACTCCCGCCTCGGCTTGCCGCACCTGCGCGCTGAAGTCATCACTGCGGAGCTGAACCAGGAGGTCTCCGGCTTTAACGCTTTGGTAATCCGCAACTGCAACTGTTCCGACGAGCCCCGCCGCCTTTGTGCTCAGCGGCGTCAAGTCCGCGCGAGTGTAAGCGTCGTCGGTCTCCTGGGCAGCACTCTCGCTCGCCCAGGCGTTCCAGTTCCCCGCGATCAGCAACACAATTCCCAGGGCCATCAGTAGGATCAGCACGGGCACGGCCCACGCTTTCAATCGCTCCGCCAGGCTTTTCCGCTGTTCGACGACTTTGATTTCAGCCATTTTCGTATCTCATTTGAGGGTCAGGGGTTTGATAAGGAGCGCTGCGACACTCGGGTTCGCATGGACGAAACCAGTTGCCCCGCGGCTTCGCCCATATCACGGGACATCTCCGCGACGATTCCCGAAATAGACCGCTGGTCAACTCTAGATGTCTTTGAGGATGTGCCCGACCAGACGATATCGCCGGACTTCAAGTTCTGAAGCTTGGCAGAGATTCCCACTTCGACAGATATGGAGCCGCCGTTATCGACCTCCTCCAAATGATCGAGCGATCCAGTCACCAGAAAGTCCGCGTCTGAGTGCCCGTCGTACAATTCAGTGGTCTCGAAAAGTCCCTGCAGTTCGCTCACGATCGCGGCCGTTACAATTCGTCTCGGATTCTCCGCCCAGTGATGATAGTCGTAGAAGACAATCTGATTGGGCTCCGGACGGTACACGATCGGACCCTGTCGCAAATACTCCGGCGCGCGAAACTCCCGCACGACCACTGTTGCCGCGATTGGCACTGACGTGCGCGGAGGAGAGATGGGCTTCGGCGGGTTCAAAGTGTAATAGTCCGGATACCGAACTTTGGCGCATCCGCCCATCGCTGCAAGTCCCACCACCATGGCTGCTACCGTTGATTTCCCCATAAGGCCGCTCGATGGGTAGGAGCCGTTCCATCTGAGCTTTGTTTGGCTGGCGCCACGACCCGACGTTATGGCTCAATCAATGGCGTTTGCGACGCGAGTTGAAGATCCATAACCAGTCCAAGCCGCCAATCCAGTTGAAAGAAGAGCGCCGTTGACTTTCCTGAGAGGATTTTTCGGAACAATGGAAAGTACCGCAAGCGAACCTGGATGACGGCTTCATCTATTGCGGCTCGCCCCCGGACGTAATCTTCCGCCTGGCCATCGCTCATCGTTGCGTAGTTCTGGCCGTAGTCCTTCAGGAGTATGGATTTCCCGTCCTGCTTCGCGACCAGTTCTTGGGTGTATCGATCGAATAGCGGCCAGAACTGCTCGGCTTCTTTATCGCTCAGGTCCATATTCGCGGCGATAATTTGTTTTCGCAGCGACCGAAGATCTTTGCGAAACAGCTTAATATCTTCGTCGCCGGGATCTTGAGCCGACGCTCGGCTACCTCCACAAAATGCAAGGATCGCGAGCGCACCTGCGGTCATCAACCTGTTCATTCTGTCTCCTGAAGGCGCAGATTGCGCCTATAAGGCGGGAGTCACGATCGGGCCCGTTTGTTGGATCACACCTGGGCGACAACCGGTCCGACCGGGCGGTCCGCGCCGGCCCAGAAACGGTCGCGGAGAACTCGTTTGAGCACCTTGCCTGAAGCGCTTTTCGGCAACTCCGATTCCAAGAAGTCAATGCGGCGCGGAACTTTATAGTTCGCCAGGAAGCGCCGGCAGTACTCAATCAAATCGTCCGCGGAAAGTTGCATTCCCGGTTTCAACACGACGCTGGCCGTGACCAGTTCGCCCCATCGAGGATCCGGGATGCCAACCACTGCTACCTCGCGCACAGCGGGATGACCAAAAATCACTGCCTCGACTTCGCCGGAATACACGTTCTCACCGCCCGTAACGATCATGTCCTTCAGACGATCGAGTATGTAGAAAAAGCCGTTAGAATCCAGGCGGGCGATGTCGCCAGTGCGGAAGAAGCCATTACGAAACGCGGCGGCCGTTTCCTGCTGGTTTCTCCAATAGCCGGACATTACGTTCGCTCCGCGCGCGACCAGCTCGCCCGGACTCCCGGCCGCGACCGGATTTCCCGACTCGTCCACAACCTGCACATCGACGCCGGGGCAGGGCCGGCCGCAAGACATAAACCGGTCTTCGGTATGCTCTGCGTCCTGGAGCCCGGTGAGGAATCCTGTCTCACTCAATCCGTAAACCTGGACAAGTTTCGTTTGGGGCAGGAGTTCACGGGTCCTCCGGATCAGTTCCGGTGCGATGGGAGATCCACCATACGCCAGCACTTCAAGGCTGGTCAGATCATGCGGGTGATTCTCGGCGAACTGGATGAGAAAGTTGATCATCGTCGGGACCAGAACCGTGTAATTCACGCGCTCCTTCGCGACGATCTCACAGAACGTTTCGGGCTGGAAGCGTGCAAGAGTGACCTGGCCCGCGCCGAAAGCCGGCGCCGCGAACATGGCGGGGAAATCGGCGATGTGAAATATGGGCGCCGCGTGGAGAAAAACGCCGCCTTCGCGATAACGCATCCAGTAATTGAAATTGTTCACGTTCGCAAGGATGTTCGAATGCGTCTGCATAACGCCTTTGGGCCGGCCGGTGGTGCCGCTCGTATAGATCAGCGCGAGGACCGCATCGGGGTCGTAGCAGGGTTCGGGGCAGGGACCTTCGCTGACCGGCAAGCCATCACGGTCCAGCACCAGTTCCCACGGCACCGGCGTATTCGGCTTTGGCATCGTGGAGTGCCGAACGATTCCGTGCGGCATCGCGTCCGCCAGCAGGTGATCGATTTCGAGAACCGAAAGCCGGGTATTGATCGGAACCGCGATCACGCCGAGCCAACTGCACGCATAAACAAGCTCAAGATATTCCGGAGCGTTTGGAAGTAGGATCGCGAGGCGATCTCCCTTCTTGAAACCGACATTGGCCAGCACAGCGGCCAGGCTCCTCACGCGATCGTGAA
>DATGGL010000135.1:0-33918 GCA_035308605.1 Bryobacteraceae bacterium
TACAGCTCCGAGCAGAAAGAACGGCTCTATCAGCCGTGGCTGAAGAACCAGCTTTCCTCGGATGGAGTGGAGGCGCATCGGGCGCTGAGTAGACTTTACGGTGACGTCGAAGGTATCGATCCTCTTTCCCAGATGCTGTACATCGATACGCGCGCTAATCTGCCGGACGATCTGTTGATGGTGGGCGATAAGACGTCGATGGCGAATTCTCTGGAAGCCCGCGTGCCGTTCCTTGACCACAGGCTGGTGGAGTTTATTGAAACGCTGCCGCCGAGTCTGAAGGTGAAGGGATTCAAACAGAAGTATCTCCACAAGAAAGCAGTCGAGAAATGGCTGCCGAAGGAGATGATCTATAAAAAGAAGAAGGGCTTCGCCAACCCGGTGGACCAATGGCTGCGTGGAAGGATGCGCGGTTATATCGACGAATGCCTGATGAGCGACCGGTCGGCTGTGCGGAAATATTTCGACGCCGGGTATATCAAGGAACTGGTGGGTCAGCATGAGGCCGGAGAGCAGCGCAATTTGCGGCACATTTATCTGCTGCTTTCCTTCGAGCTGTGGCATCGGACGTTTATCAAAAATTAAGTATGCAATCTTCGCCTGTTGGCTCCGGCGGCATCGCGCTGTCCGTGATCATCGTGAATTGGAACTCCTGCGACTTTCTCCGGAAGTGTCTGCGGAGTATCGAGATCAACGCGGGCCAACTGTCGCTGGAAGTCGTGGTGGTGGATAACGCTTCGTTCGATGGAAGCGGCGAGATGGTGGCGCGTGAGTTTTCCTGGGTGAAGTTTATCCAGAACGACAAGAACCAGGGCTATGCGCATGCGAACAATCTGGGATATCAGCATTCGCAGGGCCGGAATCTTTTGTTCCTGAATCCGGATACCGAGGTGATCGGAGACGCGCTCACGCGGTTGACGAAAGTCGTCGAAACGATGCCGAAGGCGGGCGTCATCGGGGCGCGCCTGTTGAATCACGACGCGACTCTTCAGACGAGCTGCGTGCAGGCGTTTCCGTCGATCCTGAATCAGGTTCTGGATTTCGATGCGTTCCGGCACAGATTTCCTAAGTCGTCGTTGTGGGGGAATGGAGCCATCTTCGAAAGCCACAAGCAGCCGGTAGTTGTCGAGGGGATCTCCGGCGCGTGCATGGCGATTAAGCGGAGTGTTTTTGAAAGCGTGAATCTGTTCAGCACGGAGTACTTCATGTATTCCGAGGATCTGGATCTGTGCTACAAGACGGCGCGGGCGGGATGGAGCAATTATTACGTCAGCGATGCCGTGGTGATGCATTACGGAGGGCGCAGCTCAAACTCCAAGCCTGAGAGCAATTTCTCAACGGTGATGATGCGGGAGTCTTTGCAGAAGTTTTTCAGAATCCGCAAAGGCCGGCTGCACGCTTTTGCTTATCGCCTGGCGATGGGACTGGCCGCGGTTTGCCGCGTGACGATTATCGGTGTTATGGTGTTGGTGAGTTTGAAGACGCCCCGCAGAGCGAGCCTGGGCGCGGCGTTTTCTAAATGGGTCGGAGTGCTTCGATGGTCGGTCGGTCTCGAAGGTTGGGCCAAGACGCCGGCATAAGCGCCGGAGATTTTCCGAGGTTCTTTCCAGTGAACTCCATCAACAGAAATTCTATTTCGCGTTGGGTGATCGGTCTGGCCGCGTTGGTTACGACGGGAACGGCTTCCGCCGCGACGTATTACATCGATTATGTTTCGGGATTGGATACCAACGCGGGCACGACCAAGACTACGCCGTGGCAGCGCGTTCCGGGCATGAACGGGTTCGCGGGAACGTACACGCATCAAGCCGGAGATATTTTCATTTTCAAGGGTGGTGTTCGCTGGCCGGTTGCCGCTTATCCGTGGAAGGTCGCGAATAGCGGGCAGAACGGCTCGCCGGATACCTACACGACCGATCATACGTGGTTCACAGGTTCGAGTTACGCTCAGCCGATTTTCGACGATGGAGCTTCGCATCCGGCGCAGAACGGGATGTTGAATGCGACGGGCGTGGGTTATTTGACATTCAACGATCTGACGTTCACAAACTGCGGTGTTTCGCAGACGGGCGACAGCGACAAGTGCCTGGTGTTCTACAACACGCACGACATCACGCTGACGAATAATACGTTTACCACATACTGCTGGATTTCGGTCTTCTTCGTTTTCGACAGCGGCGTCAGCTATTCGAATTTTACGTTCACGGGAAACGACTGGTCGCACACGTCGGGGGCGATCTGGTTTGCATCGGGCGCGGCGAACACGACGATGCACAACATCACGTACAACAACAATACGTTTCATGACTTCACGTCGCAGATCGGCGGCGGAGTGCACGGAGACGGGGCGTTGCACTTCTTCGTGATTCCGGGCGCGGACAGCACCCAATACGCCGACAACTTCACGTTCTGCGACAACCGTTTTTATGGCGACTTCCGCACCAGTTTTCCGGGCGGCGGAGGAATGACGGCATTGTTCTATGTCGAGGCGGCCTTGTCCGGTACCGTGTGCAACAACGATTTTAGTTTCTCTCCGTCGCAAGAAAGCATCTTTCAGGGATTTATCGTCATGTACGGCTACTCGAATCCCAAATCCACGGGGTTTCAGATTCTGAATAACTCGATGGCGAACATCGGCACTAACGCGATGTCGGCGGCGATCGATATTGCGGGCGGCTACAACAACGTAGTGATGAAGAATAATATCGCCTCCGGCATGCAATATCCGCTCGCGATCGAGGATCCGACGGGCACGGGAGCGACTCTGGTCACCGACTTCAATATCTGGAACGGCACATCGGGGCAATTGGCTTGGGGCACGACGCTTCAGGACTACGGGACGTGGCAGGCCGCGGGGCGAGATACGCACAGCCGGCTGGGCGTCGATCCAAGATGGGTGGGCGCGCCGGGGAATGAGCGGCTGGCGGCTAATTCTCCTGCAATTGGAGCGGGGACGAACCTGACAAGTCTTGGCAAGACGATTTTGGATTCGGATATCACCGGGACCGGCCGTGCGGCTGCCGGACCCTGGGATATCGGCGCTTACACATTTCCACGCACCGGTCCTCTTCCTCCGACTGGTCTCGCTGGGACTGCACACTGACGAGACTGCGGGAAAGGACGAGCAACCGCTTCCTTTGGTCGCGGCTCGGTGTCGGTGGTCTACCGGATCACGCGCTTTGAGTCACGACGGCAGGGCGTGGGATTGCGGATCTAACGAGTCAGCGGGAGCACGATATCGACCGCTTCCTTTGGTCGCGGTTCGGTGTCGGCGCTGAAGGTGTTTGGAAGCTGAGCGAGCCACGTAACAAAAACTCAACGAATGAAACTTAAGGCAAAGGTGATGAAGGGCGGGCTGCATTTGTCCATCGGACAAGTGGCGATGCAGATCAGTTCCTTTGTCCGCAACATTATTTTGGCGAGGCTGATCAGCCCGGCTGATTTCGGGATCGCGGCTATTTTCGGTCTGTCGCTGACGATGATCGAGGTGCTGAGTAACGTCGCGACCGAGATGCTGCTGATTCAGGCGCCGGATGGGGACGACCCGCGGCTGCAAGGGACGGCCCAACTGATCCGGGCGGCGCGCGGGGCCGGAAATTCGTTGATCATCTTCGTGCTGGCGGGGCCGCTGGCGAAGTTGTTTGGCGTGCCGCAGGCGACGTGGGCATTTCGATGCCTGGCGCTGGTTCCGTTATCACGCTGGCTGTTCCATCTGGACATGAGCCGGTTGCAGCGGCACATGCGGTTTGCGCCATCGGCGATTTCGGATGCGGGCGCGAACGTGTTCGCGACGCTGATCACCGTGCCGCTGGCATTCTGGCTGCGCGATTACTCCGCGATGCTGTGGGCCATGGTGATCCAGGTGGCAGGTTCGACGATCGCGTCGCACTTGCTGGCCGAAAGGCGTTATCGCTGGGTATGGGATCGCGAGCACTGGAAGCGGATGGTTTCCTTCGGCTGGCCTCTGATGATCAACGGCATTCTGCTGTTGGGGATTTTTGAGGGCGACCGGCTGGTGATCGGATCCTCGCAGCGTTTGTTTCCGCGCAGCGGATTCTCGCTGACGGATCTGGGCGTTTATTCGGCGACGTTTTCGCTGACCATGGCGCCGACTTTGTTCATCGCGAACATCAGCGCGTCGCTGTTCCTGCCGCTGTTGTCGACGGTGCAGGGAATTGCGGCGCAATTCCAAAGGCGCTATGTCGCGTGCCTGGAAGCGGTGTGCCTGGCGGCGGCGGTGATCTCGATTCTGTTCATCACCGCGGGCGGCAAGCTGGTGACGTTGATCTACGGTTCGCGCTACGCGGCCGCGTCGCTGGTGATCGGATGGCTGGCAGCTATGTGGGCGCTGCGGATTGTGCGCGTCGCGCCGACACTGGCGGCCATGGCGTTGGGCGATACGAAGAATACGATGATTTCGAACTTCGCGAGAAGCCTGGCTCTGATCGGCATGGCGGTCGCGGCGGCGAGCGGCGCCGGGCTGGTGTGGGTGGCTATCTCGGGATTCGGCGGGGAAGCGCTTGCGCTGATTGCGAGCGTGTGGCGGCTGCATTCAACGAACGCGATTTCGCCGCGTCTGTGCGTTAAGCCGGTCACCGTAGTCGCCTTAGGCATGGGCCTTAGTGCTTTCGCGACGCGAGTACTGGATGGCGGCTTAGCGGTGACTGCCCTGACCTGGTTGGGTTGTACGGTTATCGTGGTCGCAACGATGCTCGCTCTGTTTCAAGGTCTGCGCGAAGATATTTCGACTTTACTGTTCAAGTCGCGTGGCGGAGAGCAGAGTGGCAACCTGGATGCTCAAGAAGAGCTTCGAGGAATTGTATGAGTGAACTGCGACACTGCCTTTGGTCCGATTTGCTGGTTCGGGCTTATGGCTGGAAGCATTGCCGGCGCATCGCTATCAGCTTGGCCCGGCGCTTGGAAGGCGGCGATTTCTACTCGGCGACGCTGCGGGAGATCCTGGAAAAGTATCACGGGGTTCGCGTTGGGGCATACAGTTATGGGCGCGCTCTTGACCCAGGGGCCTTCCCATCTGGCGTGAGCGTGGGACGTTTTGTCTCAATTGCGAGCACGGTCAAGGTGTTCTTGCGGAATCATCCGCTGGAGCGGTTGTCGCTTCACCCGTTTTTCTATAGCAAGGTTCTGGGGTTCATGCGCGAGGATTCCGTGGCTCATGGGACGCTCGAGATCGGGCATGATGCCTGGCTGGGTGATAATTCCATGATCATGCCGGGCTGTAACCGCGTCGGAATTGGAGCGGTAGTGGGCGCGGGGGCGGTGGTCACCAGGGATGTGCCGGACTTTGCGATCGTGGGCGGCAACCCGGCGCGAATTATCCGGTATCGATTCTCCCCGGACTTGCGGCAGCTTATTCTGGCGAGCCGCTGGTGGGAAAAGCCGGTGAATGAAATCGTTCCGATGATGAAGCACATGATGGAGCCGTTATCCTCGGTCGCGGGGCAGCATCCGCTGCTGGCGAATCAGCCGGTGTACGCGGAGATTGCCAGCGAACCCCGCTGCTTAGCCTCATGACGATCACGATCCTCGGGGCAGCGTTCAATAACGAAAATCTGGGCGTCGGCGCGCTGGCGGTCGGCATCGTCACGTGCATCGAAGAAGCCGCTCCGGACGCGGAGATTACTCTACTGGACTTCGCGCAGGAGCCGGAGGTTTTCCATCTGAAGCTGAACGGCGGGACGAAGACGATCCGGACCGTGAACCTCCGAATGAAGCCGTCTTCGCCGGCGAATAATATCGTTTTTCTGGTCGCGCTGGCGCTGCTGATGCGGCTGCTGCCGCGGCGCGTTCGAGAATCGCTGTACGCGAAGAATCGCGTGCTGGATCACATTCACAACAGCGACGTGATCGTGTCGATCGCGGGCGGCGACAGCTTCAGCGATATTTACGGAATGCGGCGGCTGGTGGATGTTTCTCTGCCGCAGATGCTGGTGCTGCTGGTGGGCAAGGAACTGGTGCTGCTGCCGCAGACGCTGGGGCCGTTCAAGTCGGGAATCGCAAAGATGGCGGCGCGGACGATCATGACGCGGGCCAAGCTCGTGTTCTCGCGAGACAAAGCCAGCCTTCAGGAAGCGAAGGCGGTGATGGGCGGAGGCGCGCTGCCGGCTCACATGCGATTCTGTCCCGATCTTGGGATCATGATGCAGCCGCAGCGGCCGGAGCATTTGAATATTGAAGGCGTGTCGCTCGGGGACCGGACTCCGCTGGTGGGTTTGAACATCAGCGGCCTGCTGTACATCGGCGGGTATAAACGGGACGACGCGTTCGGGTTTCAAGACAAATACATCAAGTTCTCTTACCAGGTCATCGACTGGTTCATCCAGGAAAAGAACGCGAGAGTTTTGCTGGTTCCGCATTGCCTGGGAACGGGCGATGAAAGCGATTCGGTCGCGTGTGAGCGATTGTATGAGGAGTTGAAGGCGAAGTATCCGGGCATGCTCGGGGTGGTGCGCGGACGGTACGCGACGGCGGAGATGAAGTACATCATCGGGCAGTGCGACTTCTTCGTGGGTTCGCGCATGCACGCGTGTATCGCCGCGTTGTCGCAAGGCATCCCAGCGATCGCGGTGGCGTATAGCCGTAAGTTCATCGGCGTGCTGGACACGCTGGGAGCCGGGGAGCTGGTGGTGGATCCGCAGAAGCTGAGCGTGGACGAGATGTTGCGCGTGATCGGCGAGAAGTACGACAACCGCGGCAAGATCGAGACGCTTCTGGCGAGCAACGTGGTGGACGTGAGAAAAACGATTCTGAATCTGTTTCCGGAGATCTGCAGCCGCGCCAAGGATCGCGTTTTGAAGCTTACGGGGACGGCGGCCTGAGAGCATTTTCTTATCGCGTTGTGAAAAAATAGATTAAGGCCGACCGGCACATACATGTATCAAGATCCGCAAAACATGCGATTCGGAGGAGGGGCAGCCCAGACCTTCGTCGACTTCTACGTCTTAATCGCGTTGCTGATTACGGTGGTGTTGACGTTCGTGCTGCCGCGGAAATACGTCATTGTGCCGCTTGTGTTGATGGCGGTGCTGGCGCCGAACGGTCAGCAGTTCTACGTTGCGGGCGTTCATCTTTACATCGGCCGGCTGCTGGTTTTCTTTGCCTGGTCGCGAATTCTGCTGAGAGGATCGTCGGAAGACGGACTGGTTTCGGGCGGCTGGAATGGAATCGACAAGATCTTTGTCGCGTGGGCGATTTTCCGGGCGATCGCAACGAGCTTAGAGTTTATGGCGATGGGCGCGGTGATCAATCAGGCCGCGTTCCTGTGGGATACCCTCGGCGGGTATTTCCTGTTCCGCTATCTGGTGCGCGATCAAGAAGACGTCGTACGGCTGCTGAAAACGTTCGCGATGATCGTGGTCATCTTCGCGATCACCATGACCAATGAGCGGCTGAACTACGTGAACGTGTTCGGATATATCGGGGGCAGGCTAGCGCCGTTCGTTCGCGACGGGCTTATCCGGTCGCAAGGGCCGTTCCTGGGACCGATTCCGGCGGGAGTTTTCGGCGCGACGCTGCTGTGTCTGTTTCTGTGGCTGCGGCAGGTGGGAAAGGCGGCGTCCTGGGGGACGGCGGGCGTGATCGGAAGCCTGGTGATGGTGTACACATCCGCTTCCAGCACGCCGCTGATGACTGTGCCCGCCGGACTGCTGGCGATTTGCTTCTGGCCTGCGCGGAATTACATGCGTACGGTCCGGTGGCTTCTGGTCGCGGTCCTGTTGGCGATCCATCTGAGCATGAAGGCGCCGGTGTGGATGATCATCAATCACATCGACCTGGTGGGCGGGAACTCTTCCTATCACCGCGCCATGCTGATTGACGGGTTCATCAATCATTTCAATGAGTGGTGGCTGATCGGAGTCACATCCACGGCGCATTGGGGCTGGGATATGTGGGATCAGGCGAATCAGTTCGTACAAGAGGGCGAGAGCGGAGGGGTGCTCACGTTCATCTGTTTCATTCTGGTGATCTCCCGTAGTTTCGGACGGCTGGGCACTGCCCGCAAAATGGTGGAAGGAGATCGCCTGCAGGAATGGTCGTTCTGGCTGCTTGGCGGAGCGATGTTCTCGCAGATTGTTTCGTTCTTCGGAATCAGCTTTTCCGACCAGTCGATTTACGGCTGGTATGCGCTGCTGGCAATCATTTGCACACTGACGACGCCGGTGCTGGCGGGTTCGACCGAAGAAACTGAAGCGGAAGTTTCCGAAGAGGTTTCGGAGACTCTGGATTCTTCCGTCGCCTATCCGGTGGCGCAAACCTAGGCCGCCAAATTATCTGCGCGAACGCGCCGTCAAGCCGGGGGTCCGCCCGGCTGATTCGATATATGTCTAAACAACTCGTGAAAGATTACTTCCGGTGCGCCGAGAGTCTGGCCGACCTTTCCGTGGCCGGGGAGCTTTCAAAGGAATCGGGATATTTCCGGCTGGGAAGTGATGCGATCTGTTATGGACAGTGCTCG
Source organism: Bryobacteraceae bacterium (assembly GCA_035308605.1). GTDB lineage: Bacteria > Acidobacteriota > Terriglobia > Bryobacterales > Bryobacteraceae > Palsa-187. The sequence goes on from DATGGL010000135.1 coordinate 8,474, forward strand.
TCGGTGGCTCCGGCGCTGCGGGTGACAGACAGCCTGCCCGAGGTGAAAGCGGGGCTGACTGAGGCTGGGGCGGTACAGCTTCCCTTTAACCCGGCGCAGGTCATCGACAATCTGCGATTTGAGAAGTATTTCTCCGATGCGGCGGCCAGGGATAAGAGCGCGGCTAAAGCGGCGATTCGGAGCATGTACTATCTGGTGCGTCCGCTGATGCCGGTGGCGGTGCGCAAGCATTTCCAGAAAATGTATCTGAAGGGATGGGATACGGTTCCGTTTCCATCGTGGCCGGTGGACGGGACGGTGGAGGCTATCTTCGACCGGCTGCTGTTGCTTTCCATGAAGGCGAGCAAGGTGGACCGGGTTCCCTTTATCTGGTTCTGGCCAAATGGCGTCCCAAGTTGCGCCATTATGACCCACGATGTGGAAACTTCGGCCGGTGTCGATTTTAGTGCGAAGCTGATGGATCTGAACGATTCGTTCGGGATTAAGAGCTCATTCCAGGTGGTTCCGGAAAAGCGCTACACGGTTTCGGCGGCGTATCTGGAGAGCATCCGGACGCGCGGGTTCGAAGTCAACATTCACGATTTGAATCACGACGGGCACCTGTTCAGCGAACGCGAAGAGTTCCTGCGCCGCGCGGCGAAGATCAATCATTACGGGCGCGAACATGGCGCGATCGGCTTCCGCTCGGCGGTGTTGTACCGGAAAGTAGAGTGGTTCGATGCGCTGAAGTTTTCCTACGACATGTCGATTCCGAATGTCGCGCATCTGGATCCGCAGCGCGGCGGCTGTTGCACGGTAAGGCCGTTTTTCATAGGCGATATGGTCGAACTGCCGGTCACAGCGATTCAGGATTACTCGTTGTTCAACATCCTGAACGATTATTCGATCCGGATCTGGAAGGATCAGATCTCGCGGATTCGGGAGAAGAACGGGCTTATCAGCTTTATCGTTCATCCGGACTACATCATCGACGAGACGGCGCGGAGAGTGTATGCGGAGCTGCTCCAATACCTGTCCGATTTACGGGCGCAAGGCGAGACCTGGATCGCGCTTCCGCGAGAAGCGGCGACGTGGTGGCGGCAGAGGAGCCGGATGAAGCTGGTCAACGACAGAGGGTCGCTGCGGATCGAAGGAGAGGGGTCGGAACGGGCAAGGATTGCTTACGCGGTGAGCGATGGCGACAAGATTGCATATCAACTGGCAGCCAGTTCAGGACAACCAGTTGGTGTGTGAGACGGGCATCACGCTCACAGTGAAAGGAAGGATTGCTTGCAGACCGTAATCAGCGTCGATCATTCGAGAGCGCAGCGAAGTCATTCGGTATCCGGCTCGCCGGATTGTGATGTAGCCATTATCGGAGCAGGCCCTTACGGATTGTCTGCCGCGGCGCATCTGAAGGCCGAAGGCGTGGGCGTGCGCGTGTTCGGCGAACCGATGGAGTTCTGGGCGAACACGATGCCTGAGGGCATGCTGTTGCGGTCTCCGCGGGTTGCTTCGAATTTGTCGGATCCGAAAGCGGCGCTCTCGCTGGACGCGTACGAAGCGGCGTGCGGACTGAAGCCGGTGGCGCCGGTTCCATTGAATCACTTCGTCGAGTACGGCCGGTGGTTCCAGCGGCAGCTTGGATCGATTCTGGATCGAAGCACGGTCGCGAACGTTGCGGTTAGAGGATCGGCATTCGCGATTACGCTGGAAGACGGTTCTGTGGTCCGGAGCCGGCGGGTGGTGGTGGCGACGGGAGTGGGGCCGTTTAACAAGAAGCCGGATGTATTCGCGGGTCTGTCCGCGCAGCAGGTGTCGCATTGCTACGAGGGCCGCAAGGTTTCCGAGCTGGCGAAGAAGAGAGTCGCGGTGATTGGCGCGGGGCAGAGTGCGCTCGAGTCGGCGGCGATTTTGTATGAGGCGGGCGGGGAAGTGGAAGTGATCGCGAGAATTCCGGCGCTGCGATTCATCGGCCAGCATGACTGGCTGCACAATCTCGGTCCGATTTCGAAAATGCTATATTCGCCGCACGACATCGGTCCGGCGGGGATCAGCAAGCTGGTTGCGTCGCCGCAGATCGTGCATCATGTCCCGCTGGGTCTCCGCGACAAGATTCGTAAGCGCGCAGTGCGGCCCGCGGGCGCAAAATGGCTGCCGGCGCGATTGGAGAAATTGAAGATCACGACGGGACAGACGGTTCGTTCCGCCAGGTCTGCCGGGGGCGAAATCCAACTCACACTGACCGACGGGACTGAGCGTCGCGTAGATCATGTGTTGCTGGGAACCGGCTACCAGGTGGACATCGCGAAGTACAAATTCCTGTCGCAGGAGCTGGTGCAGGCGACCGAACAACTGGAGGGATCGCCCAAGCTGGCGCCCGGATTTGGAAGCTCGGTTCCGGGGCTGCACTTTATCGGCGCGGCCGCTGCCCGAAGCTTTGGACCGTTGCTGTATTTTGTCGCCGGGACTGAATTCGCCGCTCAAAGGCTGGCTGCCTATATCGCCCGCAATCGCGTGAACGTCCAATGACGCGCACGCAGTCCAGGGGCGGCCCGGCCGTAGCGGAACGCCATAGACCGGAACCAGTGATGGCGGACCGGCGTTTGACGCTACCGGAAGGCGCGGGCGCATTGATCGTGGGCGGCGATCATCCGGGGCTCGGCGTGGTTCGGAGTTTGGGACGCAGGGGCATTCCCGTCCATATTTTGGACGATCAGTTCTCGGTCTCATTTTTCTCGAAGTATGTTACCCGGGTGACGCGGGTTCCGGACTTGCGCGATGAACGCAGGACGATCGAAGCAGTGCTCGAGACGGGACACCGGTTCAATCTCAAGGACTGGGTGTTGTTCCCGACGCGCGACGAGACGGTGGCGGCGTTTTCGCGCTATCGCGACGAACTGACACCGATGTTTCGGGTGACCACTCCTGAGTGGAACACCGTTCGTTGGGCGTGGAACAAGAAAAATACGTATGAGCTGGCGGAGCGGCTGAATATTCCGTGTCCGGAAACGTTCAACCCACGATCGAAGGCAGAGTTAGAGCCGCTGTACGCGAAGCTTCCTATGGCGATCAAGCCGGCGATCAAAGAGAACTTCTTTTATGCGACCGGAGCGAAGGCCTGGCGCGCGAACACCAAACAGGAATTGGATGAGCTCTTCGAAAAGGCTTCAAAACAGCTAAGGCCGGAGGAGATTTTAGTTCAGGAAATCATCCCGGGGGATGGCCAGCAGCAACTCTCTTACTGCGCGTTTTTTCGGGATGGCCACGCACACAGCGCTTTGCTGGCGCGCAGGATGCGGCAACATCCGCGCGAATTCGGCCGCTCGGCGACCTACGTCGAGACGGTGGACGTCCCGGAGATCGAGGAATTGTCCGAGCGGTTCCTCAGGGCCATCAACTTTTACGGCCTGGTGGAAGTGGAGTACAAGCAGGATCCGCGGGACGGAAAGTATAAACTGCTGGACGTGAATGCAAGGACGTGGGGCTTTCACAGTCTTGGATGGCCGGCGGGAGTTGATTTTCCATATCTGTTGTTCGCGGATCAGTTCGGGAAATTGCCGTCGCGATACCGGGCGCCGGCGGGAATCGGCTGGCTGCGGCTGATCACGGACGTGCCGGTGGTCTTGTCCGATATGCTGCAAGGACACTTGACGCTGGGGGACTACTGGAAGTCGCTGCGAAACACCCGGACTGAGTCCGTGTTCGTGCGCGACGATGTCATGCCGTCGATTGCGGAACTGGTGATGCTTCCGTATCTGGTCTCGAAGAAGTATCTGTAGTGGCGCGGGTGTTGGGGTGGAATCGAATTGGGGGATTTTCTGTCAGGAGTCAAGAAACAGTTAGACGATCTTTCGTTCTCGAGCGGGGCAAGTGAATAGCGTGGGGACAAAATCCGCGCTGTCAGGGGACGCCGCGATCGGCGATGCCGGGAATGAAATGAGCGTTCATCAGATACAGCCATTAGACGATCCGCGATGGGACCAGTTCCTTCTGCGGCATCCTCGGGCGTCGGTGTTCCATACCAGCGGCTGGCTTCGGGCGCTGCAACAAACCTATGGTTACGAGCCGGTGGTCTTTACGACGTCCGGGCCGGGCGGAGATTTGCAAAACGGATTTCCCGCGTGCCGTGTGAGTAGCTGGGTTACGGGACGCCGCCTGGTGTCCCTGCCGTTTTCCGATCATTGCGAACCTCTGATCGAGAACGACAACGACGAGCAGGCCATTATCAAAGCGATTGAGCGGGAAGTGTCGGAGAAACGGCTGAAGTACGTCGAAATTCGTCCCATGAATCCGCTGCCCGATTTCACGACGACGCTGTGCCGGTCCGACTACGCCTACACGTTTCACGAAGTGGATCTGCGGCCGGATCTGGACACGCTGCTCCGCAAGTGCCATAAGGATTCGACGCAGCGAAAGATCACACGGGCGCAGCGGGAAGGTTTGATCTACGAGGAAGGCCGGTCGGACGCTTTGCTCGACAAATTCTACGATCTGCTGCTGATTACGCGCCGCCGTCATCAGATTCCTCCGCAACCGAAGGAGTGGTTCAAGAACCTGATCCAATGTTTTGGAGACGCCTTAAAGATCCGGGTAGCATGGAAGGACAAGCAGGCCACAGCGGCGATTCTCACTCTGCGCTACAAAGAGACGCTGGTCTACAAATACGGCTGTTCGGATTCGCAATTCAATAATCTGGGTGGGATGCACCTGCTGTTCTGGAAGTCGATTCAGGAGGCGAAGCAGGAGGGGGCGACGGTGTTCGACCTGGGCCGGTCCGAGTGCGAGAACAAGGGGTTGATCACATTCAAGGACCGGTGGGGCGCGAATCGCTACGAGCTGGTGTATTCGAGGCTGGTGAAATCTCCGAGTTCCAAAGACGGTTTCCGCCAGGGCGGCGATGGGGCGACGTTCGGATTTGCGAAACGCGCGTTCGCTCATTTGCCGGATTCCATTCAAATTTCCGTAGGAAGCGTCTTATACCGGCATGTCGGGTAAGCTTCGGGCTGGCCAGGACTTAGCGCGGTTCACTATCCTCCGGGAGAAAAACGCCGATATTTGTAAAGGGATGATAGGCTCTGGCATCACAGCGCGCCGGGCTGCTTCCCTAATTGGAGAAGAAGGATGACCGCGCGGAATTCGCGAAAAAAAGTGTGCATGGTCGCGTACACGAAGTACGAATCGGACGGCCGTGTGCGGCGTTACGCGGAGGCGCTGGCGGGCCGCGGCGACCTGGTGGACGTGATCTCTTACACGACCGGGGATTTGCCGATGGATGTAACGCAGCTTAACGGCGTGAACGTCCATCACGTGTTCCGGCGGGAGCCGGAGGGGCCGTCGAAATGGGCCTATGTATCGCGGCTGGTCCGGTTCCTGCTGGCGGCGACGGCGCGTGTCGCGAAACTACACAGGCGCGATCGATACGACGTCATCCACGTCCACAATCCACCGGACTTCATGGTGTTTGCCGCATGGTATCCGAAACTGACAGGCGCCAAGGTCATCCTGGACATACACGACATCGTGCCGGAGTTCTTTGTCTCCAAATTCGGCGCGGATCCCAATGGCCTGTCGGTGAAGTTCACGAAGCTGGTTGAAAAAGTTTCCGTCGGGATGGCCGATCACGTCATCGTATCCAACCATATTTGGCAGGAAACGATGATCCAGCGCTGCGTGGCGCGGGAGAAGAGCTCGGTCTACGTTAATCACGTGGACCCAGCGATCTTTTACCGGCATACCCGAACCAGAAATGACGGGAAGTTGATCGTTATTTTTCCTGGATCGTTTCAATGGCACCAAGGTCTGGACCTCGCGATTGACGCTTTCGCGATCGTGAAGAAGAGATTTCCGAATGCCGAGTTTCATCTCTACGGCGGCGGCGGGAATGTGGCGGAGCTCCTTCAGCAAATTGAGAGGCTAGGTCTTAAGGAGAGCGTCATCTATTTCGGGAGCGTGTCTCTGGACCGGATTGTCGACGTCGTCGCCAACGCGGATCTCGGAGTGGTGCCGAAGCGGGCCAATTCGTTTGGCAATGAGGCGTACAGCACGAAGATCATGGAGTTCATGTCGCAGGGTGTCCCGGTGGTGGCATCGCGCACCAAGATCGACACTCTTTATTTCGACGACTCGATGATCCGGTTCTTTGAATCGGGCAACATCGAGGAATTGGCGAAGGCGATGATCGAGGTCCTGGAAAATCCAACCCTGCGGGCGTCGTTGATTAAGGAAGGCTACGCCTACGCGGAGCGTAACGGGTGGGAACGGCGGAAGATGGAGTATCTGGGCCTGGTCGATTCGCTGTCGGCGGAGAAGTCCGCAGCCGCGGAGCCTGCGGTGGAACGCGAAGTCGCCCGCTGATTTGAAGAGCTGACCGATTCTGGTCGCGGTTCGTTACGGCGACGGAATGGTGACCAGAGCGTTCGCCGAATAGGTGCTTTCGTTATTGTTGACGTCGACCGCCGTCGCCACGTACTCATACGTCTGACCGGCCGTCACGTTAGCGTCCGTATACGTCGTGCCGCTGATCAGGGCGGAGTTCGCCCTGGTGAACGTTCCGCTCGGCTGCTGCATGCGGTAGATGTTGTATCCGGCGACATTCGTCGACGCGCTGGCCGTCCAGGTCAGCGATACCGAATGAACGTTGCCGGGCGAGGTGGTAACGCAGGCCCCGCTCGATACAGCGTTCTGGACGCGCTGGACCATCACCATGTTGCAGACGCCCGCGCCGATAATATTGGCGGTGCACGGCGCCAGCCCCAACGCCATATTCAGGGCCGCGTTTACATCGGCCGCGCTGACGATCCCGTCGTTATTCAGGTCGCAGGCATTTTGAGCCCAAGCCGCGTTTGGAAGCGCGGCCAGGGTCGATATCAGAATAATCAGGGAAGTTTTCCGTGTTTGAGCGATAGGAGTTGAGTTCACGGCAATTACCTTGTTGAATTGTGATGCATTTTCGATGCCGTTGGCGGACACGCGAGATCTGGAGCTTAGAGATCGCAAGCTGAGTCATAATGCCCCGGCGTTCTGGTCCGGCGGGCAGATTCAACGGTTCGCGTAGTTCTTTTCGTAATAGTGCTGATACTCGCCGGACTTCACGCGGGCAATCCAGCCGGGATTCGCACGATACCAGGCGATGGTCTCGCGCAGGCCCTGTTCGAACGGGATCTCCGCCTTCCAGCCGGTTTCGCGCAGGACCTTTTCGCTGGATAAGGCGTAGCGCCGGTCGTGGCCGGGACGATCCTTCACGGTCTGCATCAGCGATTCGGGTTTGCCGACCGCTTCGAGAAGCCTGCGGACGACTTCGATATTCGGCAGCGCGCGGCTGCCGCCGATGTTGTAAATCTCCCCGGGACGGCCACGCTCGATCACAGCCAGAATCGCGCGGCAGTGGTCCTCGACGTACAGCCAGTCACGCACCTGCATTCCGTCGCCGTAGATGGGCAGCGGCTTGTCCTCGATGGCGTTCGAGATCATCAGCGGGATCAGCTTTTCCGGAAACTGATACGGGCCGTAGTTGTTCGATGCGCGCGTCACCGTCACGGGCATTTTGTAAGTGACGAAATAGGAAAGGGCGAGGAGATCCGACCCGGCTTTCGACGCGGAATAGGGGCTGCTGGCGCGCAGCGGATAGTTCTCGTCGGCTTCGTGCGGCATGTCAATGCTGCCGTAAACCTCGTCGGTGGAAACGTGCAGGAAGCGCGGGGTTTTGTGGGCGCGCGCGGCTTCGAGCAGCGTGAAAGTGCCTCGCAGATTGGTTTCGAACACCGGGGCCGGGGATAGAATGCTGCGATCGACATGCGATTCCGCGGCAAAGTTGACGATCACGTCCGGCTGCACGTCGGCAACCAGGCGGTTCACCAGCTCGGCGTCGCAAATGTCGCCGTGAATGAACTGGTAGCGCGGATGGTCGCTGACGGAGGCCAGGTTTTCGAGATTTCCGGCGTAGGTCAACTTGTCGAGATTGACCAGCGACGAAAATCCGGCGGGGTTCTTGAATAAAACGCGAATGAAGGCGCTGCCGATGAATCCGGCGCCGCCCGTTACTAAAAACTTCATTTGTGTTGGAGTTCCCAGTCGTACTGAATAGAGGGGTCGTTGTAGGCGATGCGCCCTTCGTCCTTGGGATCGTACAGGCGATTGGTCACGTACACCAGCATCCCCGCGTGCTCGCCGATCACCTTGTATCCGTGGCCGATTCCCGGCGGAATCAGCACCTGCCACGGCCGCAGCGCGCCGAGGTACATGGTGTTTTTCACCCCGAACGTCGACGATTCCGGCCGGAGGTCTACCAGCGCGACCTGGAACATCCCCTGTGAGGGGACCCACAGGTCGGTCTGATATTTATGGAAGTGGAATGCCTTGATGGTTCCGGGATAGCTGAGCGCGGCAGAGACCTGAGTAGTCTCGGGCAGGAAGTCGCTGGCCAGGCCCTGGCGCATGCGGATTACTTCCAGAAAATAGCCGCGATCGTCCGGCCAAACATCGAACGGACGAACCCGCACTCCGGCGATCAGGTCTTTGGAATCAGCAGTTCGGATGACGGCGCCGATGCCTTTTTCGCATTGCGGCGTCGAGATCCGAGCCCCTTCCAACGTGGATTCGGTCACAGTACTCACACTAACATAACTCGGTATTTACGGCCCGATTAAACAGGTTTCGACGGAGGCAATCGTGGGCGGGGTGTGCTTAATTCTGGTCCGGGAAATACCTTAGGCTTCGGTGTGTGCGGGGAAAGGTACTTTGACGGGCGGCTGGGGAAAAAAGGGGGACCCACTCCCTGACGGTCGTGGTTCCGTGTCGACGCGCTACGGGGGAGGGGGCGCTTGGAGCGATGGGACGAAACCCGGGCGATTGGCATCGCGTCCCGAATTGTTGGATTTGCGGGCTGCTGGAATCCTGGTGATTATGGGGCGGCAGGTTGGCCCGCGAAATGCAAAACTGGAGATGCCGTGAAGATACTAGCTCTTGTTGCGCTCTGTACCGGATTCGTGTCTGCCGCGGAAGTGTCGATTGGTGCGACCACGGTCGCGCCCGGCGGTGCGGGCATGCTGTCGATCGCGTATGCCTCGCAGGGAGATCAACTTAACGGGATCCAGTTCGATCTGGGGTACGATCCCTCGCTGAATATCAATCCTATCGCGGCAGGTAGCACGCGGGCGGCGGGGAAGGGGCGATATTACGCGGTTTTGCCGGCGAATCAGCTCCGGCTGCTGGTGTCGGGGTGGAATCAGACGGCGTTGAGCGATGGCTCCTTATTCACTTTGTTCGTAAATGTGGGTCCGAACGCCGCGGCGGGGACGTACAATGTCACACTCAACAACGTCGTGGGCGTGGATGCTTCCGGCAATCCGGTTCCGGTGTCTTTCAGCGCGGGCGAAGTGATTGTGTTCGGAAACGTAGGAAGCACGCCGGCGATCCAGAACAGCGGCGTATTGAATGGGGCGAGTCTGCTGTCGGGGTCGGTTTCACCGGGCGGCATCGTCACTCTGCTGGGGTCCGCGATTGGGCCGGCGGCAGCGGCGACTTTACAATTGACACCGTCGGGGACGGTGAGCACTTCGCTCAACAATACCCAGGTGACGTTCGACGGAATTCCGGCGCCGCTGATTTACGCGGGGTCGAATCAGATTAACGCGGTGGTTCCGTTCGAAGTCGCCGCGCAGACCACATCGATGACGATTTCGCAGAATGGGCAACTGATCGGTCCGCTGACGCTTCCGGTCGCTGCCACAACGCCGGCGATTCTCACCCAGGACTCGAGCGGCACCGGGGCTGTCTGGGCGAGGAATCTTCCGGACATGTCGGTAAATAGTCCGGTGAATCCGGCGCCGGCGGGGTCGTCAATATCGTTGCTGATGGTTGGCGCGGGGCAATCGAGTCCGGTGCAGATCACGGGAACGGTGGATGCCGGGGCGGGGACCACCAATGCTGCGGTGACGGCCACGATCGGGGGCCTGCCGGCTACGGTGGTCTATCATGGTCCGGCGCCGGGGCTGATCGCGGGAGCGACGCAGGTGAATCTCACGATTCCGTCGGCGGTTGCCGCGGCTGCCGCGGTTCCGATATCGATTACGGTTGGGGGCGTGGCCACGCAGAGTGACGCGTTCATCTCCGTGGCTGCTTCGCATTAACAGGGCGTCAGAGAGACCCGTGGACCCGCTTGCTGGCGAGTCTGTGTGCAAACGGCGAAACCCGCTTCCTGTCGGTCGCGGCTCGGTGTCGGAGCTCGCTTACGGGTAGAAGCGGTGGATTCCGAGACGTTATCCCGCAGACTCTGGCACGCGCGGCGGGTGCGCGTACTGGTACTGGGGATCGCTAACCGCTGCGATTTTTGAGATAAAATTTTCTGGCGCTGGTAATTCCGGTAACGGCCGGACGCCGTTACCCAACAGGAGGCGGTTATGAAAAAGACGATCTTGGTTCTGGCTCTGGCGTTCGTGGCGTTTGTGGCGGTCGGATCGGTGATTGATCCGGCGGCGCATACTGGCGATAACAAGTCTCGGATTTATTACGTCAGTCACCCGTACATTGCATATCGCACGTACACGGTTGCTCCGGTTTATTACCCGCGCTATTACGCGACGCCGGTTTATCCCGTGTATCCGGTTTACCGCGTCTATCCTGTGTACACCTATCAATATTGGTACAACCGGTTTTCAGCGCCGAAGCAGTCGGCGGACCAGGTATTACAGGGCTCCGGCAGCGACGTGAAGGTGGAACGGCCGGCTGATATCAAGAAGTAGCGTTGATCCCAAGCCCGTCATGTGCATAAGATGACTTCAGCATGACGAAACATTTTTTGCTCGCCGCGCTGGTGTTTTCCGGGATCAGGGCGTTCGCGCAGGTTCCTGAGATCCCGTTTGAATCCGTCCCCAATTTCCTGAAGGGATTTCCAGGAGACTTGTATTTGGGGGAGGCCTCGGGTGTCGCCATCAATTCGAAGAGACATATTTTTGTCTTTTCGCGAGGCAACACGACGGGACCGGCCTACGCGGCGGCGGCCGCGCAGATTCTCGAGTTCGGTCCGGACGGGAAATACATTCGCGAGATCGGCCACAATCTGTACGCATGGTCCTTCGCGCATGCGATCCGGGTGGATAAGGACGATAACCTGTGGGCCATCGACAAGGGCTCGGACATGGTGATCAAGTTCAATCCCGAGGGCCGCGTGGCGATGGTTTTCGGACGAAAGAAGGAAGCGTCGGACGAAGGCGCGGAGGCTTGGAAGCATCCGACCCCGCCGCTGCCGGCGGTCGACGGCCAGTTCCGCCAGCCGACCGATGTCACCTGGGACACGCAGGGCAACATTTTCATCAGCGACGGGTACATCAATTCGCGAGTGGCGAAATTCGACAAGAACGGGCGCTGGGTGAAGCAGTGGGGGGATCGCGGAACACAGCAGGGACAGTTCAATACGCCGCACAGCATCGCGGCGGACGCGAAGGGCAATATCTATGTCGCGGACCGCGGGAATCGCCGGATTCAGGTGTTCGATCCGGATGGAAATTACCAGCACTCGATTACGATCGACGTGCCAGTGCCACCCAACGTTCAGCCGTGGATGGGGCGGATGCCGACCGCGGATGCAGCGGTCCGTCAGAGCGGAGCGCCCTGGGCGATCTGCATTACGCCGGGACCGACGCAATATCTTTACAGCGCCGATGCGTATCCGGGGCGCGTGTATAAGCTGTCGCTGGATGGGAAGGTGCTGGGCTGGCTCGGGACGTCGGGGCGGCAGTTGAAGGAGTTTGGGTGGATTCACGAGATCGCATGTCCTTCGGAGAATGAGATCTATGTCGCGGAGATTCTCAATTGGCGGGTGCAGAAGTTGTTGTTGAGTCCGGGGAAGGCGACGGGTACGGGGAATTAGGGGCGCGGGTGCGGAACGTCAAGGCCCGCTCCATGGCTGTCGCGGTTCGGTGCGGGGCTGATGGACCCGCGGCGGATACGGGGAGCGGCGGAAGGCAGGTCGGAGACCTGCCCCACAGCTAGTGGACGGAGACTTTCACTTGGGCGTTGGTCCAGCAGCATTGGAAGCCGCGTCCGCCTTCGCCGGTCCAGTCGTTGGCGACGACGCTTAAGATGTAGTCGCCAGGTTCGCTGAACGTGGCTGTGGTGGTCGATTTTCCGCTGAATGCAGTGTTCTCGGGAGCCTTGAAGGGAATCTTTTCGATCGGTGGCCGCTCATTGGAGAAGGTCACGACTCCGGGGCCGCGGAATTTCGTCCAGCGCAGGGTTACCGGTGGCGCTTTGATCTGTGGCATGCCGGGGACGGTGTGAGCGTCATCGGCGATCCACAAGGGCAGCGGTAGCGGCGATCCAACCGAGGCGCTGAGTGCAGCGCTGTGTCCCACGGGACCGTTCACAAACGGGCCTGACTCGGAAAAGCCGATAAACGGCGGAGTGTTTTTGGTGCCGTCGACGAATGGGGAAACTTCCCAGTCCGTGGCGAGGCTCATGGGAATCACGGTGGGCTTGCCGTTGGCGACGATGGTCCAGGTAAGTTTCTTGCTGCCGAAATCCTTGGGGACTTTGATTACGAAATTTCCCCACATTCTGCCGGGGACGAAGTGCGTCGGCTGGCCTCGATCGGGTCCGCCGGGATCGATGTGATTATTCGGGCCGACGGGAATATCCACGTCTTCGCGCGTGTTGCGGTTGAAGTATCCGAGCAGGATGCTGAAGGTTCCGTCGCTATTGGAGAACCAGCCTTCGAATGCGCCGGTGACGCTTTGTCCGGCGGTGTGTGGAGGCTCCATGGGAAGCTGCTGCTGCGCCCATGCACACGAAGCGCAGACGAGCCCTAGCGCCCAAATCCGTAGCTGCCCGTTCATGTTTACTGCTGCGTGGAGCGGTCCACACCGCGTGGCTGCGGTTTGTGTTGCGCGAGCCAGGCCTTGTAGTCTTCCTCGGTGATGTTGGTGACGTTCACCCAGGCGTGCGACATTTCGTCGACGGTGCGGTCGCCGAATCCGACCCATTGATCGGGATCGGGATTGTTGCGATTCGCGGCGGTGTTGTCGTACCAGGCCGTGATCTTGATGACGGTGCCTTTCGGCAGCACGGGGGCCGCGTCGTCGGCATAAATGTAGTTGTTCATCCAGTTGAAGTTGAACTTATCCACGTAATTCAACATCTGGACGGTTCCGTCGGGGAGAATCGCTTCCATCGACATAGCCTTGCCGCGGAGGTGCATGTGCGGCTGATAATTTTCAAGCCTCGCGGGGGTCTTGAGCTGCGTATAGCCGACGGTTTCGGCGATCGAATTCGGCGGAATGTCCAGGCCGCGATTCTGATTCGCCATGCCGGTGAACAGGCGCAGACGGGTGCGATACTTCGGCTCCTCGCCTTTGGGATAGAGGTAGACGCCGAGTTCGGCATGATCGCGAATCTCTTCGCCGACGGCGTGGAGATGCAGTTCCCACCAGATCGCCGATCCGGGAAGCAATAGCTTGCCGGTGTTCTGGCGGTAGATATCGTAGTTCTTTCCGATAGCCCATTCCATCAGAAGGCCGGGGCCCTCAGGATTGGGAAGGCCGTCTTCGCCAGGTTCTTCCTGCTTCAGGTAGGCGAGGACGTGATGCATGATCTTGCGTCCGGCGACGCTGCCCGGCCGCATTTCCACGGCGCGGACCCAGCGAGGTTCGGTCAGGTTGACCTGAGTCAACGGCTTGAACCAAACGTCCTGGCCATGCGCGGCCATCGTATAGGCTTCCGATTTCAGCACCAGATCCGGTTCGCCGTATTGTTTCGCGAGCAGCCAGCCTTGATCGTCGGGCCACTTCTTCGCTGCGGGCATGTCCTTCGGATCGCCCTTGGGAGCGCCTTCGTCGACCCATTTGGCGATCATGGCGACCTGATCGTCGCTCAGGGAACGATCGTTCGAAAAATGCTGGATGCCGACGGTTTTGTCGATGTGCCAGGGCGGCATGTTGTGCGTCACCACCCGCTGCTTGATGGATTTTGCCCAGGGGCGGACTTCATCGTAGGTGACCAGCGACATGGGCGCGCTGGTTCCCTTGCGATGGCACTCCTCGCATTTGGCCTGTAGAAGGGGGGCGATGTCCTTGGTGAACGTTACTTGTGACGCGGTATCGGCGGCGAGAGCGGAAGATACAAGCGCGCTCGCGGCGAGCGCGAAATATCCGAATTTTCGATCCATAGGGAGCGGTCCTTTCCCAACCGACACAACTAACTGATTCTTAAAATACTCGATAAGGCGACCGGTGTCCAGGCTCCCTTACCAAAACTGACGAATCGGTTGGTATGCCGGGACCCCGCTCACTGGCGTGCGCGGCTCGGGGCCGGGCATTGCGGGTCTCCCAATTGCCAAATGCTGTTCCCGCCACTACGGGGATTCTGGGCGGGAGGGCAACCGGTGTTCAGGCTCCCTTACTAAAAACTGCCGAATCGGCCGGTACGTTGGGACCCGCTTACTGGCGTGCGCGGTTCGGAGTCAAGCCTGACATTGGAACGGTCTGTGTGATAACCGTTCGGGATCCACCACTCCATTTGGTCGTGGCTTTTTACGCAGGCTCGGCAGCTAGCGGGCTGCTAGACCATTGACAATAATAACAACGTCGATATAAACTCGACCGGACGGTTGGTCTGCAAAGTACTGGCCGTCAGGGGTTTTTGGGGTTTGTTTCGGCGTTCCGCCGATGCAGGCGGGTGACGCCACATCACGCTTCGGGAGGATCGATCCATGTTGAAGATCACGTCGAAGATCGCGGTTGGGGTGGTGGTTGCGTTTCTGTTCCTGCACATCGCTCTTATAGCGCAGGATTCGGGAATTATTTCCGGCAATGTCGCGGACGAATCCGGTGCGGTCATTCCAAATGCATCCCTTATTATTACGAACAAAGCTACCGGCTATGCGCGTCACGTAGTCAGCAGCTCGGAGGGTTTTTTCAGCGCTTCCGCGCTGCCCGCGGGCGTTTACGAGATTCGCGCCGAAGTGAAGGGATTCCGCACGCTGGTTCGCGAAGCGACGGTTCAAGTCGGGCTGACCACTACGGCGGATATGCGTATGTCGGTGGGCCAGGCGACCGAGGTGGTCAACGTAGAAGCCGCGACGGCGCAGATTGAATATGAGAAGAACGCGATTGACGGCGTGGTGGGACGCGCCACTATCGAGAGCCTGCCGCTGAATGGCCGGAGCTACATGCAGCTTGCCTCGATTGAGCCGGGCGTAAAGATTAACACCAGCGGGACGTCGCAATATAATTCGCAGTTTTCTGTTTCGGTGCTGGGCGGCGATGCGGGCCGAACGGCGATCAGCGTGGATGGCGGCCCGGTGCGCGACACGATCGAGGGCTCGGGATCGTCGATGAATTTCTCGCAGGAAGTGGTGCAGGAGTTCCAGCTTTCGCAGGTGAATTTTGACTTGTCGACGGACATCACCAGCGTGGGGTCGATCAACATTGTCACGCGATCGGGTGGGAACGATTTCCATGGGAGCGGGTACTTCCTGTTCCGCGATCACAACATGGCGGCGTATCCGGCGCTGGCGCATACGGGGCCGAGTCCCTTCTTCGCACGGCGCAACCCGGGGTTCTGGCTGGGCGGGCCGATCAAGAAAGACAAGGCATTTTTCTTTTTTAACTACGAGCACATGAATCAAACGCAGGCGGTGACGGTGCAGCCGGATCTGCCGTCGCTGAGCGCCCTGGCAGGCAACTTCAGCAGTCCGTATTCGGACACGACGATCAGTGCGCGTTTCGACTATCGGCTTTCGTCGAAACATAACCTGTTCGCGCGCTATTCGCACGATGGAAATAATGCTTTCGGACCGAGCGGCAATACGGCGGTAGCGCCGTCGGCCTGGCTGCGCAACGTCAACTGGGCGGACCAGAGCACGCTGGGAGTCACCAGCACGCTGACGCCTTCGATCGTCAATGATTTTCGTTTTTCTTATAATTTCTGGAGCAACCGGAATCTGTTTCCGAACTCCACCGATTGCACTTCATGCGTCGGGTTGGGATTTCCAGGATTGACTTTCGTCGGGAGCTCACTGGGGGCGTTCGTCGGCGACACTTTGAATGCGACGCAGGGGCGCGATCTTCGCCGGTTTACCTGGACGGATAGTCTCACCTGGCAGAAGGGGAAGCATCGCATCAAGTTCGGCGGCGAGATCGAATATGATCCGGGTACCGGCTTCTGGGGCTACTGCGATCCCGGCTGCGAAGCGGTGTTTTCTCCCGAATACATCAAGGGCATTCTGGGTCCGCTGACGCCGCTGTTCTTTCCCAACCTTCCGAGCAAGATCACTTCGAATGCAGACATTATGAATCTGCCGTTTGTGGGCGGCGGAGGAACGGTGGTCGGAATCGGCGATCCCAGCCAGCCCCCGCTGTATAACCAGAGCACCGCGAAAACGAATAACCGGTATCGCATCTACGCCACGGACACCTGGAGGATCCGGCCGAACTTTACTCTGAACTACGGCCTAGCGTACGAATATGAGAGCAACCTGTTTAACGAGGATTTGACGAAGCCGCAGCTTTTGGCTCCGGTGTATGGGAGCGATCTGAGTCCGACGCAGCCGAATCACGGGAACGTTTCCCCGTCGATCGGCTTTGCCTGGAACGTGGGGCACGACAACAAAACCGTGATTCGCGCGGGGGCTGGAATTTATTACGACACGGAATATCTTTACCGGCGTTTACAGGAGCGGTCTCTCATCGGACCGGTTGGAAATGGACGGGTCCAGTATCCGACCAACGATTTCATCAACATCTTTCAGGGGATCGTCAACGTGGGGGCTACGGCGGCGACCGGGAAGACGGTGCTGGTGCCGGTGGGCGCGCAAATCCCGGCCAACGCTTTGACTACGCTGACACTCGGCCAATTCATGCAAATTTACAATCAGCAGATTGGCGGAATCGCGGCGTCGCTCGCGCCGACCAGTTTGACGAGTCTGGCGGTGCGCACCATCGATATCACCAAGAGCGGCGCACAGCTTTTGCCCCACAACTATCCGGTGCAGCACAGCTACCATATGTCGGTCGGAGCGCAGCGTCAGGTTCGTCACGACCTGGTGGTGAGCGCCGATTTCGTCCGGCGTGTGTTTCTCGATGTTCTGTACGATACTTCCAATCCGATCGATTTCAATTTCTACAACCGGTACGTGAACGGAGTGCAGTCGCCGGTGATTCCGATTTGCTCCACGGCGCAGGCGAGCACGCCGGGCGCGCAATGTTCGAACGGTCCGATCACGTTCTGGGCTCCGGGAGCGCGCAACACCTACACGGCGCTGCTGCTGAAAGCCGATAAGCGCTTCGCCAACCGGTTCCAGTTCACGGCATCCTATGCGCTCCAATCGCAGCATGGAGTCAACGGGATCTATGATCTGAATAATTACAATATGAGCTACGGTCCGCAGGGGTCGCGGAACGTGCTCAGCGTGGTTGGAACGGTGGATCTGCCGTGGGGCTTCCAGTTCGGACTGATCTCGACCACGGCGACGCGTGTTCCGGTCAATCCGCTGATCAGCGGAATCGAGATCAACGGGGCGACGGGAGTTGTGAACACGCCGCTGCCGGGGCTTTCCTTTAATTGTTTGAATGCGGGGTGCGGCACGGCTGCGCTAGCGTCCGCAGTTTCCAGCTTTAATAGCACGTACGCCGGCAAACTCGACGTGACTGGGAAGACCATCCCAACGCTGTCACTGCCGTCCGGCTACAAGCTGGGCGACGGTTTGAGCTCGCAGGATATCCGGCTTACGAAAGTGTTCACGTTTAAGGAACGCTATAAGATCTCGATCTTTGGCGAGATCTTCAATGTGTTCAATATCGCTAACCTGAGCGGATACAACTTCAACATCAACTCGGGAACGTTCGGATTGCCGACGCAGCGGGCCACGCAGGTCTTTGGCTCGGGCGGGCCGCGCGCGGGGCAGATCGGGGCGCGGTTTAGTTTCTAACGGTTTAGTTTCTAATTGTGGAAGGCTGGCAGCGGAGTACAACTCCGCCGCCGGCCCCACAGGATTTACAGGGGACTCTTGGCGCTCTTCGGCCAGACTACGCCCTGGTCTTGCTTGGTGACCGGGCCGACGCCTTTGTAGTCGAATTTCTGGATGCGCTGGCCGCGATACGTCTCGGTCGTGAAGATGTTGCCCTTCGAGTCGGTCGCGATGCTATGCACGGCGTAGAATTCGCCGGGCTGGCGGCCGCCGTCGCCGAAGCTGGTCAGGACCTCGAGCGAGTCGCGGTCTAGGATGTGGACCTTTTCGTTGGCTCCGTCGGCGAGATAAATGTACTTCTGCTGCGCATCCTTCGAGAACGCGATATCCCAAACGGCGCCGTCGCCAAGGGTGTTCTTGAAAAGGATCTTTTCCTTAACGAACGTCCCATCGGCTTTGAAAACCTGGATGCGATCGTTCGGGCGGTCGCAGACGTACACCATTCCGTCGTGCGAAAGCTCGGCGCAGTGGACCGGGTTGCGGAACTGGGTGGCCGGCGGATCGTTCGGACTGTAGCGCGGCATAACGGCGTCGTCGGGCTTCTTGCCGTACGCGCCCCAGTAGCGCTTGAATTTGCCGGTGTTGGCGTCGAACACGATGACGCGCTTGTTGCCATAACCGTCGGCGACGTAGAGCTCGTCGGTTTTCTGGTCGACCATCATTTTTGCCGGCAGGCCGACGTTATCGATGTCGTTGCTGCCTTTGCTGGCGCCGGATTTTCCGATCTGCTTGATGAACTTGCCGTCCTGATTGAACTCGAGCACCATGCTGTCGTGGTAGTAGATGGGACCCGCCTCGCGGGGAGCAGATTCGTCGAGCGTGCCTGCCGCGGCTGAGCCCGCCGCCGCGCCGCGTCCACCGCGGCCTCGAGCGCCGCCGGGAGGCGTTCCGCGCCCGTTGCCGCCGATCCACACGTTGCCCTTATAGTCGACGAAAATTCCGTGATTCGAATCCGGCCAGACGTAGCCGTCGCCGTCCTGTCCGCCCCAACTCTTCAGCAGGTTGCCCTCTTCGTCAAAGCACAGAATCGGCGGCGCGGGAATGCAGCATTCCGATTCGACGACGCCTTTGGCGCGCTTGGCTCCGGGAGGATTCGGCGCGGCGTAGTTTTCCATCGCTTCGAGAGAGCCCTGGCGGTGGATGATCCAGATATGATCCTGCGCGTCGACCGATACGCCGATTACATTGCCCATCACCCAGTGATTGGGCAGCGGCTTGGGCCACATCGGCTCGACTTCGAATTTGGGAGCTTGAGCGGTAGCCGCCTGTACGACGGCCTTCTTGTCCAAAACGTGGGACGCGACTCCCAGGGCGGCCAGTATCGCCAAAAACGCCGCACCTGTATAGAGATTTCGCTTCATTGTTCCCCTCCCTGGCCTTCCTGATGTAAGCTACTGTTCACGCGCTAACTTTGCGACAATGCGAATGATTATACACGATCCAGCTTTGATCGACCAGCGCGCTTTGGCACATAGATTCCTCATGCGGTTTCGATTTTCCTTCCTGATTCTGTTATTTGCATTCGCCCTGGCGGCCTTTGCGCACGACATCCCCAACGACGTTACCGTTCAGGCGATGTTGAAGCCGGAAGGGCAGAAGCTTCGTCTGCTGGTCCGGGTGCCGCTGCGGGCGATTCGCGACGTGAATTTCCCGGAACGGGGACAGGGATTTCTGGATCTGGACCGGGTGGACGCACTGCTTCCGGACGCCGCTACGCTGTGGATTTCAGATTTTATCGACATGTACGAGGGCGATACGCGGCTGCCGAAGCCTACGGTGGCGGCGACCCGGATTGCGGTGATGTCGGACCGGTCGTTTGCGACCTACGAAGAGGCGATGGCGCACCTGACTGGTCCCAAGCTTCCGAGCAGCACCGACCTGTTCTGGAACCAGACCATGTTCGACGTGCTGTTCGAGTATCCGATTCGGTCGGACCAGTCGTATTTTTCGATTCGTCCAAGGCTCGCGCGGCTGGGACTGCGGGTGGTCACGGCGCTGCGATTTTTGCCGCCGTCGGGGGTGGTCCGGGCTTTCGAATTCGAAGGGGATCCGGATCTGGTCCGGCTTGACCCGCGCTGGTATCAGGCCGCGCTGCGCTTCGTCGATCTGGGCTTTCACCACATTCTGGATGGAACGGACCATCTGTTGTTCCTGTTCTGCCTGGTAATCCCGTTCCGCAAGTTTCGCGCTCTGATTCCGATTGTGACGTCGTTCACGGTGGCGCATTCGATAACGCTGATCGCGTCGGCGTACAACCTGGCGCCGGACGCGCTATGGTTTCCGCCGCTGATCGAAATGCTGATCGCCGTTTCGATCGTCTATATGGCGCTTGAGAATATCGTGGGCGGCGCGACGGTGCACCGGCGCTGGATCATTACGTTCGGATTCGGGCTGGTGCACGGGTTCGGATTCTCGTTCGCGCTGCGCCAGACCCTGCAATTCGCCGGGTCGCACATGCTGGCGTCGCTGCTGTCGTTCAATATCGGCGTGGAACTGGGGCAGCTTCTGGTGCTGGTGGTGATGATTCCGGCGCTGGAGTTCCTGTTTCGCAGGGTGGTGGCAGAGCGGATGGGGACGATCATTCTATCGGCGCTGGTGGCGCACACGGCGTGGCACTGGATGCTGGAACGCTGGGGCGTGCTCAGCCAGTTTCATCTGCAATGGCCGGAACTCACCGACGCGTTCGTGGCGACTGCGCTTCGCTGGCTGATGGCGCTGATCGCGCTGGCGGGTCTCGCCTGGTTCGTCAATAACGCCCTGCGGAACCGGCGCAAATCTGCCGATCAAACACGAGAGACCGTGCATTCCAACACGGTTGTGTGAGAGCCTGTAAGTAGCTGAATCTTTAGGAGGAAGAACCCATGGCGTTGTCCACGGCTGAACTTGTCAAGTCGGATCATGAGCACCTGATCCACCCCCTGCACCACCCGGTAGACCACGCCGATCCCGTCATTTTTGTGCGCGGCTGCGGGGCGGTGGTCGAGGATATCAACGGGAACAAGTACATCGACGGATTGTCCAGCCTGTGGAATGTCAACGCGGGGCATGGACGCGCCGAGCTGGCCGAAGCCGCGGCGGCGCAGATGAAGGAACTGGCTTACTTCTCAGCTTACGCCGGTTCGACCAACGTGCCGGTGATCAAGCTGGCTGAGAAGTTGATCGACCTCGCGTATGACAACATGCAGGCGGTGTTCTTCACGTCGGGCGGGGCGGAAGCGAACGAGTCGGCGTTCAAGACGGCGCGCTTTTATTGGAAGGCGAACGGGAAACCGGAAAAGGTGAAATTTATCGCGCGGCACCAGGGGTACCACGGCGTCACGCTGCAGGCAATGAGCGCGACTTCAATGGGCGCGTATTGGAAGATGTTCGAGCCGCGCATGCCTGGATTTGTTCATATTCCGCCGTGCTATCCGTACCGGTTCCAGGGAGCGAAGCCGGGCGAGACCATCGGTCAGGCGGCGGCGCGCGATCTGGAAGAGGCCATTCTGCGGGAGGGTCCGGACACTGTCGCAGGGTTTATCGGCGAGCCGATTCATGGCGCGGGCGGAGTGATCTATCCGACGGACGATTACTGGCCTCTGGTCCGGGAGATTTGCACGAAGCACAACGTGCTGATGATTGCCGACGAAGTGATCACCGGTTTCGGCCGCACCGGCAAATGGTTCGCGCTGGGGCACTGGAACGTCCAGCCGGACATCATGTCGTTTGCCAAGGGAGTCACATCGGGACAGCTCCCGCTGGGCGGAATCATGGTCAGCAAGGCGATCAAGCATGCGATGGATACAGTGGAGCCGGCCAATCGTTGGATGCACGCCTACACGTACTCCGGCCATCCGACCTGTTGCGCGGTGGGTTTGAAGAATGTCGAGATCATCGAGCGCGAAGGGCTGTGCGAGAACGCTGCGAAGATGGGCGCGCGGCTGTATGCGGGACTCCAGTCGGCGTTCGGCGACCATCCGAATGCGGGAGACATCCGGGGCGGCAAGGGGCTGCTGACGGCGGTCGAATTTGTGGAAGACCGGGCGACCAAGAAGAATTTCGCGGCCGATCAGAAGATCGCACCGCGGTATCAGGCGGAGTTGATGAAGCGCGGCGTGATTACGCGTACATTGCGTTCGGGCGGGCCGCATCCGGCGACAGGCGACATGGTGTTCTTTGCGCCGCCGCTGGTGATTACGGAGTCCGAAGTGGACCGGCTGGTAAGCGCGGCGAGGGATGCGGCAAAGGCTGTATTCGGGGCGTAGCCGGGACTGCGAGCGGTCAGGCTAGAGGGCGGGTGAAGGCGCCGTCGCGGATGACTTCGGCGACTTCGATTTTGTAATACTGATACCACTTCGCCCGGCCGGTCTCCTGCGCGATCTGGTGGCGCGGATGGTTGCGCCAGCCCATTAAAGTTTCGCGGTCTTTCCACCACACCAGCGTCAGCCGTTCGCCGTCTTCCGCCGTGAAACTCTTCACGTCAATAAATCCAGGCATGTCCTTCGCGGTTTCGGCCATCTCCGCGGCCATGTTTCCATAATCCGAGCCGGCTTCCGGAGTGAGACGGGAACGAAAGACGACAACAATCATGCCTCGATTGTGGCATGCGGGGCGCGATTCAGCGAGGGATTACCGTTATCCGATGCGCGCCGGGCCATGTCTTTCAAGATGGTCCGGGAGCCCATGAAGAGAACCAGGGACAGGCCAACGCTGGCCAGTGGTATCACGATCAGCGCCTTCTGGAGGCCGGTTGCGCGGGCGGCTTCGGTGATCAGTGCCGACCCGGCGGCGAGACGGGCGTAGTGGTCGCTCAAGCCTCCGGTGATCAGCGAACCGAACGATGCGCCGCACAGGTACATGGCCATGAAGTAAAGCGCCATGGTCGCGCCGCGCTGGGCGGGGGCAACGATGTCCTGGATCGACGAATAGACCAAACCGTAATAGGTGTTGAGCGAGCCATAGGCGAACACCCATAAAATTACGGCAACGCCGAGGGTGTTCGCCAGTCCCGCGAAATAGGCGCACGGCGCGCCGAGCAGGGCGAAGATCGCACCCATCCAGAGGCGGCCGTTTCTGCGCGAGCGGATGATGCGGTCGCCCGTCCAGCCGCCCAACAATCCTCCGGCGACACCGCCGATCAGGTATACGATCCCGGTTTCGATTCCCGCGCGGCCGACGTCGAGCTTGTAGATGCGCCCGAACATCGCAGGCATGAAGGTGCCGATCGCATACATGTTGAAGTTGAGCAGCGCACCCGAAGTGATGATCCACCAGAGTGTCGGGATTTTTAAGACGCTCCACATCGACGCGTTGGGGATGGAAGCCCTGGGGGTTGTTTCGGGAATGTTCTCCGACGCGCCGCGCGCCGGTTCGCGAAGCATCAGCAGGGCAGGGATCAGGACAAGCGCCGGCGCCGCGGCGGCGATCATCGCGACCCGCCAGCCGTAGGCGCGCGCCACCGGACCGCTGAAGAAGAAGCTGAGCGCTCCGCCGATGGGGACGCCGAGCATGAACAGTCCGAGGACGCGAGACCGGCGGGTGGGTGGAACCAGATCGCCCAGCCAGCTTGTCGCGGTGGGCGCGCAGGCTGCTTCGCCGACGCCGACTCCGAGTCTCGAAAACAGCACCATTCCGTAGCTGGAGGCGAAGTAGGTGAAGGCAGTGAGCGCGCTCCAGACGGCTACGCCCCAGGCCAGCAGATGCTTGCGCGACCAGATATCGGCGACGCGGCCGAGCGGAACGCCGATGATGGCGTACAGAATCGTCATCGCGGTGGTGAGCAGGCCGATTTGAAAATCGTCGAGGTGAAACTCCTTGCGCATCGGCTCGACGACGGCGCCGGCGACGTTGCGATCGTAGAAATTCAGGATGTTAATCGCGAATAACGTGGCGATGGCGAACGTCGTGTTATTTCGCACGAATGGCCATGCTATCACTAAGCTCGGCTTTATTCTTGGCGCAAGGTCAGCACGGGATCTACGCGGGCGGCGCGGCGCGCGGGGATCCAGCAGGCGGCCATCATTACGGCGGCAAGGATCAGCGGCACGCTGATGAAGACGACGGGATCGTGGGGTTTGACGCCGACGGTGAAGGCGACCAGGAAGCGCGTCGCAAAGAATGCCAGAGCGATGCCGATGGCGACGCCGATCAGCGTAAATCCCAGACCTTGGTTCAGCACCATCCGGAGCACGTCGCCGGGACGCGCGCCGATGGCCATACGGATCCCGATTTCGCGGGTGCGGCGGTTCACCGCGTAAGCGACGACCGCATAAAGCCCGACGACCGCGAGCAGCAGGCCCATCATTCCTATGGCGGTGACCATTTGCGCAATCAGGCGGGGGCCGAGCATCGCACGTTTTTCGAAGAACGACTCCAGGGTGCGAACATCGAATGCCGGCATGTCGGGGTCGATGGCGCGCGTGGTGGCGCGCATGGCCGCGGCCATCGAGGCGGGATCGGCGGTGGTGCGGACCACCAAAGTCATCTGCGCCCTGTAGTCCTGCGCGAAGGGGGTCCAGATGTAGGCCTGCGGAGGCTCGGCCCAATACATGTATTTTCCGGTCTTCGCCACGCCGACAATTTCAACCACCGGTCCTTTGGGACCATCCAAGCGAAGGCGTTGGCCGATCGGATCCCGATTGGGCCAGCTACGCGACGCCAGAGTTTCGTTGACAATGGCGACGAGGGGGGAAGTGGCTGTATCGCGCGTGTCGAAGGAGCGGCCGCGCACAATCGAAGTCTCCATCAGCGGGAAATAATTCTCGTCGACTCGCGCGGAAAACGCGCGAGGCGCGTCTTCGCCGGCGCGCGGCTGATAACCGTCGAGGATCACGCGGCGTGCGTCTTGGTTCGTGGAGAACGGGATGCTTGCGGTGAGCGCCACGTTGGAAACACCGTTCATATCGCGGACCCGATCTTTCAGGGTCTTGTAGAACAGACGGGTCTTGGTTTCGTCATAGCGCATGAGGCTCGGGTCGAAGGTCAGGGCGAGTGTGTGGTCGAGACGAAAGCCGGGATCGATTTGCTGCGCGGCGACGAAGCCGCGAACGAAGAATGCCGAAGCGATCAGAAGAACCACCGATAGCGTCAGTTGGGCGACCACCAGGAAATTGCGCGCGGACATGCGGCCGCGCCAGAGAGAGATGCGGGCGGGGCCCTGGTCGCTCGACTTGATCGTCGACGCGAGATCGGTGCGCGTGCTGCGAAGGGCGGGCAGGAGGCCGAAGACAACGCCAGTCACAATCGCGAGCGTCATGCTGAAGGTCAACAGGCGCGCGTCCATGCGGAGGCCGAAAGACAGCGGGAAGTCGGAGGGGATTTCGATGGAACCGAGGAAGTGGACGCCGGCGTAGCCGACGGCGAGTCCGGCCAGGCCCCCGAGAATCGAGAGCAGGAGGCTTTCCGTAAGCAACTGGCGGATGAGGCGTCCGCGTCCGGCGCCGATGGCCATGCGGATGGCGATTTCCTTCGCGCGCGCAGAACCGCGGGCCAGAACCAGGTTGGCGACGTTGGCGCAGGCGATCAG
>DATGGL010000136.1:0-10413 GCA_035308605.1 Bryobacteraceae bacterium
AACGGCGAACGCGAGGTAGGGTGCGACGCGGTGCTCTAACGTTTGAAATCGTTGGCCGCAGATCTGACATAGGGAGCCGTCGTTGTTTCTGACAGCCTTGCATTTCGGGCAAAGCTTTGCCATCTGCCCGATAGACCCTCCTGTCGCAGCGCCTGTTTCGTCCGAATCTGCATTCGGATCGGGAAAAAGTTACCCGATTGCGGGTTCTTCAGGAAATCAAAGCGCGTATTTTGAGTGGCCTGGGGACATGGCACTGCGCATGCATCTAACCACGCCGAGTGGAGGATTTGGCATGGCGCTGATTCTTACGATCGCGGAAGAAAACTTAATCAATGCCTACCGAACTGCGCCCGCGGCGGACCGTTCGGCGATTATTCGCAGCTACGCGAGCCTGAAACGCCTCTCGCCGGGACGTGCCGAGGATGCGCTGGATTTGTGGGCGCACATGCTCGCGAGCCACTTTGGACGGCGCCCCAGGCTCGGTTGCGCTTGACTAGTTCGTTGCCTTTGAAGAGTTCACGATTAGCCGGCTTGCTGCTGGCGGTCTTGCCGGGCATGATGGCGCAGGTCCCGCCACCGGCCCCACCGGTGAAGGCTCAAGATCCGTTGAACCGCGAGACGCCGCAGAGTTCGGTGATTGCGTTCCTGGATGCCTGTCATGCACACAACTACGCGCAGGCGTCGAAGTATTTCGATCTGCGCGGCATCGCGCGGGAGCAGCGGCTTACCGAGGGTCCGACGCTCGCGCAGCAG
This sequence comes from Bryobacteraceae bacterium, assembly GCA_035308605.1. Lineage (GTDB taxonomy): Bacteria > Acidobacteriota > Terriglobia > Bryobacterales > Bryobacteraceae > Palsa-187. The sequence continues at coordinate 754 of DATGGL010000136.1, forward strand.
TTGGGGGAAATTCTCGACCGGGACGTGCAATTCGACGTCGCGACACTGAGCCGCAACCCGGAGGGGGCGGTCACGGAGGGCTCACGGCCGGGAATTCAGCGAGTGGATTCCTTCGGCTCGGAAGGGCAAAATGGCGGGCAAAATCTGGACTTGGAACTGGAGCGAGTCACGCTTCGGTCCGGGCTTCAGGTGTGGCTGTTTTCGCCACAGAGCCGCGGCCTGATCCCGCAAATCGCGCGTCTGACCAGCGATTCTCCGATCGAGCGCCACCTTCCGGCGCCGCTGGTGAACTGGACATGGATGGGGACGGCGCTATGGCGATGGATCGCCTTGGTGTTGGCGGGTGTGCTGGTGGCGGCCATTTCGAAATGGCTGTGCATTCTGATTCTGCGGGCGGCGCGGCCGCTGCTGCGACGGGTTTCGGCCGCGGCGGACGGCGGCATTCTGGATCGTTTCCTGGGACCGCTGCGGCTGATATTCGCAGCGGGCGCGTTTCGGGTTGCAGTCGATTGGGTGGGCGCATCAGCGACTTCCCGCCTCTATTTGGAACGTGGCGTAACGTTAATTCTGTTTTGCGGCGTGGCGGCTTTGGCTGTAGCGATTGCCGACCGTATTGTCGCCCGGCTTCGTGCGACGCTCGAAACCCGGCGGCAGGTTTTCGCATCCTCGATACTCCCGGTTGGTCTGCGAATCACAAAACTGACGATATGGGCGCTGGCGGCGATCGCGATCCTCAGTGATTGGGGATACAACACGACGACGATTCTCGCGGGTCTTGGTGTCGGCGGACTTGCAATCGCACTGGCGGCGCAGAAGACGATCGAGAATCTGTTTGGCGGCGTGTCGGTAATCAGCGATCGCCCGGTATCGGTGGGCGATTTCTGCAAGTTTGGCGATCGCAGCGGGACAGTGGAGGATATCGGTCTGCGGTCCACCCGGATTCGTACAGCAGATCGCACGGTAGTGTCGGTGCCAAACGGGCAGTTCTCTTCGATGACGCTCGAGAACTTCAGCCGGCGGGACAAGATGCTATTCCATGTAACGTTAAATCTCCGCCGGGACACAACGTCCGAACAAGTTCGTAGCGTGCTCGATTCGGTGACGAAGATTTTGAAGGATCATCCGCGCATTGAGACGGGACCGGTTCCGGTGCGCTTCGTGGGGGTGGGATCGTATTCGCTCGACGTCGAAATCTTTGTATATATATCGACGCAATCCGGCGATGAATTTCTTGAAATGCAGCAGGACTTGCTGCTGTCGATATTGGATGCCGTGGAACGCGCGGGAACGGCGCTGGCTCTGCCGACGCAAGCCACGATCGCCTATCCCGCGCGAGGCGAATCGGCGAACGCGAATGTCGAGACCAATGCACTACCAATGGCTCCGCGTTCCAGTACGGATAGGATTCGAGCGTGATTTATGCCGCCATTCTGGCCACGCACGTGCGTATCTATTCGTCGTGAAGTCATGCTGCCTAGAACGATCAACGATTTACGGTGGGGTTACGTTCTCGTTTCGAGAACATTCTACCGGCCGCATCGCTAGAAAGGGAGAAATGAAATGAAACTTACAAGTATGATGACCGGTGCGCTTGCTCTGAGTCTTGTCGGGACGGGGTGTGCCACCAAAAAGTATGTTGCGAAGACTGTCGCTCCGGTAGAACAACGGGTGACCGGTACGGAGACGAAGAACGGCGAACAGGATAAGCAGATCGCCGGCCAGGGAACACAGATCCAGGAGTTGGGGACGGACCTGTCGAGGACCAAAGAGAAGCTGAGCGACACCGATAACAAGGCGACGCAGGCAGGCGAGGCTGCAAAGGCCGCCGATCAAAAGGCGGGGAACGCGCAGCAGGCAGCCGATGGCGCAAAGCAGGCGGCCGACGGAGCTCGCAGCTTTGCCGAACAGGGCATCACGCGTCTGGATAACACGGTCGCGTCGATGAACAAGTTTCAGATGGCGAAGTCTGAATCCGTTCTGTTTGCGTTCAACAGCGACAAGCTGACGGACGAGGGCAAGGCGCAGCTCGATGGGCTGGCCGCGCAAGCAAAAGGGATGAGCCGCTTCGTCGTAGAAGTGCAGGGATTCACGGACAAGAGCGGCAACAGCGCGTACAACGATACATTGAGCGCGGCGCGCGCGCAGGCCGTGGCGCGGTATCTCTCGAATCAGCAGATTCCGGTGCGGAATCTTTCGATCCTCGGATCGGGGTATGCGCAGCCGGTGGGCGACGACAAGACTCGCGACGGGCGTAAGATGAACCGCCGTGTTGAAGTTCGCCTGTGGGTTCCCGAAGATCAGTCGGGGAAGACTGCTGCCAGCAGCGCGGGCGGCAGCGAGCAGTAACGGCCGGGCGTCCGTTCCGGTAAGCGCGGAGACCGCCGAAGTCTTGTGGCTTCGGCGGTCACGTGCGCGTTATTTCAGTGCGCCGACTTCTACCGGAATTCCTTCGATGGGGCACTCGGCGGTGCCAATGGTTGTTCGCGTAATTCCTTCCACATTCCGCTGCGCTTCAGCAGGCCGGTTCACCCAAGAGCGATAAAAATCGAAGGGGCATTCGGCTACGCCTTTGTCGCCATCGCCGGACTGGATCACGCCGGTGTATCCCCGATGGAGCAGCTTGAAGAGATGATTCTGGGATTGGGCGTTGGCCCGGAAGTCGCGGATGAGAGATTTTGAGACCGCAGCGTACTGGATCCCGTTCTCTTCCTCGCCGCATTCGCCAAGCGTGCGGCCATCGAAACCGACGATCGCGGAATGGCCGAAATAGGAGTACACGCCGTCGAAGCCGGCTGCGTTCGCGACCGCAACGTAAACATTGTTCATCCACGCCATGGCCTTTGCGACCATGATCTGCTGTTCCTTGGCCGGGTACATGTAGCCCTGGCAGCGGACGATCAACTCCGCACCCTTCATCGCGCAGTCCCGCCAGATTTCGGGATAATTGCCGTCGTCGCAGATGATCAGGCTCATCTTCAGACCCTTGGGTCCTTCCGAGACGTAAGTGCAACTGCCCGGATACCAGCCTTCAATGGGACACCACGGCAGAATCTTGCGATATTTCTGCACGATCTCGCCGCGGTCATTGATCAGAATAAGTGCGTTGTACGGAGCTTTGTGCGGGTGCTGTTCGTGGCGCTCGCCGGTAAGTGAGAATACGCCCCAGGTGCGCGCTTTGCGGCACGCCTCGCTGAAGATTGCGGTTTCTTCTCCGGGGATGGTGGCGGCCGTGTCGAACATTTCGCCACGGTCGTACATGATGCCGTGAGTACTGTACTCGGGGAAAACGATCAGGTCCATTCCGGGCAAGCCGAGCTTAATGCCTTCGATCATGCGGGCGATCGAGTGGCAGTTTTCCAGAACCTGGGCCTTGGTATGCAGACGCGGCATTTTATAATTCACGACTGCGATTCCGATGGTGTCCGCGCTGCTGGATATGTCTCCGTGATGCATGTGTGCCTTTCTGAAAACGGGGGTTTCGTCTCGGGTCAGTATGCCTGAACGGGCGAGTCAACGCAAGATGGCATGATTTGGCGGCGAAAACCAGCGAGTATATAGAGGATGGCGACACAGAACCTTCCGAATCGCCTACCCAATCGATGGCTGATTGCGGTGGCGGCAATCCTGATTCAGATCTGCTGCGGCGCAGTGTACAGCTGGAGCGTATTCGTCAAACCGATGCTGGCGACGGAGCCCTGGACGCTGGTGCAGGTTTCAGCGACGTTCACGATCACGCTGGCGTGCATCGGGATCGGCGCCGTCGTGGGAGGACTATGGCAGGACCGGAGCGGGCCGCGATTGGTTGCGTCATTTGCCGGAGTGCTCTACGGGGTCGGATTCTTCGTGGCAGCAGCGGCTGTTTCCCATCACTCCCTTTTCGGCTTGTACGCGGGCTATGGCGTTCTGGGTGGAATCGCCATCGGGATCGCCTATATCTGTCCAGTCGCGAACATCACCAAATGGTTTCCGGACAAGCGTGGGCTGATGATCGGGGCGACAGTGATGGGATACGGGGCAGGGGCGGTGATTATGAGCCCGATCGCGGCTCGGTTGATCATCCGGGTGGGCGTGGCGGACACGTTCCAGATTTTCGGAGCCGCCTATCTCGTGATCATTGTGGTTGCAGCACAATTTCATATCGATCCGCCGCACGGCTGGCGGCCTGAGGGAATGAAAGAGACGGCGGCGACGCGGCGCGCCGGAACGGTCGATTTTACAGTAATGCAGGCGATGAAGACGTGGCGCTTCTGGCTGCTGTGGCTGATGCTCTCGCTAAATGTGTCGGCCGGAATCATGATCATCAGCCAGGCGTCTCCTTTGGCCCAGCAACAGGCGGGAATGACGGTTCTCGAAGCGTCGGCAGCCGTGGGCGTTATCTCGATCTTCAACGCGATCGGACGCGTCTTCTGGTCCTGGATGTCGGACCTGGTGGGACGGGCGCAGGTATACTTCGCGCTGTACGCCATTCAAGTGTTTTTGTTTTTCTTTCTGCCGCGCGTGCACCAGGCGATGATGTTCGAGATCGTGGTCTGCGCGATTGCACTGTGCTACGGCGGAGGGTTCGCGGTGATCCCGTCCTTTGTGGCGGACTTCTTCGGGTCGAAATATATCGGCGGGATTTACGGATGGATCGTGCTTGCGACTTGGGCCGTCGCCGCGATCCCATCGCCGCTGCTGATCGCGCATGTGCGGGAGACGACGGGGACTTACGAATACGCGATCTTCGTGATCGGGTTTGTGATGCTGCTGTCGCTGCCGCTGCCGGTTCTGGCCGGGCGCGCCGTGTCGCGAGCGTCCGCGGCGCGCGCTTTGCAGAACGCGTGACATGTCGCTACATTAGGGGCGTGGTGAAATATCGGGGACCCGCTTACTGTCGTGAGCGGTTCCGTGCGGAGAGTGAATGCCAGTTTCGTTAAAGGATCAGGTTGTTCTCATCATCGGCGCGTCGAGCGGTATTGGGCGGGAGACTGCGGTCTTGTTTGCTCGCGAAGGCGCGCGTGTGTTTGCAGTCGCGCGGCGACGCGAACGGTTGGAGGAGCTGCAGCGGCAACTGGAAAAAGAAGGAAATCTGATCGAGATCGCGGCTGCGGATTCGTCAGTCGTCGCCGAGATGCAGCAGGTGGCGGAACAGACGCGTGAGAAGTTCGGGAAGATCGATTTCTTGGTCTATGCCACGGGGACTAATACTCCGGACCGGGCTCTAACGCGGCTGAACCCGACCATTTGGAACGAGCTCATCAACGTTAATCTGAACGGAGCTTATTACATCACCAGCGCCGTCCTGCCGCAGATGCGCGCCGCCGGATCGGGTTATCTGATTTACGTCGCATCTATGTCGGGGCTGGTCCCCGATGTATCGGGCGCGGCTTATCAGGCGTCGAAGCGAGGCATGCTCGGCATGGCACACGCGATTCGATTCGAAGAGAAGCAGAACGGAATTCGCACGTCGGTGATTTGTCCGGGGCTGGTGGATACGGAGATCCTGGAAAAGCGCCCGGTGAAGACGAGCGCTGAAACGTTGGCCAAGGCGCTGCAAGCGGTGGATGTGGCCGAAGCGATCCTGGCGGTGGCAAAGTTGCCTCCACGGGCAGTAGTACCCGAGATGCATGTCGTCCCGACCTATCTGTAAGGGATTACTCGGCACGGGAATACGACCCCAGGCATACGACTACAGTAAATCGACACTTAGTACCTACGCCCCCATTTGCCTGCGGACGATCTAATCCTTTCAGGGGTTATGTGGTCAAAGGCATTTTGCCACTGAAGGGGTTCTAGTGAATCGTGTTAGTGTATTCGCGTGCGAATCGCAGCCTATCGTCCTCGAAGGTTTGGCGAAGGTATTAGGCGAGTGCGACGATCTGGAGTTCGTCGGCTCGGCCACCAGCCTTGCGGATGGAATTGAGGCTTTGCAGGAGCGCCATCCCGACGTCATCCTGGTAGATCAGGCTAGCGGTTTGAAGGTAGTATTCCAGTTCATCGCGGATGTCCGTAGCACGTCCGCGGGGTGCCAGCCGGTGCTGTGGGTGAACGATCTGGCGGAAGTGGACTGCTTTCGGGCGCTCCAACTGGGGGCACGCGGCATCCTCAAGAAATCACTGCCGATAAAATCGATTCTCGAATGCCTGCGGTCGGTGGGACGGGGAGACGTCTGGATCGAGAGCTCGCTTTCCGAGCATACGATGGGAAATCTCGATCGCCGTTCGGCGCCACGGCTTACGCCGCGCGAGAAGGAGATCGTGCATCACGTGTGCGCGGGGTTGAAGAATAAGGAGATCGCTGGGGCGCTCGCGATTACTCCGGGGACTGTGAAAGTCCACCTGATGCACATCTTTGAAAAGACGGGCGTTAAAGATCGCTTCGAGTTAGCCGTGCATGGCCGGCGGCTCCTCGGCGTCGAGCACGCGGACGAAGTGGCTCGAGCCGAGGGGCGTGGCGATCTGGCGCCGGCTTAAGTTCTGCCTGAGCTAGCGCTTAAAGATGTCCGCAAGAGCGCGCATACGCTCCGCGTCGGCCGGAGTCTTGGCGGATTTCGCTTCCTTATCCAAGCTGGTCCCAAGGGATTTGAGCTGCGACGCATCGTTTTTCGCGATCGCCGCGTTCAACGCGGAGATTTTCTGCGTTGACAAGGAGTTGCCGCGAGCTAGCTGATCCACGTAGGCCCGGGCCACGATCAAGTTCTTGGGCCACACGATCTTCGGCTGATTCTGAACGTTCAGCTCGTCGTAGTGCACCTGATTGGCGGCGTCGATTTCGTTCTGTGTGATGTACTTGCTGGGCACCAGCTTGAACACGTCCACGCCGCGGGCGATTTCCGAACCGTAGATGTAGCCGTTGTACCAGTAAGCCGACCAAAAGCCGCCCAGGATGCGCTTTTCTTTGTCGAGCGGCCCGCGATCGAAATAAGCGATTTCAATGGGATGCGCGGCATCGGTGAAATCCATCATCGAGATGCCGCCCTGATACCAGGCCTGCACTTCAATGTCGCGGCCGGGAATCGGAACCAGGGATCCGTTGTGAGCAACGCAGTTTTCCGTGTCGGTCTGCGCGGCGGGCATCTTGTAGTAAGACGCGAGCTTCATCTTGCCTTTGGACAGCGTGAAGATGGCGTCGGCGCCCCAGCTCATGGGATCGGTCGCGCGGCAACGGGGTTGCGTGCCGCCGCCCCATTCATCCGTGAATACAACTTTGGTGCCGTCATTATTAAAGCTGGCGGAATGCCAGAACGCGTAGTTCGGATCGCTGACCGCATCGATGCGGACGGGATGGGCGGGGTTAGAAATGTCCAGCAGAATTCCATTGCCGGAACATGCCCCGGCGGCGAGACCGACGGCCGAATAGACCGTGATGTCGTGGCAGCGGTTCGTGTCAGAAGTGCTTTGCGAACCTTCTCCGTGCTTGCCGCCCTTCCAGAGGCCATCGATGGCTCCGGTCGTTGGGTCGCTGAAGATGCGCGGGCTGGCGATGATCTTGGCCTGCTCCGGATGCGCGAGCGGCACCTTGACGATGTCGATGCGGAATAATGCGGTATCCGGATTATCCTTGGGATCGCCCGTTGAACATCCGGCCAGCTCTTCCGCCTGGCGAACCAGGCCGGTGCCGGATATATAAATGTAGACGTTCTCTTTGTCCTTGGGATCGATCACCAGCGTGTGGGTGTGCGATCCGCGGCAGCTCTGAACAGCGGCAACCTGCTTGGGATTCGAAAAGTCGCTGATGTCAAAAATGCGAACGCCCCGAAAACGGTCCGGGCTCGGCGGAGGCGGCACGCGCGGCGGCCGCTGCTCACCCTCGGGCGTGGGCGGAGGCGGCGGAGGCGGCTTGTAGCCCTCCGGCAGCGCGATTCCCTGAATTCCGCAATCGGTTCTGCCGTTGGCGGCTTCCGCGGACATGAACAGCAGGTGCCCGTAGATGGAGACGTCGCCCTGACCGCCGGGACAGACCAGCGAAGTTTTCAGCGCGGTTTTCGCCGGGTTGTCGATATCGTAAAAATTGATCCCGTTGTAGTTTCCTACGAAGAGGTGGTTGCCGTTGAAAGCCAGATCAGAATTCGCGGAGCCGTATTGAACGGTGCGCGGCGGACCGTCCGTCTTGGAATCCGGCGTCTGCGGCGGAGGAAAGGCTTCGGTAACGCCGGGACTTCCCGGAGCAAAACCGGCGGGCTTCGGCAAAGAAGCGACGCGTTCCATTCCGAAGGCCGCCTCGCCCGCATCGAAGATTCCCGCCTTGAGCCCGATACGCGGATCGTCGGGGGCGGAGCGCGGATTGGCCGAGGCTCCCGTGTTGGCTTGCCCCGAGCAGAGCATGGATAGAAAAAGCGCGGTCGAGATGGTCGCAGCACCGCGCGAAAGCAACGTAGTTGATCGTAGGATCATGGTTTCCCCTTTAGCAGGCCCTTCATAATTTCAATTTCGGCGCGCTGTGTGTTGTCCACATCGGTGGCGAAGTCGAACAACTGGCTGTCCTGGCCAGCGCCTGGTGTGTCGAAGAGCTCCTGCACCATCACCAGAGCGCCGGTATGATGCTGAATCATACCGGTCAAAAAGAGTCGGTCGAACTGGGCCCCCGTCGCCTTGGCCAGGGCCTCCATCTGTTGCGGAGTCAACATGCCGGGCATCGAGGGCATGGACTTCATATCCATCATGGGGCCGTGCATGCCGGCCATATTGCTGTGGTCCATCTTGCTGTGATCCATGGGCACGGCCTTGCCATGATCCTCGAGCCACGTCTGCATGGACTTGATTTCGTCGGTCTGCGAGATGCTGATTCGCTTGCCCAGTTCCTGGATCCGCTTATTGTGGGTGTGAGTCGGGATCAGCGCGGTCATCTCGACGGCCTGCGAATGATGATGGATCATCCCTTGCATAAAGTTCGTGTCGGCCTCGGAGGGCTGGCGCACGGGAACCACGGCAGTCGCGGCGGTTAGGGCCTTACTATTCTTGCCGGGCGCGCCTGGCTGCACGATGGAAACACCATCGGGCTGCTGGCTCGACGCGGGCGCGGCAGTCACGCATGTCATGGCGGAGAGGAGGACGGGAGGGAGAAGATATCGAAGGGCCATGAAACACTATAAGTCCTGGTGTTTTGCCGGGTCAACTGCCGGCGCGCAGAGGCGTACCTTCACAGAGGTCAGCCATGGCCGTGATAAAATCATCGCTGGAGTCTTTTCGACTCAAGATCCCCGGTCGTCTAATGGTAGGACAGCGGCCTTTGGAGCCGTGAATCGTGGTTCGAATCCATGCCGGGGAGCCAACCTTTAGCTTCAATGGCTTAGGAACCAGTTGGGCTCTACGCCAACACGCTCTACGCCAACAACGGGGGCAAACCGGCGGTGGTTCAAAAACCTGAGCACCTATCCCTGGTGCCGCTGACCAACAGGCGGCTCATTGGCCGCTGCCTACCTAAGCGAGATGCGAAAGAGATTTCTTTGAGTGGTTGTCTTCACGTAGGCAAACGTGGATGGATTCGGGCCGGGAGAAATATCATAAGCTTCGATAAGCCGCCCGCCGCGAATCGTGTCTGCTTGCTCGCCCGAACGAAGACCGCCGTCTGGCAGCTCAGGTAAACCGGTACGGGACACCGGAACCGCGAGTGTACGTCGCTGATCGCTTTCCAGTCCAATGTATATCAGTTGTCCATCTCTGGCCCAGGCGACTGGGTGCC
>DATGGL010000137.1:0-10113 GCA_035308605.1 Bryobacteraceae bacterium
CGACTCCCATCATGGTGAGGGAAAGGGTCGCGTCGAGGGGATCGTTTTCGAAGCGAGCCCGCCGGTAATCGAGAACCGTCACGCTGCGATCGCGATTCGTGTCGGGATATTGCGCGGCGATGCGTCGCGCCACCGTCGAAAGCTGAACCTGGACCTGTTGAGCGCTGACGCCGGGTTTCATACGGCCGATCAGGGTGAATCCGCGCGATCCGCGCGCGGTCAGTTCGGTCTTGGAATCAGGAATCGCCTGCGCGAACGCCTGCGTGGGGACGTAGACCTCCGGCAGCACGAATGCTTCCGGGCCGGTGAAGTCCGGAGTGGCGACGCCGACGATGGTGAACTCGGTTCCATTCAGCCGCAGCTTGCGGCCGATCGCTTTCGGATCGGAGCCGAATTCGCGCGCCCAAAGCGAATGGCTGACCACCGCTACCAAATCCCGGCCGGGGACGGTGTCCTCCTCGGGCAGAAATCCCCGTCCGAGCGGAATCGGAATCCCGAGGCCGGAGAAAAAATTCCCGCTGGCGATGACGGCAAGATTGACCCGTGGAACTTCATCGCGGGTGGTCGCCACGCCGGCCATGAAAAGCTGATAACAGACCAGACTCGAGAGCGTTTCGGAGCGCTCCCGCAGATCCACATAGTCGGGATACGAAATCCGCCCGAGGCGCGTGCCGGGGGCGGTGGAATCGACCTGGACGATGCGGCTGGAGTCGGGGACCGGGAGCGGCCGCAGCAGCATCGCGTCGACGTAGCTGAACATGGCGGAGTTCGCTCCGATGCCGAGGGCGAGGGAAAGGATCGCGATACCCGCGAATCCGGGGCTTTTGGCGAGCGTGCGAAAGGCGTAGCGCAGATCGGCGAAGAGGCGCATGTCTTGACTATACGCGGAGGCCGCAAGGATTGTTCCTTTTTTCGCTGACGGGGCGGGCGGAGTAAAACTCCGCCGCCGGTTTTCGCTGACGGGACGGGCGGAGTAAAACTCCGCCGCCGGCTACAAGCCGGCCCCACAGGGGCAATTAGCGGGAGGGGTTGACGAATTTGAGAAAACGCATGCGGAGCGACTCGGCGGTTTTCGAGTCCGGCGCGATTACCAGGACCGTGTCGTCGCCCGCAATGGTTCCGGCAATTTCCGGCCACTCGGCGTTATCGAGCGCGACGGCGACCGAATTGGCGTTGCCTGGCGGAGTCCGCAGGACCAAAAGGTTTTGGGCGAGGCGCAGATCGAGAACGAACTCGCCGACCAGTGTTTCGACGCTGGGGCCGGCGGGTGCGGTATCGGCGGAGGTCTGGCGATAGCCTTCCGAGGTCTTTACCAGGCCGAGCTCGCGGATGTCGCGGGAAAGAGTGACTTGGGTGGCGGGAACGCCGATGGTGCGCAGAGCAGTCGCCAGTTCCTCCTGCGTGTGGACGCGGTGGGAGCGGATCAGTTTGAGAATCTGCCCCTGGCGGTAGCTTTTGTTCATGTCAGTCCGCTGAGCCGGGCCTCCGCTTCCTTAAGAGCTTGCGCAACGGCGTTGGGGCCGGTGCCGCCGGGGAGCTCGCGTGTCTTGATGCCTTCGCCGGGGCTCAGATACCTGGCCATTTCGGGTGTGAACGCGCCGTCGAAAGTGGCGAGCGATTGAGCATTCCAATCCGAAGGCTTCTTCGAATCGCGGACGCTTTCCAGCACCAGACGGCCGACGATCTTGTGGGCCTGATGGAACGGAGTGCCGCTGCGCGCGAGCGCGTCGGCGAGATCGGTGGCGATGGCCCAGGATTCCTCGACGGCGGTCAACGGAGGAGCGGGTTTCAGCCGTGTGGTTTCCACCACGACGCACGCCATTTCGAGCGAATCGCGAAGCTGATCGGCGGCGTCGAAGATGCGCGGCTTGTCTTCCTGCATGTCGCGGTTGTAGGTCATCGGCAGCCCCTTCATGATCATGAAAAGCGCCGAATAATCGCCGAAAACGGCGCCGCATTTGCCGCGGATCAGCTCGAGCGAATCGGGATTTTTCTTTTGCGGCATGATGCTGGATCCACTGGTGACGCCGTCGCCGAGATCGAGCCAGCCGTATTCCTCGCCGGAGTAGAGAATCCAGTCCTCGGCCAGACGGCTGAGGTGCAGCATGGTCATGGAAGACGCGTGAAGAAAATCGAGCGCGAAGTCGCGGTCGCCGGAGACGTCCATGGAGTTGCGCGTGATGGCGGCGAAATCGAGATCGCGGGCGATGGCCTCGCGATCGAAGGGGAATCCCGAGCCGGCGAGCGCGCCGCTGCCGAGCGGCATCACGTCCACGCGTTTGCGGGTTTCCGTGAGACGCTCGAAATCGCGGGCGAACATTTCGAAATAGGCCAGCAGGTAGTGCGCCCACAGCACCGGTTGGGCGCGGCGCGTGTGGGTGTAGCCGGGGACGATGGCGTGCGGATCGCGGCGCGCGGCTGCGAGCAGCGCGGACATCAACGCATGCAGCCGTCCGCGGGAGGCATCGATTTCATCGCGCAGCCACAGGCGGATGTCCAGCGACACCTGATCGTTGCGGCTGCGCCCGGTGTGAATTTTGTCGGCGAGCGTGCCGGCGCGCTCCTTCAACTTGCGGATGACGACGGTGTGGACGTCCTCTTCGTCGGCGCCATCGAAGAAGGCGGGAGATTTTGCTTCCGCGCGCAGATCGTCGAAAACCTTGACGATCGTCTCGCGCTCGCCGGCGGTCAGGACGCCGACTTTTTCGAGGGCTCGCGCATAGGCTTGCGAGCCTCGAATGTCGGCGTCGACCAGGCGCTTATCGAAATGCAGGGAGCGGCCGAATCGTTCGAAGACTTCGGACGGTCCTGCTTCGAATCGTCCACCCCAAAGCTTCATACGGCTTTCTTGGCGGATTTCTTTGCCGATTCCTGCATCGTCGCCCGCACTTGGATGGGCAGTCCGATCAGGTTGATGAAGCCGCGCGCATCGCGCTGATCGTACTCGGCACCCATGGTGAAGCTGGCGATGTTGAGCGAGTAGAGCGAATACGGCGACTTGCGGCTGACCGGCTGGAAGCTGCCCTTATACAGGCGGAGCGTAACTTCGCCGGTAGTGAATTTGCCGGCTTCGAGGAAGAACGCGTCGAGCGATTCGCGCAGGGGCGTGAACCACAGGCCGTTGTAAACCATCTCGGCGTAATCGAGCGCGAGCTTTTCCTTGTAATGCGCCATGCTCTTGTCGAGCGTGAGCGACTCCAGCTCGTGAATCGCCGCCATGATGAGCGTGCCGCCGGGCGTTTCATAGCAGCCGCGCGACTTCATTCCGACGAATCGATTCTCCACCATGTCGATGCGGCCGACGCCGTGTTCGGCGCCAATCTCGTTCAGCTTCTCCAGCAGCGCGACCGCGGAGGAGTACGGCTTTCCATTAACGGAAACGGGGCGGCCCTGCTCGAAGCCGATGGTCACGTCGGCGGGCTGGTCGGGCGCGTCCTTGGGGCTTTTGGTCAGCATCCACATGTCGTCGGGAGCGGCGTTGACGGGGTCTTCGAGCGCTCCGCCTTCGTGCGAGATGTGCCAGATGTTGCGATCGCGGCTGTAGATCTTCGTGGTCGTTTGGGAAATCGGTACGTTATGTTTGGCCGCGTACTCGATGGCGTCTTCGCGCGAAACGATATTCCATTCGCGCCAGGGCGCGATGACGGGGAGATGCGGCGCGAGCGCTTTATAGGTCAGCTCGAAACGGACCTGATCGTTGCCTTTGCCGGTGCAGCCGTGCGACAGCGCGTCGCAGCCTGTCGCCAGCGCCACTTCCACCTGGCGCTTGGCCAGCAGCGGCCGGGCGATCGAGGTTCCCAGCAGATACTTGTGCTCATACTCGCCGCCGGCGCGAACCATGCGCCACAGGTACTCCGACACAAACTCCTCGCGCATATCGGCGACGTGAACTTCGGAAGCGCCGGTCTTGAGGGCTTTTTCTTCGAGTCCGGTGAGCTCATCACCGCCCTGGCCGATATCGCCGCACACGGCGACAACTTCGCAGCCGTAGTTTTCCTTGAGCCACGGAATGATGATGGATGTATCCAGACCGCCCGAATAGGCGAGTGCTACCTTCTTGGGTTTTTGCATAGACTTTAGTTTAGACGCGCCATTTTAACGACGCGTGAAATCAAACACGCCAAATTTCAACCCAGCAGCATCAGCAGCAGCGCTTTTTGCGCGTGCAGGCGATTCTCCGCCTGGTCGAATATCACGGACGCGGGCGATTCCATCACGCCGTCGGTCACTTCCTGGCTGCGCTTCGCCGGCAGGCAGTGCATGAACACGGCATCGGGCCGCGCCTGCGCCATCAACGCTTCGTTCACCTGATAGGGCGCGAAAATCCGCGCGCGCTCACCGGCTTCCGATTCCTGGCCCATGCTGGCCCAGACGTCGGTGTAGACGGCGTGGGCCTGCCCGACCGCCTCGGCGGGATCGTTGGTAATGGTGATCTGCCCGAGGCGAGACGCTTCTTCGGTCATCGCGGGATCAGGCTCATAGCCGCGCGGCGTCGCGACCGCGACATGCACGCCCAATCTTCCAGCCGTCAGCATCAGAGAGTGCGCGACATTATTTCCATCGCCCACGAAGGCGAGCTTTAAATTATCGAAGCGGCCGAACTGTTCCTTCAACGTGAGCACGTCCGCCAGCGCCTGGCAGGGATGGAAACGATCGCTCAGCGCGTTGATCACGGGGACGTTCGACCACTGGGTCAGCTCGTCAATGGTGGTTTGCGAAAACACGCGGGCGACGATGCCGTGGGTCCAGCGATCCAGATTGCGCGCGACGTCTTTGACTGGTTCGCGTTCGGCGATCGGGCCGATGCCGACCACGGCGTCTCCGCCGAGCTGCTTGATGGCCAGCTCGAAGGTCATCCGGGTGCGGAGGGACGGTTTTTCGAACAACAGCGTCAGGTATCGTCCGGCGAGCGTTTGGGCGAAGCGGATGGGAGTTCGTTTGACCTGAGATGCGAGATCGAGGAGCCGGGCGAGGTCCTCGCGCGAGAGATCGAGGTCGCGGGCAAGATGTCTGGCTCTCGGCGTGATCAAATTAGGGGTGGCCACGGACGTCTTCACTGAATGTTTATTCAGTCAAATGAATAATAATACATTCCGGGGGAGCGTCGCAAGCGAAAAAAGGGAATCGGCTCAATGGGTCAGAACACAACTATAGCTCCGATGCTGTCGGTACGGCGTGGGGTGAAGGCGATCGAATTTTACAAGGCGGCGTTTGGGGCCGAGGAAAAATTCTGCATTTCAGATCCGAGCGGGGCTGTGGTTGCCACGCTAGCGGTGGAAGGAGCGGAGTTCTGGGTCGCGGATGAATCGCCCGAGCACCAGAATTTCAGTCCGGAGACGCTTGGCGGAGGAACGGTGCGGATGGTGCTGACGGTGGCGGATCCCGATGCGGTGTTCGACCGAGCCGTCGCGGCTGGGGCGGCGGTGGTGATGACGGTCGATAACCGGCACGGATGGAGGCTGGGGAGAATTGCCGATCCGTTCGGGCATCATTGGGAAATCGGCAAGCCGCTGCGCTAGGCCTTAGGCGCTGGCGGCGAGCTTGACTTGCGGCGATTCCTGGAGCGCGGCTACCAGCGCCCCCCGAGCTGTTGACGTCAGAGGGTCCGGGGACAGCCTGATTTCCGAAAGCTGGATCGGAAAATCTTCGTTTCGCAGCGTGCGGTCGAAGCGTTCGACGAAACCTTTCGGCATCGCCGTGCCGCCGCAGAGGACCAATGGGATGCTTTGGTCGAACTTGGGGAGCCGGAGCGTGGAGGAAAGAGCTTCCCGAAGGGAAGCAACCAGAGTCACGATCATGTCTTCGTAATAGACGGTGAGGACGTTCTGGACGCGGTCGGCGGCGTAGCCGTTGAGCTGGAAGGAGCGCTCCTTTTGGACTCGCAGACGGGTGGCGAGCTCCCCGGTGGCGAGCGCGGCCTGGGAGTCGATGAAATCGCCGGCTTTGGGGATGCTGAAGGCGGTGACGGGCAGGGAGAGAACGGCGAGGCAGATGTTGCACAGGCCGCTGCCGCAGGAGATCGCGATGCCGGTGTAGTTGGAGGACGCCAGCTCGCCAAAAACCACCGCAAGGCCTTCGCTGATCGGCTTGGGATCGTAGCCCAGTTCGGTCAGCATCTGGCGGCACAGCAGCTCGTGATACGTGACTGATTTCTCCGTTCCCATGGCGGGGGCAGGGAGGCTGAAGCAGATTCTTTGATTCGACGCGTCCGCTCTTCCAATAAGTTTTTGAATGATCCGCGAAAGCACCATCAGGCTGTGCGGTTCGTTTGAATTGAGCACGCCGTGGAGCATCGGGCGGCGCGTCTCGACATGGAAAATTTCGGCGAACTTTTGGGCGTCGTCTCCGAAAACCAGAAATTCCGATCCGTGAATGTCGTAGAAGACGTTTTCCCGGTTGAGCAGGCTGTGAGTCAGCTCGGAATAGGGGAGCGTGATGAAGGCGTTCAGCTCCGCTTGGCAGGTCTGCTTGCGGCCAACGCCGCGAGCGACCACGATCCGGCTGGTGCCGATATCCAGACCAATGGGTTGACCGCGGTCCTGTCCGCGATCCGTTTCCGGCGATTCCGTGCCGCCTTTCACGGCCGGCTACCGTTTCCCGGCGGCGGCAGTGTCGCCCTTGCCGACTACGGCGTCATTGCCGAAACGGGTGACCGTAGCGGACAGGCTGCCGTTGGCAGCCGCGCTTTGCGCCGTGCAGAAGGAAGCGGCTTCGGCGATTTGTTCCGATTCCTGCTCTTTGCGCTTGGTCCAAGTCCGAAGATTTTCCTGCTGGCGGTTTACCAGGTCGAGATTTTCCTGGATCCTGGTCAGGTGGGCTGCGCTCAGGCGATCGAGCTCGGCGCGGATCATGGCGTTTTCCTGATCCTTCGAGCTTTCGAAATCTCTGAGCTTCACCTGCTGCGCTTCCTCATAGTCATTCAGGGCGCGCTGGCGGACGATGGCGTCCTGCAGCAGGTCTTCGGCCTTGACGCCGACCGCCTCCAGCGCCATCAGCACCGCGTTGCGCTTGGCGTCGGCCGACATTCCCGAGAGATGGGGGCTGTGGACCATGTCGACCACCCGCAGGATGCCCAGGCTCGCGTAAGCGACCTTGGGCGGCTTCACAGGGGCGTTGCGATAGATCTCTTCGAAGGTCTGGAGCTCGGCCGCGGTTCGGCGATCGATGAACGCCGGCGCTGGTGTGTCTTTAATGACTGCGGGCTTGGCTGGAGCCTGGCTGCGGGATGGGCCGCGGCGGCTGCTTCCGGTCGATTCTTCTTCGGCCAGACGATCGGCGTCGCGGGCGGCTTTGAGCGAGCTGAAGGAGTTGCCGATTCCCGAATTGCCGGAAATAGGGCCGCCCGGCACCCGCTCATGCGCCGATTCCTCGGCGTTGGGTCCGGCATGGCCGTCCGAGCCGTCCGGCTTGAATCCAAAAAGCTGCTTGAACATTCCTGGCCTCCTCAAAGACTGCGATTACTTCCGGCAACTTGATAGTGCATACGGCGGCAAATATTCTCCAGGAAATGCCCGCGTTCTCGACGGCCTATAATTACCCAATGCATGTTTTTCGGCCATTCGTGATTGCTGTTTTTGTGCCCCTCCTCTCCCTCGTCGTAAGTCAAGGGGTCGCAGTTGGTCAGGGGCGGGGAGCGCGTCAACAGCGCGAACCCGCCACCACCACAATTCTTAAACCCGCCCGCGTTTTCGATGGCGATTCGCTGCACGACGGCTGGGCCGTCCGCGTGACCGGCGATCGCATCGATGCCGCCGGCCCAGCCGCGAGTATCGACGCTTCGGGAGCCAAAACCGTCGATCTGCCCGGGCTGACCTTGATGCCGGGCCTGATCGAAGGACATTCGCACATCCTGCTTCACGCCTATAACGAAGTTTCCTGGACCGATCAGGTTTCCAAAGAAAGCCTCGCTTTGCGCGTAGCGCGGGCGACCAATCACCTGCGCGCGACGCTTGCGGCCGGGTTCACTACCGTTCGCGACCTGGGCACGGAGGGCGCGGCGTATGCCGATGTGGAGCTGAAGCAGGCCGTTGAGCAGGGAATCATTCCTGGCCCGCGCGTGCTCGCGTCGACGCGGGCGATTGTGGCGACTGGGTCGTATCAGCCCAAGAATTTCGTTCTCGAGTGGACCATCCCTCAGGGAGCGGAAGAAGCCGACGGGATCGACAGCTTGAGCAAAGTTGTGCGCGATCAGATCGGCCATGGGGCGGACTGGATCAAGCTGTACGGCGATTATCGCTGGGGGCCGCATCCGGGCGCGCATCCGACGTTTTCGCTCGAAGAGATGAAGCTGGCGGTCGCGACGGCGAAGAACGCGGGCGTTCCCGTGGCGGTGCATACGTCGACTGAGGAAGGCATGCGGCGGGCGATTCTGGGCGGGGCGGAAACCATCGAACACGGAGACGGCGGAACGCCGGAGGTCTTCAAGTTGATGGCCGAGCACAATGTCGCGCTATGTCCGACGCTGGCGGCAGGATATTCGAATACGCGGTACGGGGGGTGGAATGGGGAAGCTCCGGAGCCTCCGGGGATTCAGCGCAAGCGCGCCAGTTTCAAGGCCGCGCTGGATGCGGGCGTGACTATTTTGAGCGGCAGCGACGTCGGCGTGTACAACCATGGCCAAAACGCACTGGAACTTGAGCTGATGGTGAAGTACGGAATGAGTCCGCTTGCGGCGGTGAAAGCGGCGACTTCCGTCGGCGGGCGGGTGCTGCATATGGATATCGGGCAAGTGAAGCAGGGGATGCTGGCGGATCTGATTGCAGTGGAAGGGGATCCGACCAGCGACATCGCGTCGCTGCGGCGGGTGAAGTTTGTGATGAAGGGCGGGTCGGTCTTTAAGCAGTAGGTAGTGATTTGAAACAGTCTGCGGGACAAGGGTGGAATCCGCTCCCTTTTGGTCGCGGTTCCGTGTCTGCGCTCTGGCAGATCAGCGGGTTATCGAGCCACGACGATAAGAGGGTTCCGACCTGTCCCGGCAAGCTACAAAATAACGGCTAACCGCGGCAAAGTAACTCAGTCTAAAGGGTGAATGGAAGATAGCGACCACGTCGCAGTCGCCAGAGTCCGGGCGGGGGACGAAGATGCGTACCGGCTCTTGGTCGACAGGCACAGCCGTAGTGTCTTCCGTCTGGCCTTTCGTATGACTGGGAATGAACAGGACTCCGAAGACGTGGTGCAGGAAACGTTCCTGCGCGCCTACAAGCAATTGCACCGCTGGGAAGCGCGGTCGAGCTTCAGCACCTGGCTGTACCGCATTGCCGCGAACTATTCTCTCGATCTGGTGCGAAGGCGCAAGCGGCATGGGGAGGTGGCGATGGCGGAATCGGCGGGACCTGAAGACGACGCAGTGCAAGCGCTGCCGTCGACGGCGCCGGGGCCGGATCGTTTGTTGTTCAGCGGGCGGGTGCAGGAGTGCGTTGCCAGCACTTTGAATGAGCTGAGCCAGCAGGAACGGACCGCGTTCGTGCTGCGGCATTTCGAAGGGCAATCGATTGAAGAGATCAGCGCGGCGCTGGGGCTATCGGGAAACGCCGCGAAGCACAGTATTTTTCGGGCCGTGCAGAAGTTAAGAAGGGCACTGGAACCTCTGGTGAATACCGCGTCATGAGCAATGCCATGAGTCATCTGAACGAAGAACAACTGGTTCTGTATTACTACGGAGAAGAAACCGCGGGCGTCGAGGATCACCTGGGCGAATGCGAAGCGTGCCGGGAGGGGTATCACGCGTTGCAGCGGGTGCTGAATTCGGTCGACAGCCTGCCGGTTCCGGAGCGCGGAGCGGACTATGAAGCGCGGGTCTGGCGCAACGTGGAAGGCGCCCTGCCGCGCAAGCGAGGATTCGCGGAGCGGTGGTTCACATGGAAGCCGCTGCTTACGGCTGGGGCGATGGCGGCGCTGGTGATAGCCGCGTTTCTCGCCGGACGGGCCCTGCAGAAGCCGAAGGGGCCAATCGTGGCCGATTCGCAGGTGCGGGAGCGGATTCTCCTGGTCGCGGTCGGGGATCATCTGGAGCGCAGCCAGACCATGCTGGTGGAGTTATCGAACGCGGGCACATCGAAGGGCGGCCAGCTCGATATTTCCTATGAACAGCGCGCGGCGGAGGATCTGCTCGAA
>DATGGL010000138.1:0-3379 GCA_035308605.1 Bryobacteraceae bacterium
CACTTAAATCCGCAATTGTTGTGTTTACATTACTAGGCGCAGTGCAAGCGCAGACCGTGCGCGGCGTGATCGGAGGGGCGATCACCGATTCGAAGTCGGCTCCGGTCGCAAATGCGTCGATCACGATTGTCAATCGCGACACCAATCTCAGTCGCACGGCGGCGACCGATGCGCGCGGCGAATTCACGATCCCGATGCTCGATCCAGGGCTATATTTGCTGACTGTAGAGTCGTCCGGATTGCAAAAGTATTCCCAGAGGTTGAGTCTCGAAGTCGATCAAGAAATACGGGTCGACGTTCGACTAGCTGCCAGTCCCGCACAGAGCGTCGAAGTGACCGGTACTCCGGCCCTGCTCCGCGCCGAGACTTCCGCGATGGGCGGAGTGATCGACAACCGGCAAATTGTAGGGTTGCCGCTGGATGGGCGGAATTTTTACGAATTGAGCCTGCTGCTGCCGGGTGTGGTTCCCGCGGCGCAGGGGTCGGCCGGATCGGTACGCGGCGCATTTGCGATCAACGTGAATGGAGCGCGCGAGGATGGCAACAATTTCCTGCTCGACGGCGCGTACAATGGCGATCCAAAGTTGAACGGCGTCGGTGTGACGCCGCCGGTGGATGCGATTCGCGAGTTTGAAGTCGCCACATCGACGTATGACACCAGTTTTGGGCGTAACGCAGGCGGGCAGATCAGCGCAGTGCTTCGGTCCGGGGGGAATCAAATCCATGGAACGGCGTACGAGTTCTTCCGCAACGCCGCGCTGGACGGGACCAACTTCTTTGCGCCCTCGGATCAATCTTCGCCCAAATATCAGCGCAATCAGTTCGGCGGCAGCATCGGCGGCCCGCTGGTGAAAAATCGGACGTTCTTTTTCGCCGATTATGAAGGCACGCGCCTGGGAGCCGGACAGACGCTGGTGACGGATGTGCCGACGGCATTGGAGCGGACCGGGGATTTCTCGCAGAGCCCGTTTTACGCAGTCGACCCGTCCACCGGCCAGCCGATTCCCGGCAACAAGCTTCCGTCATTTTTCCAAGATCCAATCGGCGCAAAGATCGCGGCGCTGTTTCCGCTGCCGAACCGGAATGTGGCGGGCGCGAATTATGTCAGCTCGCCCACCGAGACGGACGATCAGAATCATTTCGATATCCGCCTGGACCACGCCATCACGAAACGCGACGACCTGTTCGGGCGGTACAGCTTCGTCAATGACCGCTTGTTCACTCCATTTGCGGGATCCTCGGGGGACGCCGAGATTCCGGGCTATGGATTACTGGTCCCGAGCCGGGCGCAGAATGCGTCTCTGGGCGAGACACACGTCTTTACGCCGGCCGTACTCAACGAACTGCGCGTCGCGTTCAACCGCGTCTCGAATGGCGACTATCAGCAGGGGCAGGGAATCAGCATCAATCACCAGCTTGGCCTGCCGGAACTATCGACCAATCCGCGGGACTGGGGCATGAGTCTGGTTACGGTCAACGGGTTTTCGCCGATTGGGGATGAAAACACGAGTCCCGAGCACGGCACTACGAACACCTACCAGATCACCGATAACGCGACCTGGACGCGCGGGCGTCACCTGATGAAATTCGGATTCGACATCCGCATCCTGCAGGAAAACGCCTACCGTGATGTCGCGTCCCGCGGCTTTATCGCGTTTCAGGGAATCTACACGGGAAATCCATTGGAGGAGCTGCTGCTCGGCCTGCCGACCGATACCGGCGGCGCGACCATGAATAATCCCGAACATCTGCGAACCCACAGCTACGATTTCTTTGCGAACGACACGTGGCGTCTGCGGCCCAATCTTACCGTGACATTGGGGTTGCGTTACGAATACAACTCCCCCGCAAAGGACGCCGCCAATCGGGCGAACCTTTACAATCCGGCGACCGGATCGCTTGTGCCCGTGGGCCAGAACGGATTTCCAGCGGGTGGATATACCGGGGACTTCAACAACTTCGCACCGACCATTGGGCTGGCCTGGTCGCCCGAAAATCACCGCGGAACGGTGTTTCGCGCGGCTTACGGGATTCACTACGATCAATCGTCGCTGGCGCCGGGCGAAGGACTTTACTTCAGCGCGCCGTACTTCAATCTGAACGTCTACTATCCGATTCAGGGACTGTTTACCCCCTCGCTGGAGAATCCATTTCCGAATAACTTCCCGTTTCCGTATCCGGCGTCGGCGACCGCTTTCCAGCGCAACCTGGCGACGCCTTACATTCAGCAGTGGAATTTCGGAGTTCAGCAGCAGATCGGCAGGTCGCGCGTGCTGGAAGTGGCGTACGTCGGATCCAAGGGCACGCACCTGATCGATTCGCGGGACATTAACCAGCCGCATCCGTCCCCGAACCCGAATAACCTGCGGCCCAATCCGTATTTTTCGGACGTGGACGTCATAGAATCTGCCGCGAATTCGGTGTATCACAGTTTGCAGGCCCGGCTCGAACAGCGGCTGTACAAGGGCGTTTCGCTGCTGGCGTCGTATACGTATTCGAAGTCGATCGACGACTCTTCGGGATTTTTCTCGACTACGGGCGATCCGAATTTCCCGCAGAACAGCTACGATCTGAGCGCCGAACGGGGGCGTTCCGACTTCGACATCCGGCAGCGGTTCACACTCAGCTACGCCTACGATCTGCCGATCGCTAAGGGGCATCGCTGGATCGGCGGATGGCAGAGCTTTGGAGTTTTGACGTTCCAGACGGGACAGCCGTTCACGGTCGCGCTATTGCCGAATAACGACAACGCCAACACCGGCCAGTCGCAACTGGGTTTCGGCGCCAACGATCGTCCGAACGTCGTGGGGAATCCGGGGATCTCGAATCCGGGTCCTTCGGCGTGGTTCAACACGGCGGCCTTCGCGATCGCGCCTTACGGGCACTTCGGAAACGCGGGCCGCAATATTCTGGATGGTCCGGGTCTGGAGACGGTTAATTTCTCAATCGTCAAGAACACGGCGTTCAATGAGCGGCTTACCATGCAGTTCCGGTCGGAATTTTTCAATCTTCTCAATCACACGAATTTCAATCTGCCGAATAATTTTCTGGGATCGGCTACTTTCGGCCAGCTCGTTTCCGCGCAGGACCCGAGGCGGATCCAGTTCGGTTTGAAGTTTTTGTTTTAAGCTTCCGCTTCTGCGCAAACTTCATGCCGGACCAGTCGGCATCGACGGCGCAGATCTTGTAGTCGACCATGCCGGCAGCCAGGGCGGTAGCCCGAACGTCGAAAGTGTTGAAGTCCGATTTGAAGCGGCTGGTTTGTTTGGGAAAGATGATCCAGAGCGACGCGCCGGGGGGCAGGCGGGCGCTCAGGAACGCGGTTTCGGACTCGAGTTCCAGGCGCGAACGCACGAACCATAACGCCAGTTGCGTGTCG
>DATGGL010000139.1:0-2131 GCA_035308605.1 Bryobacteraceae bacterium
CGGCTTGGGTTCGTTTGGTTGCGGCGGCCGGACGGCCTGGAGCTGGCGCAAGTGTTTGAGTGCGTTGTCATAGGATCGATTCAGCGCGCCTTCATAACGGAGCGCCAGGCCGAGGCCCTTTGAAACGCTGAAGTTGTTGAACGCGTCCGCGATGCGGGAAGGCTGGTCAATGTCGGGACGATATTCCGCGTGACGGCTCAGGTGGTTTCGGAACAGGTTGCTTTCGATTTCCAGGATGCGGTTCAAGCGCCAGCGGGCGATGACCATGGTCTGGACCAGCTCGTTCTCGATGGGTCCTTGGGGCTGGAATTGGGCGATGTAGTCGTCGAGGAGAAGCTGGAATTGACGGGCAGACTCGCCGGGCAGCAGAAGAGATCGGGCGCGGAGTCCGTGGCGGAGGCTGTTGCGGGAGGATTTGGCTCGGCCTTCCGGAGTGGAAGGCCCGTGCGATTGTGCGCCGTTGGCGCGGGCGGTTTCGGATTTGCGTTTTGAGGGCATGTGGGAGGGTAACGGGGCGGGGTCGCTGCACGGAGGCGGGCGGAGGGGGAAGAGATTGGATCGCGAGGGGGATCGGGGCTGGGGACGGGTGTGATTATTTGGGGGAATGGCAGGTCGGGGACCTGCCCTACTTGGATTCGTTCTGGGCGATGCGGGCTTTTATGATCTTTTTCAAGAGCGCCGCCGAGGGGGGCTTATCCGGCGGGAAACGGATGGTTCCTTTGGATATCTCGAAGTTCTTAAGATCGTCCTTGAAGGCTTCGGTGATGGCGCCGGGGAACAGGCTGCAATGCTTTGCGAACGCCGCGAAGCCGATTAAGTAGCCTTTGTACTTGTAGGAAGGGATGCGGTAGCTGATGAGTTCGACGGTTTCCGGCGGCACAACGGAGAGGATGATCTGACGAAGCTTCTTGAGCGTGGCGCGGGCGGGTTCGGGGACTTTGCCGATGTACTGGTCGACGGCTTTGGAACCGGCATCGGCGGGTTTCTTCATTCCGATGAGTGTACCTCCGTGTAAGCTGGAGGTGTGCGCTTGGTTGCTGTTCTCTTGCTCACGTTACCAGGCGCGATTGCGGGCGATCCGCCGGCGTTCGTTTATACGCTGCCGGGTCCCTACTTCGAGTTCGGCGTAAACGCGGCTGCCGTGGATTCCGCAGGGAACACTTATCTCACCGGATACACTTATCTGCCGATTCCGGTGACGGCGGATGCGTATCAGCCGCAGATCTCCCCAGGCCCGGGCGATTGCGTTAACGGTGCAATAACGTCCGGCATTCCCGTGGGGCCATGTTGGGATGCATTCCTGATCAAGCTCGATCCGAGCGGCGCTGTGGTTTATGGGACTTATCTCGGAGGTTCCTGGGCTGACTCGGCGACGGCGATCGCGATTGATGCCGGCGGGAATATTTATATCGCCGGGACGAGCCAGGCACCGGCGCTTGCGAACCAGGCAACTCCGAACAATTTTCCGGTGACGCCGGGCGCGGCTTTTTCGGGTTCGAATCTTTCGTCGGCGTTCGTTGTGAAGTTCGATCCGACGGGGCACACGCTGATCTACTCGACCTATATTCCAGGGGTGACTTCTGTTGCGGGTTTGGCGCTGGACGCGGCTGGAAATGCGTACATCGCGGGGGTGACGAATCCGGCGAAGTATCCGTTTCCGGCGACTGCGGGCTCGGTTCAGACATCGCCGAAGAATAACGCTTCGGCGGGCGTGGTTGCCGCGCTGAATGCAGCGGGAACGGCGCTGATTTATGCGACGTATTTATCCGGAAGCCTGACTTCGCCGCAGCAGGCGCTCGATGGGATCCTCGGCATCGCGGTCGATCCCGCAGGCGACGCGTATGTCACCGGCTCCACGGCTGCCGCCGATTTTCCCGTAACGCAGGGCGCTTTTGAAACCGGCTTGCCGAATATGGCAAGTACGGCTTTTGTGGCCGAGTTGAATCCGCAAGGGAATGCCCTGTTCTATTCGACGTTCCTGGGAGGAAATGGCTCGGATGTGGGGCTGGCGATCAAAGTCGATTCGCAGGGTGGGGCGTGGGTGCTGGGTCAAACTACGTCGACGAATTTGCCGCTGAGCGCGGCGCCGTTTACATTGAAACCTGACAATTTTTTTCTGGCTCATCTGAAC
>DATGGL010000140.1:0-16935 GCA_035308605.1 Bryobacteraceae bacterium
ACGGGTGTGAGCCGCGGATCGTTGGGAATCTTGAACGCCGTGCTCTTGGCATTCAGATGTTCAAGCGAAGCGCGCTGCGCCTCCGCGTCCCGGCACATAGAGCGAAACTTGTAAAACACAAAGCGGCGTCCGTTGAGCCCGCAGCGAGTCTGCCGGAAGATTGCCGGCCCGGCCGAAGTCATGCGGATCAGCAGGGCGATCAGTAGCATGAACGGGCTGAGCAAGATCAAAGCAGCAGCCGCCACTACGATGTCCGTGGCCCGCTTCACCAGCAAGCGAATTTCATCGTGCGGCGTCGCCGAAAACGTCAGCAGCGGCAGCGCGCCCAGCCGGTCCAGATACAACTGGCTGTTCACATGCGGAAAAAAGTCGGCCGCCACGCGCGTCCGCACGCCTTCCTCATCGCACAACAGGAACACTTCTTCCAGCTCCGCCAGCCTCCGGCTATCCACCGCGAAAATGACCTCGTCGATCACATGCTCCCGCAGCAGCGCCGGAAGATCCGCCAGCGGCTTCACCGGATAAGCCGCGGCCAATTCCGCGCTCGACGCCTCGCCCACATCCGCCAGAAATCCGGTCAGCCGGACTCCATACGCCGCGGCTTTTTCCAATTCCTGTCTCAGCCGTTGCGCGGCATCCCCCACGCCCACCACCATCACGTACCGTCGCGCGCCGAATTCACGCCGCACCACCCGCAAAATTCGACCCGCATTCAGCCGGAACAGGCACAAAAATACCCACGCATAGACCGCGAAAAACGCAACAAACGAACGGCTAAGATCGATCCTGCGCGAATATTCGAACAAGACCAGCGACGCCGCGCCCAGGAGACATTGCCGGAATGCATCCCGCAGCACCACCCGCGGATGCTCGGTATCGATGTGATCGTACAGCTCCCACCAGTACCCCAGTGCGACCCAGACCAGCATCGACCATCCCAGCAGCAGCCCCTTTACATTTGGTTCGAGATAAAAAACACGCGCGAAGTCCAGCCGTAACCGAGTCGCGTAAGCAAGCTCAAAGGCCAGTGCGATCAATAAGATGTCGGCCAGCCCAAACAGAATCCGAACTTGCCGGTGGTGTCCGCGAAACATCCAGAATCTAGAATACAGCGATAACGCCGATACAGAAAGCGCCGGCCCTTTCCAGCCGCACTAAGGCCCGCATACTCCTCTTGTGTACGACGGACACCAGCCTTACCCCCAGTTCCGCCTCGGTGATGCTCCTAATTTGGAATGAGACTATCTGCCTATTGGCCTACAGTACCAACGGCCCGTAAGGTGAAAGGAGAGGTAATGGGAACATGAGACCACTCCTGTTTGTGGCTATCTTGACCGCGGCCGTCTGCTTCGCCGCACCCGGCGCCGGTGCTGGCTCCGAGGGTGCCGATGACGCCCCGCAAATGAACTCCATCTCGGTCAAAGTCGCGAAACCAGGCGACGTGGTCGATATCGCAGGCCTCGGTCTCAGCAACAAAAAGGTGGACGAATTGTACCTCACCGACCACAAATTCGATATGAAAGTGAAAGTGGTCGAGCAGACCGACAACACGATCAAGTTCCGCGTGCCTCCGTTCGCGAAACCCGGCCGCATGCAAATCCTGGTCCTCACCAAGTCCGACGAATCTAAAGGCGATGACGCGAAACTCCTCGAGCAGCCCTTGTTTCTGCTCATCGAAGAACCCTCCACTGAAGTGGTCCAGGTAAAGACTCCACCCCCGGCCCAGGAGTCTTCGCCAGCTCCAGCCAAGCAAGACCAGCACGATAAGCAGCAATAGCCTAAAACAGGAACAACCGCCGAGCGCCTCTCGGACACGCGCTAAAGTTGGCCCGTCGTCCTACCGATCACTCCCAAGATCCACCGTAGGAGGATTCCGTGAACAGTTTTGAACGCGCCTGGGAACTGGTCGGCCAAAGCTTCGCAGTTCTCCGCAAAGACAAGAAACTCATCTTATTCCCCATCCTGAGCGCGCTCTCGACGTTGGCCATCGCCGCGGCCTACGTCGTGCCGCTGTTCAGCCTGCATATCGTGAGTCAATACATTCACGGCGGCGGTGTGGCTCCCGCAACCTATGCGTGGCTGTTCCTGTGGTACTGCTCCAATTATTTCGCCATGATTTTCTTCAATTGCGCGCTGGCATCGTGCGCGCAAACGCGCTTTTCAGGCGGCGAGCCGACCCTCGGCGGAGGCGTGGGCCGCGCCGCGGAGAGGCTGGGCAGCATTCTGATGTGGGCCATCGTTTCGGCGACGGTGGGCGTCATCCTGCGCATCATCGAGCAGCGGTCCCGCGCGCTGGGCAGGATCGTGTCCTCCCTGATCGGCATCGCCTGGGCCGTGGCAACCTATTTCATCGTGCCCGTCCTGGTTCTCGAGGATCGCGACGTTTTCAGCTCCATTCGCCGCTCCTCCGAGCTCCTTCGAAAGACCTGGGGAGAAGGAATCAGCGCCGGCCTTGGTTTCGGCCTGCCGCAATTTCTCCTTTCGATCCCCGGAATTCTTCTGATCGTCCTCGGAGGCCGCATTCACCCAGCCGCGATCGCCATAGGCGTCCTGTACATGCTGCTCGTCACGGTCCTCATGAGCGCCGTAAGGGGCGTGTTCACGGTCGCCCTTTACCGCTTTGCCACCCAGGGCGAAGCACCCGCTGGATTTTCACCGGTAGTGCTGAACGGCGCCTTCGTGAATTTGCGCAAATAATCGATTTAACACTTCTTAACCGATCCCCGCCCCGCGCTTCCCCACTTGTGTCCGTCATTCCTGATAGAAACGGCAACTTGAAACAAACAGCCGTTCAAACGGACAAATGAGAAAGGACGCGATACATGCTTAGGACAAATCAGAGTACGACGGACATCGATCTCGCGCTGGCTTTGGAGAACGAGGAAGGAACCTTCCTCGCACAAAAGGCGGGCCAATCATTCCTTGTGGTCGCCGAGAAGGGCCATTCGATCGCCTCCATGCGATCGATCGGCCAGGTCCTCCCGGTTCCCCCGCCAGCAGCATCCGACCCGTGGTACGTCACCAAGATCGGCTCCTCAACCGACATCAACTCCGAAGGAGCCCGCGACCGTACCCGCCGCGACTAACGCGACGGGTTCGTGCCCCCCGCTCCCTCTTTTCCCCCCAAGGGGGAGCGGCCCCCAAATTAACGTTCATTCCCGTTCATTAACGGCTAAATGCATTTTTCAGCGCGAGTGTCTAGGCCCCGGCCCTCTCGCGAAACTCGACATGGGCGGAGGCGGCGGAGGCTCCGGCTCCGGCGCCGGTTTCTTCGGCCGGGCGTCGAGACGCGTGAGAATCATCTCTTCCTTGGTCCGCTGGAACTTCGGCGTTCCCGGCGTAACGCCCGCCGCGGCCACCATTTCATCCGTCACTTCAAGCGATGCCGGCAGATACTTCTGGAAATAATTCTTGATCCGGTCCTGCACCAGCCGCTGATCCGAATACACGATCAAATACAGCACCAGCTCACCGGGAGCTTTCACCAGCACCTGATAAAGCTGCGACGGTTTTTGCAGCTTCGCGCCCTTCAGTTCGCGCTCCAGCTTCTTCGCCGCCGGCTCCAGCTTCTGCCACGCTCCGATGTCGCCGCGAGTCAGCAGGGCGGTTTTCATCAGCGCCGAGCGTTCCTTCGCATTCAGCTTTTCCATCAGCACAAACAGGAACAGCGGCAGCCCGTTCAGCCGGAAATCGACCGGGACGCTCTGCCTGGCCTTTTGAAGCTTCGCAAAGGTCGCAAGATTCAGCTTCGGTCCCGCCAGCACCGGTGAATACAACTCAGTAAGCTTTTCTTCCTCGAGCGCCTTCATCAGATCGCCGATCAGCGGCTCATTCGCGATATGCCGCAGCTCGCTGCTCAGCGCCTCGGGAGTAATGCGCGTTAGCATCTCCGCCTCGCGCGCGTTCTCGTATTGCAGCTTGGTCCGCTCGTCGATCGTGTAATTCAGCCGCACCTTGAAGCGGATCAGCCGCAGCATCCGCGACGGATCGTCATAGAACGAATAATTGTGGATGGCCCGCAGTTCCTTGCGCTCGATATCGCCCACTCCATTCGTCGGATCAATCGGCAATCCCAGCGAAGCTTTATTCAGCGAAAGCGCGATCGCATTCACCGTGAAATCGCGCCAGCGTAAGTCTTCATGGATGGTGGCCGGCGTCACCTGTGGCTTGCCTCCGGACTTCACGAAGCGTTCCGTATGCGCCGACGATAATTCCGCCGTCACGCCCCCGGGAAATCGCAGTTCTACGCTTTTGCGCAGCTCATCCGTCGAAACCACCGTCGCGCCCTGTTTCGCCGCGGCCTTCGCCAGTTTCACCGCGTTGGTTTCCACCGTGAAGTCGAGATCGCGCACCGGGAACCCGCCCAACATGTCGCGCAGCGCTCCGCCGGTGAGAAACAGACTCGCCCCCGCGGTCGCGGCGATTTTCTGCATCTCTCCCACCACGCGGAACTGCTCCGCGCTCAGGTGGCTCTCCAGCATGAACATGTAATCGCTCATTCGAACTCGTCCTCAGTCCTCCAACCGCGCGGCCTTTTTTAGGACGCGTGTTACGCGCGCGGATGATGTTGGTCGACCGTTTCGCGAAGCCGCCGCCGCGCCACGTGCGTGTAAACCTGGGTGGTCGAGATGTCGGAATGCCCCAGCATGATCTGCACGCTGCGCAGATCCGCTCCGCCCTCCACCAGGTGCGTCGCGAAGCTATGCCGGACCACGTGCGGCGTCAATTTGCGAAAAATCCCCACTTTTCGGCCATACAAACCCAGCAGCTTCCAAAACGTCTGCCGCGTCATCGCCGATCCGCGCGCCGTTACGAACAGATACCGGCTCGCCCGTCCCTTCAGCAACCGTGGTCGCCCGTCCCCCAGATACCGCTCAATCGCCTCACGCGCCGACTCGCCAAACGGAACCAGCCTTTGCTTGTTCCCTTTGCCGGTCACCCGAAGCACGCCCATTTCCCGCTCGACCGCCGAAACCTCCAGCCGGCACAACTCGGTCACCCGCAGCCCGGCCGCGTACAGCACTTCGAGCATTGCCCGATCCCTCAGCCCCGTCGGCTTCTCCACCGGGGGCGCCCCCAACAGCCGGTCCACCTCTTCCCGGTTTAAATACTTAGGCAGCGTGGACCACTGCTTCGGCAGCGCCAGGAATTCGGTCGGGTCGCGGTCGATTTCCCCCTCCCGAGCCAGAAAGCTATAAAAGTTGCGCAGGGTCGTGATATGGCGTGCAATCGACCGGGCCGACAGTCCTGCGCGATACAAAGACTCGACATAACCCGCCAGATCCTCCGCCCCGGCCCTCTGGGGCTCGATCCGAAGTACCGAGCTAAGCTTTTTTAAATCAAGCTGATAAGAATCGAGAGAGTTGGCCGAAAGACCCTTCTCCACCCGGCAAAAGTCCAGAAACGACTTTACCGGTGCTGAAGCGGCGACCAACGCCTTCATTCAGCCAATGATACAATACTTGCGAAATTGTTTGAAAGGGAATCCAGGAGAAAAGGTACGCTAAGTGGCTGGAACCACCAATAAAAAGGTGCTCGTGGCCCGCTTCGACCGCGAAACCCTCAGCGGATTCGTCCAGACCCCGGGCGGTTTTGCCGCCGATTCCGTCGAGCTCCTTACCCAGTCCGGAACCATCCTGCAAGTCCCCTATTCGGAGACAAAAGCCGTTTGTTTTGTTAGAGATTTTGAATCCGGTGAAACCTGGCGCGAGCACCGCTCGTTCGCCTCCCGCCCCAAATCCGCCGGTTTATGGGTCCGGGTCCAATTTCGCGACAGCGATTCGATCGAAGGCATGTTAGCCAACAACCTGATGCTTTTAGAGCCGACCGGCTTCAGCATCATCCCCCCCGACCCGACGTTCCACAATCAGCGCATTTTCGTCCCAAGAGCCGCCGTCGCCGACCTCCAGGTCCTAGGCGTAATCGGAAGCCCTTTAAAGCGCCGCCCCGCCCGCAAACCCGAAAAACCCGAAAGCCAACTCGAAATGTTCCCCTAGCCGAAACCGCCCACGTTTTCCCGCCAGCGGCGTCACCGAACCGCCCCCAAGCCACCACAACCTACCCCGGCAGCGCGATCGACATAAGCTTCACATCCAGAAACTCCTCGACGCCCCACTTTCCCCCCTCGCGACCCACCCCCGAATTCTTTCGCCCTCCAAACGGAGCCTGCGGCGTCGACGGCAGCCCATCATTCACTCCGACGATCCCATAATCCAGCGCCTCCCCGACCCGCATGGCCCTCCCCAAATCCCGAGTCCACAAGTACGACGCCAACCCGTACTGCGTGTCGTTCGCCATGCGGACCGCTTCCCCTTCATCGCGAAACGTCAAAATCGGCGCTACCGGACCGAACGTCTCCTCCTGCATAAGTCGCATGGAAGCGTCCACGCCCGTCAAAACCGTCGGCTCAAAATACAAACCCTCCACCGGTCTCCCTCCGGTCATCGCCCGCGCCCCCTTTCCGAGCGCATCCTCCACATGCTGGCGAACTTTCTCCAATCCCTGCGAATCCACCAGCGGCCCGATCTCCGTCTTCGCATCCAGCGGATCGCCGACCCGCAACGCCTCCGCCACCTTTGCCAGCCGAGCCGAAAATTCCTCCCCGACTCCTTCGTGCACGTAGATCCGATTCGTGCACACGCAAGTCTGCCCCGCGTTCCTGAACTTGCACGCCGCGACTTCCTTCACCGCCGCATCCAGATCCGCGTCCTGGAAGATGAGAAATGGCGCATGCCCGCCCAGCTCCAGCGCGAGCCGCTTCATCGTCCTCGCGCACCGCCCGTACAAATGCATCCCGACGGCTGTCGATCCCGTGAACGTCAGCACCCGCACCCGCGGATCGTCTATCAAAACATCCGACACCGGCACCGGATCCAGCGCCGGCAGCACCTGGAACGTACCCTCCGGCCCGCCCGCCTCTGTCCACATCGCGCCGAGCAGCATCGCCGATAGCGGAGTCTGCTCCGCCGGCTTCAGAATCACCGTGCACCCCGCCGCCAGCGCCGGCGCAACCTTCCGCGTGACCATCGCATAGGGAAAATTCCACGGCGTGATCGCGTAGACTACGCCCGCCGGCTGCTTCAGCACGAGTATTCGTTTGTGCGCGAACTGACTGGGAATAGTTTCGCCGTAAACGCGTTTGGCCTCCTCCGCGTACCACTCGACGAAGCCTTCGCTATACCGCAGCTCGCCCAGGCCTTCCGTCACCGGTTTCCCCATCTCCAGGGCCATCAGCCGGGCCATCTCAACCTGATTCGCCGATATCAGCGCCTGCCATCTTTTCAGAATGGCCGCCCGCTCATAAGCCGAGGTCGCCTTCCACGATTCAAACGCCCGCGCCGCCCGATCCGCCGCTGCCAGAGCCTCCGGCGCCCCGCAATCCGGCGCCTGCGCAAACACCGATCCGTCAAGCGGCGTCCGCACGTCAAACGTCTTCGCAGTCTTTGGCTGTGCGCCTTCAATCCTCTGCAAAAGCTCCGCTGAAATCTGTATCGCGCTTGTCATCATCCCTTTACCTCCGGAACCGGCAGCTTTGGGACGTGCCCGCGCTTATACACCAGAATGGTCCGCCGGAACTCCATCACGACCACCCCGTCTTGCTTGAATCCGAGAGTCTTGATTTCCACCAGCCCCATGTTCGCCCGCGACTTCGACTCCCGCGTGCTCAGCACTTCCGTCTGGGCATAAATCGTATCGCCCTCGAACACGGGAGCCGGCATCCGAACCTCGTCCCATCCCAGATTTACCGCGTATTGCGAAACATCAGAGACGCTCAATCCCGTCACCAGCGCCAGCGTGAACGTCGAATTCATCAACGGCCGCCCAAACTCCGTCTGCGCCGAATAATGCGCGTCGATATGAATCGGATTGCTGTTGACGGTCAGCAGCGAGAACCAGGTGTTATCCGTCGCGGACACGGTTCGTCCGAGCGCATGCCGGATCACCATCCCAACTTCAAAATCCTCATAACAACGCCCGCTCATTCACCCTCCAGCCCGCGAAACACTTCAGCCATATCCGCGCATCCCTCGATCGATTCGACCGCCGCCAACGCGCGCAAGACAAACTCCGGCCCGAACCGCGGAGCTACCAAATCGACAAACTTGCTCTCCAGCCCCTCCGTCGAAACCGGATTCTCCGGATTGCCGCGCGGATAATCGGTCGCTCCCTTAAGCGCCGTCCCGTCCTCTAACTTCACCGCGACGCGTACAGGCCACGCCCGCGGATACGCAGCAGTCAAATCGTCCGCGACCGCCACGTGAATCTTTGGAAGCAAGAAACGAATCGGTTGAACCACCAAACCATCCGCGCCAAACCGATCCGGAGAAAACTGTTCCAGCCCTACGCGTCCCTCTAGCAGCGCCGCCGCGACGCAATATGCCAGACTAAACTTCGCCTGATACGGCGTCCCAGGACTCATTTCTTTCACAATCTCGAACCCCGGACCATACGTCTCAATCTCAATCGACGCAATCCCCCGCCCCTCGATCGCATCCCGCAACTCCAACGCCACATCGATCGCCGTGTGCGTATGCCCGCAGCACGAATGCATCTTGTAGCAGTTTTCTGTTATCTTCCACTGCGTTCCGAGCCCAGCCGTGATCCGCGAGGCATCGAACCCCTCGCTCATCGCTCGAAAAAATCCGCGCTCTCCTTCCAGAATCCGCGTAGCTCCCGTAAATCCGGCCTTTGCCAGATCCGCCGCCAGCACTCCGTTAAACGCCGCCTTCCCCGGATGCAGATGCTTGCTCATCGCGCCATCGGCATTGAACTCCCACAACCCCGCCGCCTGCGTTCCAGCCGACCCCAGCGCATCCAACATCCGCGGCACATCCAGCCCCAGCAACGATCCCGCAGCCGCGGCGCTCCCGAATGTCGCCGCCGTCCCCGTCGGATGCCAGAACCGGTAATGACTCGGATTCACAGCTTCACCGACCCGCAGCGCCGCCTCATACCCCAGCGCGACCGCCAACAGAAACGCCCGTCCGTTGGCGTGTTCGCGCTCCGCTACCGCCAGCGCCGCCGGAATCACCGGAGCTGCCGCATGCAGTGTCGACCCCTTGTGAACATCGTCGAACTCCAGAATGTGCGACGCGATCCCATTGGCCAGCGCCGCCCCCGCCGCCGATGCTCTCGGCGCGCCGAACACCGTCGCGTCATTCGAAATTCCCAACCCGCGAACCACGCCCTGAGCGATCCTCGCCGGACCTTCGAGCGACCCGGCCAGCGCCGATCCCAACCAATCCAGAACCGCCCGCTTCGTATCGGCCACAACCCTCGCCGGCAAGTCCGCAAAGGTGGCCCCGCTCAAGAAATCCGCCAGCTTGCGCGTCAAGCCAGTCACGTCATTCATCGATTCGCACCAGCTTCAAAGCCGCCCCATGCCCCGACACAATTCTTACCGCCGTCCGCGCCACTCCGAAGTGTTCCGCCAACACTCCGATCAGCTCTGCATTCGCCTTGCCACGCTCCGGCGCCGCCGCGATCTTCACCTTAAGCGTTCCATCCGTCAAACTCCCCACCACTTCACTCTTCGGGCTCCGAGGCGTCACCTTCACTCGCAGCGTGATCATCATCTTTCACCCGTCCGATATCACCACTGAACCGCGCACGCCAGTGAGCGGATCCCGATATGCAATGCCAGTTGTACACCGTTGCCGGGAAGCCCATTAGCCGGACACTTCGATTAGTTCGACGTGCGGCGTTGGCCGTGGGACCATATCGCCGTTGATGCGTAGCCCCTCTATATGAAATTCAATTGCCTCTTTGATGAATTGGCGCGTCTCATCGAGCGTGGATGCAGCGGCGACGCAACCCGGAAGTTCGGGAACATGAGCACTGTAGCCGGTGCCAGTTGGCTCAACAAAAACTGTGTATCTGGTCATTTCAGTCCAGCTTGCTCCCAGTATAGAAGTTTCCGTCTTTGGCCCAATTCGACCGCCGGGCGACCTGCGATCGTTACAGATTGCGTCCGGACCTTCGTCCGATTGATTGTGCTCCGCCGACGGAAAAATATCCGCAAATCTTTGACCGCGGTGCGGCGATATAATCCCGCTATGAAGCTCTTCGCCTCGTTGCTCATCCTCGCTACGCTAGCCATCGCCCGCCCTCTCACTCTCGACGACTACTACCGCATCGAAAACGCCGCTACGCCCGCCATCTCTCCCGACGGCCGCTGGGTCGTCTTCGTCCGCTCGACCATCGTCGAAACCGAAAACCGGCGCCACACCGAACTCTGGATCGCGCCCTCCGACGCTTTGTCTCCCGCCACCCGCCTCACCAGCCCATCCTTCGACGCCTCGACGCCGCGCTGGAGCCCCGACGGCAAACTCCTCGCCTTTCGCTCCAATCGCAAAGCCCCCGGCATCGAAGGCGATATCTGGTTTCTCCGCATGGACGCCGCGGGCGGCGAGGCATTCCAGATCGCCGGCGTCGGCGGAATGCCCATCTTCAGCCCCGACAATAAATCCATTGCATTTCTTAAGAAAACGCCGCCATTATCCAAACCCGCCGAAAAGGCCGCGTTCGAAAAACAGCTCGATCAGCGATTCAAGGGCCGCATGTATGACTGGATGAATATCCGCTTCGACCAACGCGGCTATCTCCCCGATCCGCGCGACCCCGCCGCGTCCCCGCCCGCCGAACTCTATGTCGTCCCGCGCGGGGGCGGTGTACCGAAGCAGATCACCCATCTCAACGTCGACGTAACCGCGGCGGCGTGGAAACCCGACAGCTCTGCCCTGGCCCTCACGGCCGATTCGCACCAGCGCGACGAATACTCTTACGAACGTGCCGATCTCTGGCTCGTGAGCACGCAAGGCGAAATTCATCGCCTCACGGATGACGGTTTCGAATACGATTCCCCGGCCTGGTCTCCCGATGGCCAGACCATTGTTTTCCGTCGCCGACAAGGATTGAGCCAGATCATCGCAGCCCGCCAGAACCACGGTTCGCCGGTAGACGTTTACGCAATGCTGTCAACCGGCGGCCAGATGAAAAACCTGACGCCCGATTTCGATCTGATTCCCGACGCGCCGGTCCCCCATGCGAATTTCATCTACTTCACCGCAGCCGTTGGCGGCGATACGCATCTTTTCCGGATGCCGTTATCCGGCGGCAAACCCGAGCAACTCACTCGAGGCCCCCGTTCGCTGGCGGGCATGACATTCTCTGAAAACTTCGACCGCATCGCGTACGCCGCCACCGACCCGGTCCATCCCGCCGAAGCGTTTTCTTCGAAGATCGACGGCACAGCAGAATCGAAACTCAGCGATCTGAACCACAAATTCCTCGGCGAAGTCGACCTCACGCCCGCCACGGCTATCCATTACCCGAGTCAGGACGGCACGCAAATCGAAGGATGGTTCATGCAACCCAGCGGCGCAAAATCCGCGATGCCGCTGATCCTGGCGATCCACGGCGGCCCGCACGGGGCGTACGGAAATCACTTCGATTTCGAATTCCAATGGCTGGCGGCCAACGGTTATGCGGTGGTCTTCACTAATCCCCGAGGCTCCACCGGCTACGGCGAACAATTCCTCTGGGGCACCTGGGGAGGTTGGGGCAAGCTCGACTATCAGGACGTAATGGCCGGCGTCGACTACGCGATCACGCACTACTCAATCGATCCCAAACGCCTCGGCGTTACCGGCTATTCTTACGGCGGATTTTTAACGGACTGGGTCATCACCCAAACCAATCGTTTCTCCGCCGCGGTCACGGGCGCTGGAATCTCAAACTGGCTAAGCGACTACGGAACCGCCGACATCCCTCGCACGAAAGAAAGCGAATTCTTCGGAGCCCCCTGGGACCAGGCAGCCAGCGAACGCATGCGCGCGCTTTCTCCCATCACTCATGCTGCGAATGTGAAGACTCCCACGCTCTTCGTCCACGGCGAATCCGACATGCGAGTTCCCATCGAAGAGGCGGAACAAATGTACACAGCCCTAAAGAAGCGCCACATCCCCGCAAAATTCATCCGCTACCCCGGCAACTACCACGGCGGCTGGCCAGCGTGGGACATGGTACATCGCTATTACAACGAGGTGCTGTGGTGGAACCAATATCTGCAACCCTGTAGAGACTGTACGCACGCGACCGGAGCCCCGTAGAGGGAGTGCTTTGTGGTCAAGCTGTGTCGAAATCTTTGAATCAACTCGAACTTGTGGTTGGCCGGCTTGCGTGGCTATCGTTGAGGACAGTATGCGGAACAATCGGAATGACAGATAATGTAGGTGTGTCCGCAACTGACAAGACCGATCTCGCCCGGATCACCATCCTCCCCGGCCAGCGATCCGGTCAGCCCTGCATCCGCGGTCTCCGCATCACGGTATGGGACGTGTTGGACCTGCTCGCGTCCGGCATGACAGAGGATGAAATCCTCCAGGATTACCCGTATCTCGAAAAAGCCGACTTCCCGGCCGTCTACGCCTACGCTTCGCAATCCGGCCGAGCGCGTAAGTCGCGTTGAAGCTCCTCTTTGACGCAAATCTGTCTCCCAAGCTCGTTCATCGGCTCGCGGATCTCTTCCCCGGTTCTGTTCACGTCTTTGAGACCGGTCTCGCCCGATTCACGCCAGATGAGCAGATCTGGGAACATGCGGCCGCCGACGGCTTCACGGTAGTAACGGCCGACTCCGACTTCCTCAGCTTGGCCAAGTCCCGCGGCGCTCCGCCTAAAGTCGTGCAACTGAAAAACTGCAATTACCGGACTTCTCAAGTGGAAGCCATTCTGCGGCGGCACGCGCTTCAAATTAAAGAACTGGAACGTTCATCGCGAACCACGCTCGTGATACGAAGCGCACCAACCGGACCGCAACGCCGTTAGACCCCAAAGCTCGAAGTCTCGGTGACCTCCCTCACTGCTCGAACCACTGCCTCCGGCCGATCGAGCTGCACCCAATGCCCGCACCCTTCGACAATCTCCATACGTCCCTGCGCGGACTCCCGGGCAATCCGTTCATGATCCCCCCGTTGCCCTGCACTCGCATTTCCCGCCGACAATACGATCACCGGCACCCCGATCTTCGAATCCAACACGCCAACCGCATTCTCCGGCAGCGCCTTCAAGTACCGGCCCATCGTATCGAAACATTTTGGATCGCACCAATGCGCCTGGATCATCGGCCAAAGCTCGCGCGGCAATTTTCGAATCTCGCCGACCATTCTTTCGGTAAACGCCGCCCCGCTCCGCCCGCTGCTTGCCCGCGCGATCATCTGCGGCCCTTTCCGCGATCCGCCGGCCAGCAGGTCCAGTGCGAGTCTCACTACTCCCAGTCGCGCCAGTACCGCGCCGCATCGTGAGAGAAAAATCCCGCGCCGCAGCATCCGCCGATGCGCCTCCGTTGGCGATGCCCATTCGGCGAGCCCGACGGGATCCACGAGCACCAGGCCCGCAACCTCGGCCGGATAGCGCGAAGCATACGCCATCGCGATCAATCCACCGAACGAATGCGCGACGACGACCCGTGGCCCGCCAACATCCGCGAGCCCACACCGCAGTTCTTCTACAAGCTCCGTTACCAATCGCGGTTTCGACGAAGCCTCGCTCCACCCCAGACCCGCCCGATCGTAGCTCACGGTTCGCGCGAACTTCGCCACCTGTGGCTGCACCAGTTTCCAACTCAGTGAAGTCGCCGCAATCCCAGCCTCGAAGATGACGACCGCGCGCCCCTCACCCTCGCAGTCGACATGCAGCCGTGCGCCTCCGGCCTCGACCATCCTCCCGGGCGGAGGAAATCTCTTGCGATCCCGCGCCAGCCCCAACGCCTGAAAAACCAGCCCGGCCAGCACGAAAACGCCAGCCACCAGCCCAAAAACAATCAATCCGAGACCGCCCATTCCCCTGCCACGATCTCGCGCGTCCGCGGCAATTTCCCGAGATGTGCGATCCACCCGACAGCCGCCAGAATACCCACGAAGACCGCCAGCTTCGCAATGTCCGCTTCGTGTGTCCGCGGCAATGTCTTCCACAACAATCCGAGCACGGGTTCTGCCGCGCAAACCGCCCAGACCGATCCGTAAAAATACCGCCGCTCCGTGCCCTCGCCCTTCGTCGACGCGCGAACTCGCGGCAACCATCCGCACAACCCGCATATCAGCACGATCCCCGCCAGCGGAAAATACGCGTAATCGTAAATCTGCCGGAGCCTCCACGCCCCCGTTGCCACCGCGTAAATCAATCCCGCCAAATTCAGGACCGCGAACGAAATCAGATCGCACCACGCGAACGTATAACAAATCCGCCGGTACATCGGATTCGGTTTGTCCTCGGTGAACCGCAAAATATACGGCCGCGGCTCAACTCCCGGCAGCCGTCCGCGAAATCCAGCGATACCCGTGCCCAAGAGCACCGCAAAAAGCCATGCGGCCATCCTCGGATCGAATCCGTGCTCGAACAGATCGAAGGTCAGCGGCCCTGGCGCAATAAAGAAAACGAAGATCCAGATCGGCCAGTGCGCCAGCCGGTAAGTAGCTTTATTTCGTTCTCGAAAGCGCGGTCCCACCTGCTCGTTATAACATGGGAATTGAATCCCGCCGCGCCCTGCGCGCGTCTGATAGAGCGTGTTGACCCCGCAGCTTCTAAAGAGACGATCCGTAGTTGGAGGAGGCCTGGCAGGCATCGGAACACTTGCCGCATTTGCCTATGAAATGGCCCCCGCTTTCTGGCAGCGCGTTTCCGCCGACATAAAGCGCGACGTCGAACCCGCTCCCAGAAAGCCGCAAGTCGCCGAGTGGCCCGCCCAAGGTCTGCACGCGACGTGGATTGGCCTCAGCACCGTAATGCTTTCGATCGATGGATTTCGCATCCTGACCGACCCCGTCTTCAGCACCCGCATCGGCATCAGCCTCGGAATCGTCACGCTTGGCCTGAAGCGCCTGATCGCTCCTGCGGCTCCCCTCGCCGATCTTCCGCGTCCCGATCTGATTCTGCTCTCGCATGCTCACATGGATCACTTCGACATCCCGAGCCTGCGCACCCTAGAACATCCGCAAACCACCGTGGTCACCGCAACCAACACCAGCGATCTCCTGCGGCCGAAGCGGTACGCATCCGTCCAGGAACTCCGCTGGAATGAACGCGCGCAAGTGGGCCCTGCATCGATTCGAGCCTTTCAGGTGAACCATTGGGGAGCTCGCATGCGCAACGATACGTATCGCTCCTACAATGGCTACCTGATCGAATCCGGCCGCTACCGTGTCGTCTTCGGAGGCGACACAGCCTACACCGAAAACTTCCGCTTTATCCGCACTTCAAAACCAGTGGATCTTGCGATCATGCCCATCGGAGCGTATGACCCCTGGATCCGCGCCCACTGCAACCCTGAACAGGCGATGGCTATGGCGAATCACGCCGGAGGCGAACACATCCTGCCCATTCATCACCGCACCTTCGACTTGAGCCGCGAACCGCGCACGGAGCCGCTCGAGCGGTTACTCGCCGCCGCGGGCCCGTCGCCGGATCGCGTCATCATCCGCGATTTCGGCCAGGAATTCCATTCAAGCTAGAGGCGGCGCCGAACCGCGCACGATAGTGAGCAGGTCCCCGCCCGTTTTTCAATCCGCCGGCTAACCGTAAGTGCATGGCCTCACACGCACGGCAAGGTAAAATAGCGCATGACCAACCCTTACGCGACTCACCTGGGTTCTGCGAATCCGCGCGAAGTAATCAAACAAACGCCCGCAAAAGTTGAAGCGCTGGCAAAGAAGCTCGACGTGGAAAAGATTCCCGCCCCCGGCAAGTGGAGCCCGCGCATGATCGTCTGCCATCTCGCTGACTGCGAAATCGCCTTCGGCTTCCGCATCCGCCAGACTCTGGCTGAGCCGAACCCGACCCTCCAGCCCTTCGATCAGGATGCATGGGCCAAGCCGTATGGATCATCCGCCATGACCGCGCAAACCGCGCTCGATGCATTCTCCGCCGCCCGCCGCTGGAACATCGCGCTTCTAAACTCGATCGGCGCGGAAGAACTGAAAAGGCCGGTCACGCATCCCGAACGCGGAGCCATGACGCTCCAGACGATCGTAGAAACCATGGCCGGCCACGATCTCAATCACATCGCACAAATGGAACAGCTAGCGTAATTATTCTCCAGTCGGCACGCCGCTCTGGAGCACGATCCGCGACTTGGTTCCACCGAACTCGATGGTCTCGATCTTTTTTTCGTGGTTGATTCGCACAGCGGTGCTATCGTACCTGCGCTCGTTTTCTTCCATCTTGGCCGGCGCTTCCACCACGGTCTTGCCGGACTTGAACACCGCCTTATCGCCCTGCATTTCGACCGTATATTCACCCGGCTTCAATTCGTTACCACCAGCCCACGTTTCGTCATAAATCTTTACGTGGTAGCGCGGCGAGGCGCTGGCAACGGCAAGCGCAAACGTAGCGAAAGCCATCATCATCTTCTTCATGGTTCTTGAATTCTCCTCAAGGTATTGAAACAAATAGTTGTGGGCGTGAAGTTAGCGTAAATTGTGTCTCGTAAACTTCGCGTCTCACTTATTAATACGTCGTTGGGCCGAAAACGTTACCCAACCAAATACCGTAAGGCTCTGAGTGAGACCTGCCGAAGATCCGGCACCCAGCTATTTCTTTTTATCGCCTTTGGTCATCCACTCGACGATGCGCTGCGTCGGCATGACAGCAAGCACAATCGCGATCACTACTACCAACAGAACGACCAACAAAAAGACCAGCGCCAAAAGGTGTGCCCTCTCTAACGATCTTAGAGCATATTGTTGGGCCGCCGATGAACGCGGATCGACACAATCACACTTGACGCAACCCCACCCCGCCCGATACTGTGTGACCCATGCACCGAAGTTTTTTTCTTCTAGCGCTCTGCTCCACGGCGGCGCTTCCAGCAAACTTCCAGTCCACTGATTTGCTCAAGCTTCGATCGGTCGGAGTGGTCCAGCTCTCTCCCGACGGCTCCAG
>DATGGL010000141.1:0-12378 GCA_035308605.1 Bryobacteraceae bacterium
TCTTCCGCCGTGAACGAAAGCAGCGGAGCAACCAAACGGGTCAGCGCATAGTGGATTCGATACAAAGCCGTCTGTCCGCTGCGGCGCCGGATGTTGCGCGTCGCCGACGTGTACAGCCGGTCTTTGAGAACGTCGAAATAGATCGCGCTCAAATCGGTCGCCGCGAAATCGTAGATCGCCCGGTAGACTTTGTGAAACGCCAGCTCATCGTACGCCGCCCGGCATCGGCGGACGAGATCTTCCGCTCGCGCGAGAGCCCAGCGGTCGATCTCCAGCATTTCTTCCACCGGCACGGAGTCCCGAACCGGATCGAATTCGTACAGATTCCCGAGCGCATACCGGAACGTGTTGCGCAGCTTGCGATACGCCTCAACCAAGCGATCGAGGATTGTGTTCGACAGCGTGACATCTTCGCTGAACTCGACCGATGC
The DNA here is from genome assembly GCA_035308605.1 of Bryobacteraceae bacterium. Classification (GTDB taxonomy): domain Bacteria; phylum Acidobacteriota; class Terriglobia; order Bryobacterales; family Bryobacteraceae; genus Palsa-187. The sequence continues at coordinate 432 of DATGGL010000141.1, forward strand.
GGTCCACAGCCGCAGCAGATCCGCGCCGCCTTTCTTGATGATCTCCTCGGGCTCAATCGAATTGCCTTTGGATTTGTGCATCGCGTGGCCATGCTCGTCGAGCGTCCAGCCGTGCGTCGCGCATTCGCGATAGGGCGCCGCGCCCTTGAGCGCCACGCCTACCAGCAGCGAACTATGGAACCATCCGCGATGCTGATCGCCGCCTTCCAGATACATATTCGACGGCCACGGGAGATGATTCGCCGGAGTCAGCGTCGCCAGATGGCTGCATCCGGATTCGAACCATACGTCGATGATGTCGTTCTCTTTCCGGAAAGAAGTGCCGCCGCACTTCGCGCATTTCGCGTCCGGTCCCATCAGTTCAGCCGCCGTCTTCGCGTACCAGATATCGGAAGTATGCACCCGGAACAGATCCACCACGCGATCCAGAATCTTCCGATCGGTCACCTGTTCCTGACAGCCTTCGCAATAAAACACGATGATCGGCGTGCCCCACACACGCTGGCGCGAGATGCACCAGTCCGGGCGCGAGGCGATCATGTTCGACATGCGCTCCTCGCCCCAGCCCGGAATCCATTTCACGTTCTTGATCGCGTCGAGCGTGTTCTGCCGCAGATTGTTGCGCTCCATGCCGATGAACCACTGCTCGGTCGCCCGGAAAATGGTCGGATTGTGGCAGCGCCAGCAGTGCGGATAACTATGCTCAATCTTCCGCATGGCCGACAGCGCGCCGGCTTTGGTTAACAGATCGATGATGATCGGATTCGCTTCCCAGACGGTTTTGCCGATGATCTCTTCGGGCAAGCGGCCGTCGGCGCCTTCGGCATGAAAGAATTTTCCTGCGCCGTCCACGGGACAGAAGACGGCGATCCCGTTCGCGCGGCCGATATCGAAATCCTCCTGGCCATGACCGGGAGCTGTGTGGACGGCTCCGGTGCCTTGCTCAAGCGTCACGTGATCGCCCAAAATTCCCACCGATTTCCGTTCGAATAACGGGTGCTGGAAGACCGTGCCGTTCATTACCTCGCCCGGAAATTCCGCCAGAACTTTCGGCGATTCCCAGCCGCATGCTTCAGCAGTCGCGGCGAGCAGGTCTTTTGCGACGACATAAACATCCTCGCCGACCGCTGCTGCTACGTACGTGAATTCGGGGTGGTACGCGATCGCCATATTTGCCGGAATCGTCCAGGGCGTGGTCGTCCATATCAACCCCCAGATCCGCTTTCCGGCGAGCGCGGGCGAAATCGCGGCAGGGTCGGATGTCAGCGCGAATCGGACCCAGATCGACGGGCTGGAGTGATCCTCATACTCAACTTCCGCTTCAGCCAGCGCGGTCCGGTCATGGATGCACCAATTGACCGGCTTCAGTCCCTTGTACACAAAGCCGCGATCCAGAAAGTCCACGAAAGCGCCGGCGATTACCGCTTCGTACCCGGCGCTCATGGTCATGTAGGGATCTTCCCAGCGCCCTAGTACACCCAGACGGATAAAGGACTTGCGCTGCAAATCCAGGTATTTTTCGGCGTACTTCCGGCAGGCCGCGCGCACCGAAACCGCAGACATCTGGGCCTTCTTGGGCCCCAGCTCGCCGTCGACCCGGATCTCAATCGGCAGCCCGTGACAGTCCCAGCCTGGCACGTAAGGCGAATCGTAGCCGGCCATGGTCTTCATCTTGACGATGAAGTCCTTGATCACTTTGTTGAAAGCCGTGCCCAGGTGGATGTTGCCATTGGCGTAAGGCGGGCCGTCATGCAACACATACATTGGCCGCCCGGCGCGCGATTCGCGAATCCGATGGTATAGCCGTGTTTCGGCCCAATGCGCGAGCAGCTTAGGCTCCAGTTGAGCCAGATTCGCCTTCATCGAAAAATCGGTTCTTGGCAGGTGAACGGTCTTCTTCAGGTCCACTTTGGCGGTTTCCATCGGATGTCTTCTCATCCTAACCGATTCGCTATCTGGTTACAGGACTTAACGCGTAAGCCCTTAGTCCTTAGTACGTTAATCGCGGGTATCCAATCTGCCACTTTCTTGTTGACACTGCATTGAAGTCAGATTAAGATTCTCTTTGCCTGTTCCCGGCCGGGGCCGGTAACATGGTAACGGACGGGATGTAATTCTCTTCTAAAGGCGCGGGTTTCACGCATGACTTTTCAAGTCGGTGAGAAGATCGTTTACCCCAACCACGGCGTCGCCACTATCGAAAACATCAGCAGCCGGGCTTTTGCGGGTCATTATGAACGCTTTTATTTGCTGCGGCTCACGTACAACAGCCTGACTGTGCTGGTCCCGTTCTCGCACGTGGACGATCTGGGATTGCGCCGCGTGACTCGCAATGGGGACGTGGCTCGCGTAGTCAGTTTCCTTTCCGAAGGCCGCTGCCGGCGCCACCAGGACTGGAAAGACCGGTTCAAGGAAAACACCGAGAAGATGAAGAACGGCAGTCTTCTGGCCGTCGCGGAAGTGATGAAGAGCCTGCTGACGCTGCAAATGCAGAAGCCGCTCAGCTTCCGTGAGAAAAAGATGCTGGACCGCGCCCGGCACATGCTGATCACGGAGTTTTCGACGTCGCGGCGGATGAATGAAAGCGAAGCCGCGAACATGTTGGATCAGGCGCTCGCGAAGGCGCAATTGCACCTGCCGGCTCCGCTTTAAACCCAGGCTATTTATTGAATCCGTTCGCGGATCTTTTCGCGCGTGACCAGTTCGTCGAAAACCGCGAGCACCTGCTTGCGGTAATGATAGACGCGGCGCAGCTTCTCTTTCATCGCCAGTTCATTACGATGGCGGCGCATCATCTTGTCGAGCAGCTTCTTGGGAACATCGATATCGCGGCGCAAGGCTTCGGCGGAATGACCGCGCAAAAAGAGGCCATAAAACAGCGCCGCCTCTCGCTGCGGCGCCAGCGGATCGATCTCTTCCCGAAACGCCATTGCCTGAGCCATCAAAAACAGCAGTATAAACTCGAAAATCTCCCCGCGCAATAGCGCCCTTGGACATTCCGGGACTAAATTGATTCGCCTAGGAGGCGGGAAGAGGGACACGTCGGCACCCGCTTGCTGCCGCGCGCGGCTCGGTGCCGCCCCGCTGCGTATGTCATGATGGCACCGTATTGCCGGCACCGAGCCGCGACCACAGGGAGCGGTGGATCGTACTCTTTCTTCACATCCGCTTGCGACGTAGCGTCACCCAGTCGCGAAATACCGGAGGGTTTTCGAGCCACGTGACCATCCACAGGATCATTTCCTCTTTGTCCGGACGCTTTTCCGGATCGCGAGCCGCCCAGCGCGCGTGATCTTTCGCGACGATCACCAGGCGCCGCACTTCGGCCCGCCGCGCGCCATCGCCTTTCTCATATTCATCGAGCAGCGCCAGCAGTGTGGATTCGAGTTCGCCGAAAGACGTCTGCCGGACGCCTTCGATCAGAGGATCGAGTGGAATGCCTGCTTCCCGCAGCAGCCTGCGCAAATAATTTTCGGAAACGGGCGCGAGCGCGCGCCGCAGTCGATCGAACTCGTCTTCGCCGATTACTGCCGGCTGCGTCTCCGCAATCCAGCGCGCGAGCTCAGCTCGCTTTCCGCGGCTTTTTTCGGACGTCTTTTCTATACGACTGGGTGGCTTTGGCATGCGCGGCTAAGCTCGTCGAAAACTGATGGCCGCCCCCGCCCGGTTTGGCGACGAAATACAGATATTCCGTTTCCGCCGGATGCAGCGCGGCCTCGATCGCATCCGCGCCCGGGTTGGCGATCGGCCCTGGCGGCAGGCCCGCGTGCTGATACGTGTTGTACGGATTCTGGCTCGCCAGATCGGATTTATGAATCGCGTTGCGGTACCGGTTTTCGAGCAGCGCCGCATAAATGGTCGTCGGATCGCATTCCAGGCGCATGCCCTTGGTCAGACGGTTCGTGAATACGCCCGCTACCAGAGGACGTTCGCTCGGAACGCCTGTCTCTTTTTCGACCAGCGAAGCCAGCGTAACGGTTTCCTGAACGTTGAGGTGTCCGGCCGCCAGTTTCTTCCACTGTTTCCGGAACTGATCCGTCATCAGACGGCACAGCTCGGGTGCGGTGGTCGAGTGCGACAGGCGATAGGTAGACGGGAACAGATAACCTTCCAGGCTCTTTGCCGACGGAGCCAGATCGCGAACCGGCGCCGGGTCCTCGGCGACCCGCAGAAATTCGTCCGCCCGCATCGCGCCCGCGGCTTCAAGAGCATGCGCGATGTCGAACATGTTACTGCCCTCGGGAACCGTAAATTCGAAAAAATAAACGTCGCCACGGGCGATCCGGCCAAACACTTCGCCTACGGTCGCGACCGCACGGAATCGATATTCGCCTGCCTGCAGCCGGGCATTGGGTTGCTTCAGCCGTTCGATCCAGAACTGCCAGGGATAGCGGATCACGCCCGCCTGCGCCAGCGTCCTGCCCATGTCGAGCGTTCCCGTCCCGCGATCGAACCGGACGAACGTTTCGCCGTGAAAGCCGCGGTAGGGCTCGAACAGCGAAAATGCCACGGCGACGACCAGCGTCAGCGCCAAAACCGCGACGATCGCAACCGCGCGTTTCAATCGTATGTCTCCCCGTCAAATTCGGGATCTACCGTACCATCGTGGAGAAAGCTTTGAAGCAGAATCACGGCGGATAACTGGTCGACCGCGCGCGCTCGTTTCTCGATGCCGATCCCGCTTTGGCGCAATACGCGCTGCGCCTCCACCGTAGTAAGGCGTTCATCCCAGAATTTGACTTCTTTCCCGGACACCTTCGCCAATCGTTCCGCGAATTCACGGGAATACAGGGCCTGGCGGCCTTCCGCTCCGCTCATGTGCAGCGGATGCCCCATCAGAATCAACGTTACTTCGCGCTCCTGGATTAGATTCGCCAGCGCGGCCAGATCCTCACGGATCCGGGTGCGTTCTAAAGTGGGCAGACCCTGCGCGGTAATCCCCAGGGGATCGCTCAATGCCAATCCAATCCGCTTTTTCCCCAGATCGAGCGCCAGAATTCGGCCTTTCGGTGGTTTCGTCTGGTATTCCACGTTCCTCCCAATTATATTGATAGCAAGTGGTCGCGCCCGTTTCATCCGCGCAGAAAACCGTTTTTACAGGCTTCCGGATCCTCGCGCTGGGGGCGGCGATCGCCATGCTGTACTACGGGCGGATCTTCTTCATTACCGTAATCATCGCCTCGATGATCGCCTTCCTTCTGGATCCCATCGTCGAGTTTTTCATGAAAATGCGCCTGCCGCGCGGCTTTGCCAGCTTCGCTGTGTGCAGCATCAGCCTGATGTTCCTGTATCTGGCCGGGCTGGGTTTGTACACCCAATCCCTGGCCATGATGGACGATCTGCCGGCTTACGGCGAGCGAATCAACGAAATCGTCGATAACGCTTCCGGCCGGATTGAGCGGTTTGAAGAGAAAACCTACCAGACGCTGATTCCCAAGCGTTTTCAGGATCGGAATCCGCCGCCCCCGGAGGCGCCCGCTCCGGCATCGGCTCGTGGAAAGCGAAATAAAGCTGCACCGCCGCCGCAGCAGCAAGCCCAGCAACCGCCCGCGATCCAGGAAGTCCGCGTGCGTCCCGAACCGACCAATTTCGTCACCTATCTGACGACGTATCTGAGCTCGTTTTATAACGTTTTGCTGATGGCGTCTTTCGTGCCGTTTCTGGTGTACTTCCTGCTGAGCTGGCGCGATCATCTGCGCTCCCGATTTCTGTATCTCTTCGACGGCGACGCCCGTTACGCCGCCGAGCATGCCTGGGCCGGTGTCGGCGATATGGTTCGCGCCTACGTGATCGGAAATTTTCTATTGGGGCTGGTGCTGGGCCTGGCAAGCTCCATTCTGTTCGCCGCCGTGAAGCTGCCGTACTGGCTGGTGGTCGGTCCGTTGAGCGGATTTTTGAGCCTGATTCCGTACGTTGGATTGCCGCTGGCGATGATTCCTCCCATGATCGCGGCGCTTCCCAAATCGAATGAGCCGGCCGTGTATCTGTTCCTGGCCGTCAGCGTGAGCATGCTGCATCTGTTCGCGCTGAATCTTCTGTATCCAAAATTTGTCGGCGCGCGCGTGCACCTGAACCCGCTGGTGGTCACCATCGGGCTGATGTTCTGGGGAATGCTGTGGGGCGGAATCGGCCTGCTGCTCGCCATCCCGTTGACCGCCGGCATCAAGGCTGTTTTTGATAACGTAAGCAGTTTGCAGCCGTACGGCCGGCTCATGGGCGACTGACAAAGTGACCAAGCAATTCTGGATGTTTCTGGGAATCGGACTGGCGGTAGTGGCCGCGGGCATCGGCGTGACCTTGATGTCGACCAAAGGCGCGCATCTGGAGATCGACGGGCGCGTTCTTCACGTGCGGGTGCTGTCGCTGAATCCCAACGCGTCGATTGTCGTTCTGGATTTTCGCGCGAAGAATCCTTCCGACGTTCAATTCGTCGTGAAGAACGTGGAACTGATTCTGGAGCCGGCTTCGGGCGAGCCGGTCACGGGAATGTCGATTTCGAAGGCCGATATCGACAACGTCTTCAAATACGACAAAATCATCGGACCGAAGTACAACGACGTTCTGTCCATTCGCGACAAGATCTCCGCCCGGCAAACCGTGGACCGCATGGACGGCGCGCGTTTCGAATTGAGCGAAGCGGCCATCGATGCACGCAAATCGATCAAGCTCCGCATCGAAGACATGGACGGCACGGTGGCCGAGATCGTCGAGAAAAAAGGGCTCTGAGTGGGCCGCAGATGCACGCCGATGAACGCGGATCAGATAAAGTGTCGCGGCCGCCTCACTGCGGAGTCTGCGTGAAAGTACGAAACCCGCTCCCTTTTTGGTCGCGGTTCGGTGTCGGCGCTCTCCCGGATCAGCGGCTTACCGGGCCACGACCGTAGGAAGCGGCACAGAACCGCGCGCGCTAGTAAGCGGGTCGAACGTGCATCTGCGGCCATAACTTTACCGGATCGGGCAGCCCTTGGCCGGGGTCTTCAGATAGTCCGCGTCGATCGACTTTTCATCGAACGTATCCCCGTACTGATCGATCGCCGTAACGTGGACTTTATCGCGGTACACTTCCACTTCAGTGAAGTGATACCGACGCGCAGAGATTTCGGCGCAGCGGTCACTGAAGGGAAATGCCAGATGCCGTCCGCCGCCGCCGGAGATTAACTGCACCATCTGGTTCACCGGCTTCATCCTGGCGTAAAAGTGATTGTGACCCGCCAGAATGATCTGCACGTGGTTCTTCTTCATGCTTTCCTCGATCATTCCGCGCAGGACCAGCGCGGGAGCGTGCTGGCCGCGCACTGTGTACAGCGGATGGTGAAGAAATACAACCTTCCAGACCGCTTGGGATTTTTCCAACTCGCCGCGAAGCCATTCGACCTGGCGCTTCATCTTTTCGCCCCGCAGCTCTGAATTGATCGCGAAGAACTCCATCAGCGGTTTCCCACTCACGTTGAAGTTCTCCGGCGACGAGAATTTATAATACCCGTCCGGACCGAGGATCCCGAAGCGCTTCTGGTCGTCGATTTCCGCCTGCGCGTGGTTGGTCTGCATGTCGTGGTTCCCGACGGCCGCGTGAAATACGACGCCGCGCTCCTGGAAGCGCTCATATTGCAAGTCGAACTTCGCATGAAAAAATCGCGGATCGCCGCCGCCCGCGACCTCGTGATTGCCATAAATGTTATCGCCCAGCATCACCACCAGGCGGAAAGGATGCGTCTGCATGCGATCCCACATCTGATCGGCCACGCGTTGCTGCGCCGGGGAGCCCGAGCCGGTGTCGCCGATCGCGATGAAGCGAAAGGGTTCCTGTTGGGCGAACAGGGGGAGAAAAATCAGGAAAAGTACTGCGGAACGAAGGCGGAACATCTGAAAAAATTCCAGAATAGCATGCGACCGTGTTACGGACCCGCTTGCTGTCGCGCGCGGTTCGGTACCGCCGATGTGATCCGCGGCCCACACCACTGAACCGCGCACGCCAGTAAGCGGGTCCTGCCCTTTATCACGGCAGGCGTAAGGTAATTAGCCCGGTTGCCGGGATCTTCGGCAAGGCGGTACCTTGGTATTTACCCCATGCTCAAAGCCAAAGTGCAAGCTCCGGACGACCTCAATCCTCAGGAAACCTCCGAATGGATTGAGGCGTTAGACGAAATCATCGACGAGACCGGGCCCGACCGGGCCAGCTACCTTCTGGAACGGCTGATGGAACGGGCCGCCAATCTTGGCGTGCAACCGCCGCTCCGTCTGAACACGCCTTACATAAATACGATTCCGCCCGAGGAGCAGGTGGCTTATCCGGGCGATCGCGCGATGGAGCGCCGCATCAAGAGCCTCACCCGCTGGAACGCGACCGCGATGGTGGTTCGGGCGAATAAGTACGACGCCAATATCGGCGGCCACCTGGCAACGTATGCTTCGTCGGCGACGCTGTTCGAGGTCGGGTTCAACCACTTTTTTCATGGGTCGCATGGGGATCAAGCCGGCGACTTCGTCTACTTTCAGGGCCACGCTTCGCCCGGCGTTTATGCCCGGGCGTTTCTCGAAGGCCGGCTGAACGACCGGCATCTGGAAAACTTCCGGCATGAGCTGCGCGAGCAACCCGGGTTGTCTTCTTATCCACACCCCTGGCTGATGCCGGACTTCTGGCAGTTTCCGACGGTTTCCATGGGCCTGGGCCCGATTTCGGCCATCTATCAGGCGCGGTTCCAGAAGTATCTGGAGAATCGCGGCATCATTCCGGCGTCGCCGCGTAAAGTTTGGGGATTCCTGGGTGACGGCGAGTGCGATGAGCCCGAATCGCTGGGCGCGTTGACGCTGGCTTCGCGCGAGAAACTCGACAATCTGATCTTCGTCGTGAATTGCAACTTGCAGCGGCTGGATGGCCCGGTGCGCGGCAACGGCAGCATCATTCAGGAACTGGAATCGGCGTTTCGAGGAGCCGGCTGGAACGTCATTAAACTGATTTGGGGAACGGGCTGGGACGATCTTCTCGCCCGCGATTCCACCGGGCTGCTGCTGAAACGGATGCACGAATGCGTCGACGGGGAGTATCAAAGCTTCCGCGCCCATGACGGGGCGTTTATCCGAAAAGAATTTTTTGGCAAGTATCCGGAGCTGCTGAAACTCGTCGAGCACCTGACGGACGACGACATCTGGAATCTGCGCCGCGGCGGCCACGATCCCGAAAAAGTTTTCAACGCTTATAAGCGTGCCGTCGAAACCACCGGCCAGCCGACCGTGATCCTGGCGAAGACGGTGAAAGGCTACGGCCTGGGCGAGATCGCCGAGGGGCGCAACACCGCGCATCAACAGAAGAAGCTGGACAGTTCGGCCTTGATCAAGCTGCGCGATCGCTTCGAGATTCCGCTTTCGAACGAAGCCGTGGAGCACATCGACTTCTTCCGGCCGGCCGAAGATTCGCCGGAGATGAAATATCTGAAATCGCGCGTCCAGGCGATGGGCGGTTCTCTCCCGAAGCGCCACGTGAAAAAGATAGAAGTGAAGGCGCCGCCGCTCGAATTGTTCCAGGATGCCCTGGTCGGCTCGCGCGGGCGCGAAGCGTCCACGACCTCGGCGTTCGTCGCCGTATTGAAGAGTCTGATGAAGGATCCTGAGATCGGCAAGCTGGTGGTGCCGATCGTCCCCGACGAAGCGCGGACCTTCGGTATGGAATCGCTGTTCCGGGAATATGGAATCTACGCAAGCCAGGGCCAGCGCTACAAACCCGTCGACGCGAATGTTCTGCTGTATTACAAGGAAGCCCAAAACGGACAGATTCTGGAGGAAGGCATTACCGAAGCGGGCTCCATGGCGTCTTGCACGGCCGCAGGGACCGCGTACGCCAACTACGGCGTGCCGATGATCCCGTTTTACATCTACTATTCGATGTTCGGGTTCCAGCGCGTCGGCGATCTGATCTGGGCGTTCGCCGATCAGCGCGGCAAAGGATTCTTGATGGGTGGAACCGCCGGGCGCACGACGCTGCTCGGCGAGGGATTGCAGCATCAGGACGGCCACAGCCCGATCTTGTCGAGCATGATCCCGACCTGCGCGACCTACGATCCGGCGTACGCCTACGAACTCGCCGTCATTATTCAGGACGGCATCCGGCGCATGTATCAGGAGATGGAAGATCGCTTCTACTACATCACCGTCTACAACGAAAACTATGCACAGCCGCCGATGCCGGAAGGCGAAGGCATTCGCGAGGGCATTCTCAAAGGCATCTACAAATATCGCGCGGCGGAGCAAGGCCCCGCGATGGCGCAGTTGTTCGGCAGCGGGTCGATCCTGAATGAAGCGCTGCGCGCGCAGCAGATTCTTTCAGAGCGCTACCAGATCCCGACCGATGTCTGGTCGGTCACCAGCTATAACGAGCTGCGCCGCGACGCTCTGTCGGTGGAACGCTGGAACCGGCTGCATCCGTCGGCTGAGCGGAAGACGCCGCACATCGTGAAGGTGCTGGAAGGTGCGCCCGGACCGATCGTGGCGTCCAGCGATTACGTGAAAGCAGTGCCCGATCAGCTCGCGCCGTGGCTGACGGGGCGTCTGAATACGCTCGGCACGGACGGCTTCGGCCGCAGCGAGAATCGCGAATATTTGCGGCGTTTCTTCGAGATTTCCGCTGAAGCGATCGCCCAGGCGACCTTGTCGGCTCTGGCGCGGACGGGCGCCATCGAGGCCGGGCGCGCCGAAGTCGCGATCGCGGAGTTAGGATTCCATCCGGAGAAGCGGGATCCGGCGAAGGTGTAAAAGTTTCAGATTTACTTGTGTGCATTCGTGGCTAACTGTCCTGCTCGAATTGTGAAAGCTCCGCGAGGGACCGCGCGGCCGCGTTCAGGTTGCGGCCGGCGAGGTCTTGCATCAGGCGCTGGATGATGGGCCTCTGGCTCATTCGGTCGCCGTACTTTTTCGACACCCAGATCGATAGCGGGATCAGCGCCAATCCGAACGCCAGGTTCTCGATCAACCACCCGCGGTCGAAGGCACGATATGTGTCGACCCGGAACCATCCCCACAGCGCCACGATGAACAGCGGAATCCAGGCTAGCATTCCGGCCAACAGGTTGGCCTGGACGCGCCGGATTCTCGAAATGCGCAACGCCTCGACCCTCTTCTGGAGCTGAGTGACTGGTTCGCCGTAACCTATATCGCCAATGGCCGCGATCTGCCGGATCAAGGCGACCAGGTTTCCCAAGGCGATCGCATCGAGCATGATTCCCGGCAGGGCGAATCTCGGCAGCGCAATGTTTTCGTAAATAAAGCGGCCGAGCACGACCATCCATCCCAGCCACGTGACGGCTTCGAGCGCGGCGAATATCTTCATCCGCCCCAGGGCGGATCGCGCGCCGTTCAGCTTTACGGCGTTCAATAACTGGCGATTCAGCGCGAGGCTCTCATTCAGCCGCCGGTCGTACTCGATCCATTTCTCCTTCATCTCATCCAGGTCGATCATGGCGTACTCCTTAGTTTCTGTTTCAATCTGCCGATTTTCGTGGCGACGTTCGTCGCTGTAATGCCCAGCACCTCGGCGATTTCCTGGTAGCTGTGCCCATCCAGATAGAGCAGGACTAGCGCCTTGTGCAGCGGATCGAGCCGCTCGATGAACTGGTATAAAACGCGAACGTCTTCCGTGGATGCCGCGGCTTCATCGGCAGCGCTCCAGACGCGCTCTTCGGACGACAAGACGTAGCGCGCGCGGGTGCTTTCGCGGCGGTAAAAAGAAATGGCGACATTCAGAGCAATTCGATACATCCACGTCGAGAAGCGGTAGCTCGGATCGAACGACGCGAACGACTGCCATAGCTGGACGATAATCTCCTGCGCGAGATCCTCGCGGTCGTCGCGGTTGCGGCAATACGAATTGCAGACTTTAAAGAGGATTCGTTTGTGCTCCTCGATCAACATCTGGAATCTCGTTTGAGTGTCCGTGGCCGCCATCACTCCCTTCTCA
>DATGGL010000142.1:0-3206 GCA_035308605.1 Bryobacteraceae bacterium
GCAAGAAAGTCCAGCGCCCCATCGGGGCGGATCTTTAAACCGTGATCAGTGCTCATTGTTTTGGTAAAAGAATACTCTACCATCTGCGCCGATTCGTGTTCATTCGCGTCCATTCGTGGCCAATAATGCAGCTAAGGCAGCGCGAACGCGATCACCGTATCCGCGCTTGACCGGTCGTTCAAATACCCGCCGCCCGCGCCGGTAACCGCCACGTATTGTTTACCGTCCTTCCCCTGATAGGAGATCGGCGCGGTGTGCGCGCTCGCGTCGATCTTCGTCACCCACAATTCCTTCCCGGTCTTCGACTCAAAAGCACGAAATCGGCTGTCATCCGTCGCCCCGATAAACACGAGCCCGCCTGCCGTCGCTACGGAACCTCCCAGGTTGGGCCGCCCGGTTCGCTGCTTGTCCTCCGGCAGCCCCTCCGTGATACCCAGCGTCGACTGCCACGCGATCTCGCCGGTATTCACGTTAACCGCGAAAATCCTCCCCCACGGCGGCTGATTACACGGCCACTGTTTCTCCGGTTCCCAAAATCGCCCGTTGCCGTCCACGCTGACTCTCGTATATAAACCTTCGGCCGTCTTGATCATTTGATTCAGGCTTCCGAAATCCTGCGTGTTGATGAACATGTATCCCAAGCCCGGATCGAATGACGACGGATTCCAATTTCCTCCACCCACCGAGCTCGGGAAAATAACGCTCGGCTTGGTCGAGTAATGCGTGTACGGACCGCCCGCGTGCAGCCCGCCATCTTTATCGAACAGTTCCTGGCAGAACTTGTGATGCTCCGGCGTCACGTTGGCGATGTCTTCGCGCTTGAAGCTGTTCCGCGCCAGCGCCGGCGGTCTCACGGGAAATGGCTGCGTTGGCCAGCCCGGGTCGCCTTCAATTACATCGCCGGTCGGAATCGGCCGTTCTTCGACACCGAAAATTGGCTTGCCCGTCTCGCGGTTCAAGATGAAGAGCAGCCCCATCTTCGACATCTGCGCAACCGCGGGAATCTTCTTGCCGTTCTGGACAACATCGATCAACATCGGCGGCGCCGATAGATCATAATCCCAAACATCGTGGTGAACCGCCTGAAAATACCACTTCACTTTTCCCGTCAACGCGTCCGCCGCCACCAATGTCGACCCGTACAGATTCGCTCCCTTGCGATCTCCGCCCCAGTAATCCGAAGTCGGCTCGCCGAGCGGCATGTACACGATTCCGCGCGCCGTGTCCACCGTCATCAGCCCCCAAACGTTCGTCCCGGAGCGCGCTTTCGCGCTGTTTCCTTCCCACGTTTCACTTCCCGGCTCACCCGGCCGCGGCACGGAGTGGAACTGCCACAGCAGCTTTCCCGTGTGCGCGTCCCACCCTCGCGTATCGCCGGAAGCGCCCAGGCTCGGGTACTCCTGCACATGCGCTCCGGTAATCAAGACGTTCTTATAAACGATCGGTGGCGACGAGAGCCCGAACACCGAATTCGGGAATTCATTCATTACGCCCGCCTTCATATCGACGACGCCTTCATTCCCGAATCCCGGCACTGGTTTTCCGGTCTTCGCATTGAGCGCGATCAGCCGTCCATCCGAAGTGCCGAAAAACACCTCCGCGGGCGACTGCTTGTCTCCCTGCCAATATTCGAGCCCCCGCATCGCCGGCGCGCCGCCTTTGACGTCGGCAGACCAGATCTCCTTGCCCGTCTCCGCCTCCAGCGCGACCACACGATTGTAGGCAGTCGTCAGATACATCACCCCGCCTACCACCAGCGGTGTCGCCTCCCACGCCCGGCCCGCGCCTCCGAACGATCCACTGCGTCCATTCGAGGCCGGATTCGCGGGCTTCATATGATACGTCCACGCCCGCGTCAGCCGCGTGACATTCGACGTGTTAATCTGCGTCAGCGGCGAAAACCGCTTCCCGCCCGGGTCGTGTCCAAACGTAGGCCAATCCGTCTGCGCAAGCCCAACCGCGCACATCCCCGCCAGCACGAATAGATGTTTCACGTATGCAAGTGTACTGCGCCCGAAAGCCAGTAGGGCAGGTCCCCGGCCTGCCAGGTCTGGTCACTCCCCTTTGGGCGCGCGCCATCTCCGGCCCAGCGCCGGAATAATCGCGCCGCCGATATTGGCCCAATGCGCATCCGGCAGCGGAGGATACTCGGCATGGCGATGGACTGCCCCGATCAGCGATCCGGCCAACCGCGCCGCCGCATGCAATTTCTCGCCGATCGAGAAATGCAATTGCCGGCCATTCGCCCGCATTGCAAGCACCGTCACGTCGTCGTCCGTCAGATTTCCTGGATTCCTTCGCACAATCTCCCCCAGCAGCGCCGGAATCAGCGCTTCGATCTCAATCCGCCCCAGCCCCCGCACAATCTGCAAAACTCCGCTCTCCCCGAGCATCTCTCCGTCCTCGCCGCTCGACTCGATGAGCGCATCCGTATACGTAACCACGCAGTCGCCCGGTTCCAGCTCGACATCGAAATGCTCATACTCCGTGATGTCGATCATCCCCAGCGGAAGATTCTGCGGCGCGGTGGCCATCCCCGAGCTTTTGTGGGTCAACAGACTCCAGCTACCGTCTTCGGCGCGATAGAGCAGCGGCCGGGGATGACCCGCGTTGCAGATCATCAGTCTCCGGCTGGGCGCAAAGAACGTGGTCACCACCGCCGTCGCGAACGCCCCCGCCTTCGACAGCGACCCAAACTCCTGGTTCAACAATTTCACAAACTCCGCTTGATCCAGACGATTGACGAATCTCCGCATCAGCGTCCGTAAATGCGCCGCCGTCTCCGCAACGGCATGTCCATGCCCGGCCACATCGGCCAGCAGCAGCCGGCTGATCCGCCCGGTCGCGCAGCTCGAAGCGTAATACACGTCCCCGCCATGCTCCGCGTCGCCGTACGGCTTGCTGTAAACCCATGTATCCAGCCCGCCGAACTCGACGCTTTGGTCGGTGAGCTGGCTTCCTCCCCACACCTCCATGCATTGCATCTGTTGACGCGGCGCTTCGCTCATAGGCATGTAACAAGTTAGTACGTGAAGCGAAGACCGCTGGATTCACGACACTACAACCAGCAAGCGTTGCATAATGGACAGAGTCTCTCGCTTCCGTTCAGAATGCGTCCGCTTTTGAAAATAGTTGCCGTCATTGTGGCAGCGTATGCCGTATTGGTCGGCACGCTGGCCATCGCTATGCGGCAACCTCCCGATTCC